>NZ_WTVM01000063.1 GCF_012910885.1 Azoarcus taiwanensis | reverse complement strand
CGATCAGCTCGCGTTCCTTGGGCATCACCTCCAGTTCGTTGAACTGAGCCGGAACGAACGCCAAGGTGTTGCGCGTGCGCGGATGCACCACCGTTTCCGACCGGAAGCAGCAGTCTGGCCAGGCCAGCAGCACGTTGAGGACCACACCGAGCAGCGTCGTGTCGCGTTTCGCCAGGGCCTGCTTCAGTTTGGCTGCACCTGGCTGGGCACCACGCGCGCATTCGTCACCGGAGATTGCGCGGAGGCACCCAGGGAGGCGCGCAGTAGCACGCCAGAAAGCAGCGGCCGAATGGTCATGACCACCCCTCCTACGGCGCGGCAAGGTGCTGCACCTGACCGTCCACGCGGAACACGCCAGCGCGAGCCTCGATGGATTGCACGTGCCAGCCGCTCTCCGCTCCACCCCCGCGCAACTCCACGCCGACCACCTGGAACGGGGAGGGAACCACGTCGGCTAAAGAAGAACCGGATGCTGACCGGAATGATCTCGTGTCAGCGATAGACCCCCTGTGTTGGAGTCGATGTCGCTCCCGCTATGGAGATAGATCACGATGGCTGTCGTGGGTTCTGGCGGTACTCGATGCCCTTCGCTTTCGGGGCCGAGGTTCGATCCGAAGATGCCCCGAGGTGGGAGTTCTCACCATGAGCATTACTTCCCCGGAATCCGGATGTCGTACACCCGAATCGAACCGACGCCGCTCGAGAACCGCTTCTCGTCGAATCTCTTCGGACTCAGATACCAAGTCTGTGAAACCTTTCGAACCGAACTCAGTATGGCGGAAGCAAGCGCCTGCATTTTCGTGCCCGTCAGGCCAAGTTCGAAGTTGGCTCCGCCCGTACCGTAGATTTCCAGATACTTCGCGTCGAGATACTCGACAAGCCCGAGCAGATCATCGTTTCCGAATCTGGTGACGGATGCATTTGGATAATTCTGACAAATGAACTCCGCAGCGTATGCGGCCACCTTGGCGTGCGGTGGGTCTCCCTCCGGAGTGACGATCTCGATTTGATCGAACTCGCGGCGATCCAGCAGGGAGAAGAGGCGTTCGTGCTTCGGCGATGCGAATGCAAGCAGGGCGCGGTTTCGGGACGGATCGGAGACATCATTAAGCAGCTTGATGTCCTTGTACGGTCCGTCTTCTCCAGTCAACAACTCCGCCAGGCTGTCAAGAAAGGCGACAGGATCGTCCGATCGTTCGGCGGCGAATAGTTTCTCGAGGTCTTCTTGGAGCGGATAGTGTCGCTCGGCCGACGCGTGACATACGAGGACTCGCCCTTTGGCGATCAGCTCACTGCGGACCGCCTTGAAGATCAAGGGCTTCGCGAGACCGGATATGTCCACGAGCGCAAGGCCGTCTAGACGCGGGAGGGCGGCGAGCGCCTCGTCATAAGCGGCCTCTACCACCGTTGTCCCCAATTTGCTCCACGCATTGAGGATATCCTGTGAACGCCCTTCCACCGGGTACCTAATCGCGTGTACGGTCTGCGGATTGAGTGCTCCCGAGAGGAATCTGTTCGACGCAAGCGTGCGGTCTTCAAACCCCAATCCCACCAGGGCCGAACTCACCGGGAGTGTGGCAAGCTCGTTCTCGGAAATTTGGCGGATCGAGACCGACACCTTGTCGGCCCACGCCTTCTGATCCGGAGACTTTGTGTCGCTCTCGAATGCGCCGAACAGATCGGCTTGCCCTGGCGCCGTCCTGCGGACGGAGGCTTGTACCGGCGCGGGGGGAGTTACAACAGGCTGTTCCTGAATAGCGACTTCGGATTCCTGGCTGGGTTGGCCGCTGCCCAGGGCGCCGGTTTCGTCAACTTCGTCGTTGATCTGGTTGCGCAACAGGATCTCCTTGGCGGCGGCCACATCGTCCAATTCTAGCCACCTGCTCAAGTCGTCTCCGGACAACTCGAAGCGATCCCTGTCGGCAAGGCCGATGAATGCGGCCAGGCCATAGATCTTTCGATAACTCAGAATAAACTGCAGGATCGGGTCGGAGTCCTTCGTCTTGGTGCGCGGCGCTCCGCCGGCGAAAACGAAGACGCCGGCATCGATGAGGTCACGAAGTCTGTCGATCTGCTGCTTCTGGCTGTTCTCGTCCTCGGCGGTGACCCTGACGTAGATCGAAGAGTATTGCCTCAGGCGTGCTTTCGATTTTCCTTCCTTCGGCGCATTGCGATATGACCGCACCAGCAGGTCGTGCGCCGTTTGTGCGAACGCGAGGGCGTGGTTCTTGAGATTCCTTGAGTAGGTGGCGCGCCGGTTGAGATCGTAGAGCCGGCGTGCACTCATCTCTTGGAAGCACTCGGACTGGGTTTGGTCCTCAATGGGATATGCGTTGGCGTTACTGCCTCGGCGAAGGATTTCTTCGTAGAGTTTGATGACATCGCCGATGTCACCGACGCAGACACTGGTAAGGCAGGACAGGCCCCTGTATACGCGCTTTTTCTGGCCCGCCCCTTCGCTTGAGGAGGCGATCTCTCTGGCAACCTGTTCCAAGGGTACGTCGCCGAGAATCACCCGCGGATCCCGCTGCCTGGGATGCTGTGCGTGGAGGTCGGCACGCAATTGAAGAATCCTGGCAATGAAGTCCTTGCCTGCGGAGCCGGGAGCACTGATGGTTTTGAAGACATCCTCACCAAGGTCGAACACCGTCAGGTCGCGATCGATTCGAATCGGGTGGTTTCTTCCAGGTGATCGGAGGCCGAGTTCGATCGTCTGCCATTCGGATGTGAACTTGAACGCGCAGATCGGGCTCTGGAAAAGGAGCGCGGAAAGGAGCGCCTCGATCTTGTCGAGCTCAAGATATCGAGTTGATACGTCATCCAGGAGATAGAAGATCGAGGCAGACTCAAACACCTCCGAGCATTCCCTGAGGCTGCTCGCCAGATGGTTGAACACCTCGGCGGGGGCTTGCTTGACAAGATGCTTCTCGTCGCCGCTGACTGTGAGAACGGCAATCCGTTGCAATCGTTGCTCGAGATCGTCAAGGGAAATGGAGTCTCGCAAGTCATCGACCCCCTCCAGGTAATCAGCGACGGCCGAAGCCAAACGCGTGTGTGCTCCGGGTGCGATGGCTGTTGAGTCGACATCACGGAGGTGCATCAGTGCGCGGGCGGCCTGCAGAGCGTAGGCGACGAAGAGCCGAGTTAGACGATATTCAAGCTTGAGGAGCGACTGCTCCCGTAAATCCAGCAACCTTTGGGCGGAAACAAAGAGTCCGACAAAGCGATCATTCCGGATGCGCTGGATGACCGCCTCGGCAGTTTCGTCCTTCCGTTGTGTTGCGCGGGCGTGGATGTCCAGCGCGCGGAGCAGCATCGTCTTGCCGCATCCCCGCATGCCGGTGATGATCTGCGGGCCGGGGCGGGTGATCTCGGTCAGCCAGCGGTTGGCCGGGTCAACCAGCAGCTTGGGGACATCCCACGATTCCAGTGTCTGGGCGTTGTAGTGGTCAGCGAATCCCTTCAAGCTGAGCGGATTCATCCACGGTCGCCAGTGGTGTGATGCTCTGTAGAAAGATTCTCGAACCTGAGCGACCATGTCGGCCGGATTTGGAAGGCGAAGGTTCTGGGGGTCCGCGCGCAGATTGCCGATGATGCCTTGCAGCGCCAGCGCAACCCGAAAATCCCGGTCCTCCATTTGATCCGGCCTTGCGAGCAGCCCGGCGAGAAGGGTGTTGACGTGCTCTGCGATGAACCCCAAATCCCCCTGTCGGTCGTCGGTACTCTTGCTCTCGTCGGAGACACTGCCGAGGTCGATTGCCATGACCTGCAGCATGGGATCAATCGCGTCAGGTCGTCGCGATTCAGGGCGGAGTCTCTCGACGATGAGGTTTTCGGAGTGCAGGTCGTTGTGGTTAAGTTTGTTAGCCTCCAATTCGGCACGAAGCTGCAACAGATCGATTGCGACCTGACAGATCGACGCGGCACTGGGCGGTGTCCTGCTGTTGACGAAGTCCTTTAGAAGATCGCCTTCGACGTAGTCGAGCACGGTGACGTGGCAGGGGATACTGGTCGCGGCGTCATCAGTAAAGACGACGGTCTCATCAGGGATCGCGTCGATGATGTCGACTGCATGCGTCGCGCTGGCCGCCAGTTCGGCGTGCAATCGGACCTCGTCTAGAAACGGTGTCTTCTTGAACGGCGCAAAACTATAAAAGGCGACAGGCGATATCTTGATGACGTACTTCTTCCCGACGAATCCGGCTTCCGCGACGTATGCGGCGCCGTAGAATCCCCTTCCGAGATGCTTCGTGATCCGGTAGTTGCCTATCTTGGTCGGCGGATGGTCCAGGACGAGGCCGTAGGTGCGCCCGCAGGATGGGAACTTGTCACCCAATTCCCTTTCCGCATAGTCCTTTGAAGGACAAAAGAAGCAGCAGTATTTAGCCATTGATTGCCTCGAAATCGGGTCCGTGCGGGAGACGGCTCGGAGTGCCGACTACCTCGTCGAGCCTGTGAATAACGTCCGGCATCAATGATTCGGGCGCCCTAACCGTCGCGATCGGAGTGCCGCCGGGTACCCATTGTCCCGGATGGATGAGAAGAACGAGTCCAACCGGATCCGGGAAAGGTGCCTGTTCCGATATGAACATGCCCTGCCATTCGACAAGTCGGTCGCGAAGCAGATCCAAGTGGTAGAAGCAGAATCCATCGTGTGCCGCCAGGATGTGTCCGGTGTGCGCCTTTCTCGTGTCGCGTACAAGCGCATCGAAGTCGTCGGGATCTGCGCCTTGGGCTATGAGGTTGTCGTCGAAGTGCCGGCGAAGCGCTATGGGGGATGCCTCTGCGACCTTCGCGCGAAGGTCGGCAGGAAGGCAGGCCAAGGCGAGCGTTCGGCAGGTCTCGACATGGCTTCCCAGCCAGGGGGAGCATGCTCCACGGAAGACATCGTCAAGCGCGAGCAGGGATTCCCGCCTTCCGAGATAGGGCTGGTATGGGTGGCGGGCATCGGTCAGAACCGGTGACGCCTTTATGCCGAGAGTCTGTGCGGCCTGTACAAACAACCGTGCATTTGCTACAGCGATAATTTTGTCGTTGCCGAAATTGCCATGAGGAGCGACCCGGATGTCGAGACCTGCATGCTTGACGCCGACGGCAAGCTTCTTCGACAAAAGACTGCCGGCCACCAAAGACGGAACGGTCTGCGCATTCATGGCCTGCCGTAATTTGAACATCCGCCCGTCAAGCGGCGCCATCCGGCCCTTAGCGAGGAAGTGGGCGTATCCGGAAGCGTCGATAATCTGGCCTATCTCGCGAACGGATAGCTCTGTCCGATAGCCGGGGATCTGACCAAGGCAATCGATCCCACCGGCTGGCCGACCCGGTACGCCGAGTTTCGGAACGATCGCTCCTGCCGCACGGAGATACAGCGGCGTCAGAAGCGTACTTAGCGACGCAGGACCCCCCGTGGATGCGACGTCGGCGGAAACTGCCCCGTCTACGGTTATGCATTCGCCTGAAGCAGCCAGGATCGTCGCCAGTTCCGCCGCCACGGCGCCATCGTTCGGGAAGCGCGCGGCGATAATGGCAATTACCGTGCGTATATCGTCGTCCGAAGGATCTTGGAACAGTGAAGCGAGGAACCCGGTATCGGTCTCTGGGGCGTCCATCGTCGGTTCCTTATTGAGCGATATGGTTCTGTTCTGTTATCACGAGATCAGCCATGCAACCATTTTTGCAGACACTCGCGGATTGTAGTGAGGTCGGCATTGTCCTGCGGGATTTCGGCGATCTTGAATCGCGCAAGAGTGGTAACCTCCTCGGCGCTAGGCTCAATCTCTGCACTACCGGACAGTAGCTTCTTGAGTGCGGCCTTCGCGTCGATCGAGCCCGCATCGGAATGGCGTCGAGTAGGTTCAAACGCCTCCAAAATTATGTGTTCCGGTAGTTGTCTAGGGAAAAAGTCCAGATGTTTGCGTAGCCAGGCCAGATAGCTGAGTTGGGCCTTGATTTTCGCTTTCTTGTGAGCAGCCTCATCGCGTCCGCCCTGGATATGGTATTGAGGCTCAAATCCGAGCTCCTGCTTGATTCGGCTATCCAATTGCGCATGCTCGGCGGGCGCTATCTGGGCAGGATCGCTGAATTCCTTCACTTTCTTCTGGTCGCCGTCGAGCAAGACGAAAACTTCATCACCGGAAACCATGGCAGCCGGCCCCAAGTACTTGAGAATGGACTCGGCGCCACCCGGAGCCACCTTGACCTCGAGTGTCTCGCGGTCGCCGGGATCAAGGCCTTTGGCCGCATGGAGAACAAGTTGCTCTGCCAAGGAATCCTCCACAAGCACTCGACGCTTGTTCTGCGGCGGTCTTCCAAGGCGGTTCAATGCCGCTGCGGGAGAGCTACGGGGGAGAATGCGGGATTGGGTTTTTCCGTTATCCTCGAACACCTTGATTGCTTCATGCGGTAGGCCGGTTAAAAACTCGCTCGAGTGAGTCGAGATAATTATCTGGTGCTTCTTCAGCTTGATCTGATCCAGCAAAAATCTGAGCATAGACCGCTGGGCTCCGGGGTGGAGAGACGTTTCCGGTTCATCGAGCAGAATAAGTGAGTACTCATCTGCGGCCAGGACGTCGACAACCGCGCTCACGGCAGCAATCTCGCCGCTCCCCGCAAACGCTTCGGAGTATTCCGCCCCGCGTCTGAAAACGACGCTCAGATCTCTACCTCTATTGCCGGGGTAAAGGGAATGCCGAATGAGGTGAGCTGAATCATAGGAACGGCCGAGAATTCTGGATGCCTCGGTGAGCTCATAAGGCTTAAGCACGCGGTTCTCGAATATGCGCTCGCGGCGCCCCATCTTGTACGACTGCTTGATATCATCCTTCACCGTCTTGAGTCGACGCGCCGCTCGCAGCATCACATCGCGCTTGTTTCCTCCGCCAAGGTCGTCATCGAAGTAAAAGTAGCGGTCGAAGGAACCAAACAACGCCCTGAAATTGATGTAGACGACCTTTCTTCGAACAGGATTCCAGCGATCCTTTGCCTTCCCCTCGAAGTCACCCTCTGGCATGGGAGCCATTCCGTCGCTCTTGCTCCAACGGTATGGCTCCCAATAGTCCTGCTTTTTCCCGATACGTGCTTTCCGAGTTTCAACAACCCCGCCGAAGCCCTCGTGCCAGTAGCCGTAGAAATAACGCTGAGGGTCCCTATTGCTATCCTCGATGGGATCTAAGTCGGTAGAGAACCAAAATTTGGACGTGGAGTGTCCGTACGGCATCCCCCATAGCGCATGTAGCAGCGAGCTCTTGCCGATCCCGTTAGCGCCGACAAGCGCGGTGAGGGGGAACTCGAAATCGACCCGTGTTCCCGACTCAATGTTTTTGAACCTGGGGAATGTCGCGTGAGTTATGTAGTGCTTAAGCGGCTTGCCCGGGGCGAAGTTCTTGAGCGTATCGACAAGCGCGATGATTTCTTCATTCTTTGACATTCGGCCACCGAGTCGTTGCCTGTCACTGCCCGGCCAAATGGCTCTTTATCGCCTCAGCCTGCATGCGCGAAAATAGCGGAGGGAGGGCATTCCCGATCATCTCTGCGGCGGCGTACTTGCCCCGGCGCAGCGAGAACACATAGCCAAGCGGAAAGCTCTGCAGGAGCGCTGCCTCGCGAAGGGTGATGGCGCGGTCTTCCGTGGGATGAAGAAACCGCCCCTTTGAGGGGTTGATGCAGCCGCCGGTGATGGTGGGCGCAACGTCGTCCCATCGCATACGACCGTAGACGTCGTAGAACCCGTCCTGCTTTTCGTGGCATTTGAGGACAAGTCCGGGGGATAGGGCTGTCCTGCTGCCGCCGTCCTTCGGGATGGCCTTGATCAACTGACGCACGCGTTCGCTGCGCTGCTCACCCAGGCGGTGGAGATGGTCATTTCTCAGGATATGATCCGGCAGCTTTCCGATCGTATCTCTTACTGTTTTACGCCTTTTCACCGGTTCGATGTGTGAGATTCGACCCAGCCGTGACGCGAGGACAACGAGTCGCTTGCGACGCTGGGGCACACCGAAATCAGCGACATCAAGGATCTGATCGGAGATTTCGTAACCAAGCTTGCGCAGATCCCTCTTGAAATCCAGATAGCGGGTATAGCGTGAGAGATTGGGTACATTCTCCAGCATCACGACTTTCGGCCGCATTTCGCCCACCACCCGGAGAACCTCATCAATAAGCCGGTTACGGGGATCGTCCATCCGCTCTCTCTTGTTGTTGAGTCGGATGCGGGAAAAACCCTGGCATGGGGGGCAGCCGGCCAGCAGGTCGAGTTCGCCCGTCGCGATGCCGCAGGCGTCCATGATCTCGGAAGCCGAGATGTCGCGGATGTCGGCATTGAACAGCCTCACCTCGGGGTGATTGGCGGCATACGTTTCTGCGGCCAGTGCATCTATCTCCACGGCCGCGCCCACGGTGAAGCCCGCATCACGGAGGCCCTGGGTCAGGCCGCCGCAACCCGAAAATAAATCTATGGCCATGCGCATATTGGACTTCTTTTTCATCTTGACGGCTGCCGTGTGAATCACTCGTTTGTCGTGGTTGTAGTTCTCTTTTTTGCTCGGGAGGCGCCTTTCGCGCCCGGCTCCACTGGTATTCCCCTGCTTTCGCAGTAATTGATCACGAGCGTCTCGATCATGTTCGACAGTGTCCGGTGCTCCCTCTCGGCCGCGATCCGCAGCAACTCCTTCATCCTTGGAGAGAACCGCAGGTTCACCGTCACGGTCTTTCGTTCGACATCGCCCATTGATTGACCCTCATGCCTATCGCGTGGCATCCTATCCGGATGTAACGCAAATGTAAAGATTTGTACGCTGACAGCACCCGATTCAAGCCGCCAAGTCGATGCGATGCAACACAAGAAAAAACGTAGACTCGACCCGCTGACCAAGTCGGAACAGATGGCACGCGTCCGCGGGGCGGATACGGGGCCGGAGATGGTCCTGCGCCGCGCGCTCTGGCGTGCCGGACTGCGTTACAAGGTGCGTCCAAGTGTTCCGGGGCGGCCGGATTTGGCCTTCGTCGGCTGCAAGATCGCGGTGTTTGTCGACGGCTGCTTTTGGCACGGTTGCCAAGACCACTACAAGCCCCCGGCCACCAACGCATCGTTCTGGTCTGAGAAGATTGCACGTAATCAGCAGCGTGATCGGGAGGTGGAGAACGCGCTTGGCGCGCTCGGCTGGACGGTCTTGCGCTACTGGGAACACGAAGTGGAAGGGGACCTGGCGTCCGTCGTAGATCGCATACGAACGGAGGTCGCCCGGTCGCGGGCGGACGGTGCTAGCAAATCACGCCAAGCGGGTCGCAAAGTACGCAGCAGCTGATAAGGGGAGCCTTGGGGATCACGAGAAGATCGACTCGGTCCGCAGAAGAATTTGACCCACGCTCAGAGCCGGGCAGTCTTTAACTGGCTGCTTGGGCTGAAGTCTCTCAAAGAGGCAACCGGAAAAGGGCATTGGAGTCCTTCATTTCTATCGCAACTCGGAATGAGTAAAAAGAGGCGGCCCACGGAGGGGCCGCCAAATCCAGCAACGTTCAATGCACCAACTGCCGCGCCAGTGCCACCTCCACCGAATCGCCATCCTGGTTCAGGACATCCAGTCCCGATTCAGGCACGTCGCCCGACGTGCTCTGCGAGACCATGATCTTCTTGGCCATCAACCCCAGGCAGGTCATCTGCGAGGAATTGGCGTAGCCGAGGTAGACCACGCGCACCGGCTGCTTCTGGCCGATGCGCCATGAGCGCCGGGCGGCCTGCTGCAGCGAATACACGTTGTAGCCGGACTGGAGGAACACGATGGTCGGGAACTCCAGCAGGTCCAGGCCGGTTTTCACCAGCTCGGGATTGGTTATGAGCACGTCGATGCCGCGGTCCAGCTGCTCGGCGATCCAGTCTTCCCGGCAGGAGGCATCCACGCTCGCGCGCAGTACCGCCACCTCGAAGCCCTCCTGCTCCAGCAGCACCTTCAGGCGCGACGTGGTGTCGCGCGTGCCGGTGTAGACCGAATAGACCAGGGTCTTGCGACCTTCCGCCTTCTCCTGCTTGCAGATCTCGATCAGCTCGCGTTCCTTGGGCATCACCTCCAGCTCGTTGAACTGAGCCGGCACGAACGCCAAGGTGTTGCGTGTGCGCGGATGCACCACCGTTTCCGACCGGAAGCAGCAGTCCGGCCAGGCCAGCAGCACGTTGAGGACCACACCGAGCAGCGTTGTGTCGCGCTTCGCCAGGGCCTGCTTCAGCTCCTGGGTCAGCCGACCCGCCAGATCGCGGTAGGCCGCGGCTTGCGCCGTGTCCATCGCGACTTCGCGGAACTCCTCGTCGTAGGGCGGCAGCACGTTGCCACCGATGTCCTTCAGCTTGAGGAAGACCGTGAACGGCAGGACGCAACGCAGCACGCCCTTTGGACCGAAACCCGGCGCCTTGACCGTACGCACCGATACCTTGGTGCCCTTGGCCGTCTTGTGCGCCGTGCCCGTGCTCTCGGAATAGATGTCCTTGAGCACGCCGTGATCGCGCATGAACGCCATCGCGGCCGAGGTCATGCTGCCGCTCTTGGTCGGGCGGTAGCCGTCTTCGATCATTCGCCCCGGCAGGGCTCGGAACAGCAGGTGGAACAGGTCATCGCCGTAGCCGCCCATCAGCGTGCCGGTGAGCAGCAGCGTCTTGCGCGCCTTGGCCGCCAACACCCCCATGGCCTGGCCCTGTGCGGAGCCGCCGTTCTTGTACTCGTGCGCCTCGTCGGCGATGAGCAGGTCGAACGTGCCTTGGGGAAGCTGCCTCTTGATGAACTCGGACGGCTGGTAGCCGCCCTCGCCGAAGCCGAACTCCATGTTCGCCATCGCGCGCTCCATGCGGTGCGCCTGGCGGTCCGAGAAGACCAGATCACCCCGGTCGTCCATCAGGTTGATGAACTCGTGGATGTTGTCGCCCAGCATCGACGCGAGGAACGCGTCACCGAACTTCTGCATCAGCTTCTGAGCGGTGACTTCCCCGATGGTTGGAATACGCTTCAGTGCCTTGAGCACGGTCGAGGACTGGTCGCTGGCGGACAGGCCTCTGGGACGGATCAACGACCACAGCGGTGCACGGCAGTGGCTGCACTTCCTGCGGTACTCCTCGGCTTCCAGCTCGACCGGATTGACCGGCTCGCCGTCGAGGTCGGTGATGACATGACCGCAGTCCGGGCACGCCGCCACGTCGCCATGGCGGGTGCGATGCCGGGTGAAGACGGGTTTCCAATGGAACCCCATCCGCATCCGCACGCGGCCCAGGACGAAGAACTCCTGGCCCTGCGCCGGCACGCCCAACTGCTCACGCAGTTTCAGCAGCTTGACCAGCGTGTCCGGGCCGTTGAGCACCCAGACCTTGGCCCCGGCCACCGTCTCCTGGATTTCGCGCCGCCACTTGTAGACCAGGTGCGGTGGCGAGAGCACCAGGGTGCGGCTGTAGCCTTCGGCGTTGAGCACGGCGGCCGTGGCGATGCCGACGGTCGTCTTGCCGCAACCCATCTCGCCGTTGACGATCGCGGCGCGTTCGCCGCGGTCGATCAGTAGCTCGGTGACGGCATGGACCACATCGGCTTGCGCCGGGAACAGCTTGCGCTTGAGCGCGGCGAGGATCAGTTGCCGATGCACGCGCACCCGGCCGGTGTAGACCGGAGGATTGGCGCGGTTGAGTGAGTCGAGCAGTTCGTCGCCGAACTCGGACACGAAGTCCTGCAGGCTGAGTGTGAGGGGTGAAGCGGCCGCTTCGAGCAGGTCGCCCTGCACAGCGGTTTCGGGAACGGTTTCGAGATCGAGGGACATGGTGATGCTCCAAAGAGATGGGGCATGCACCTCCCCCACGGGGCGGTGACATGCCCCTGGGTGGGAAGAACGAAGCGGCGCAAGACCGCTGGATGCGGATCAGTATTCGCTGGGCAGCAGCAGTGTGGTGACGCTGCGATCCCATTCGGTGATGATCCAGAGCTTCAGGTCGCGCGTGACCTGGTAGGACGAGAACAGACGATCCTCGCCGGACTTCAGCGCGGCGTCGTTCTGCCGCCGATCGCTGTCGCTCAGGTCGCCCCAGTCGCCAAGAAGATGGCGGCGCAGGTACGGCGTGGGGTTGAGCCGGCCCTGTCGGACCAGCTCGTCGACGCCGGCGGTCATGACCACCTGCCCGGGCGAAAAGCGTGCTTGTGACGAGAGGTTGAGGACTGCGAGTGCCTTGGTGGTTTCTCCTTCTGGAAGAAGGGGCCACGGCACCCCATCGGGGCGACGTGACCCCGGTGGGTGGATGAAAGCGACGGCGAACCGTCAGGGAACAGCGATCAGCGGATGGTCAGCACTTCGCCCCACGTGGGCGAGCCCAGCGTCATGTCCCAGGCGCGGATGACCGGCACGAACTTGTCGGTGAGGATGCGGGTCTCGGCCACGGAGCCGTCGTCGCGTTCGGTGTATTCCGTCTGGAGGGTTTTCTCCTTGTGGGTATCACCTTTGACGACGAGCACACGCCCGGTGCTGGACCTCACCACGCCGGAGATCGCACCCGCGGCCAGGGCCAGGGCGAGATGCCAGTGGGACAAGGCCCGCGCCGGTGGCCGTAGCGACTGCTGCGCGCCCCCCAGGGGCGTATCGAGCGCCGGCCAGAGCCCTTGCAGCCGGCCGACTTCATCGGCGAACTGCTCGGGCTCCATCGTCACGCGATAGAAATGTTCCGGCTCGGCCGGACTGGCGGGGACGGTGTACGGCAGGAACGGCCATTCGAGCGGCAGCTCCTCGGCTTCGGCGTCGCCTTGTCCGATCTGCAGAAGCAGACCACGCGCGGCTTTGACCGAGTCCGATGCTTGGTCGCGCTGGCGAACCCGGCGACCGAAGACAACCACCTGCTTGAACTGTGTCTCCACCGCTCGGTAGATGCGCAGGTCGGCGAAGTGGCGTGTCAGCCATCCGACCAGCTCGGCATCGAGCACGTATGACGGCACGATGAAGATCAGCACGCCGCCATACTGCAGCAACGGCAGCGAGCGCTGGTAGAACAGCTTCTCCAGCCTGGCACGACCCTGGCCCTGGTAACCGATGTTGCCGTTGGCGTCCTTGCTCAGGTCACCATACGGCGGATTCAGCCACAGCAGACCGAAGGCCTGCCGCGAGATCAGCGTGTCCATCAGGTCGCCGTGGATGCAGTGTTCGACCAGTTGCCGGGCGTGGCGGGCACGCTCGGCGTCGTACTCGACGGCGAAGGCCTGGACCTGCCCGCGCCCGAGGGCATGGGCCGCTTCGGCAATCGCCACGCCTTCGCCGGCGCAGGGATCGAGGATGCACATCAGCCTATCGCTGGGCGCCAGTGCTGCGAGCGCTCTTTCGAGCGTGGGTTCATCCGTGGGGAAGTACCCGTTCTTGACGAAATTGCGGGCGAGCCGCGGGAACATGAGTGCCATAGGAATCTCCTGGGGCATGTCGATGGAAGGAAGCGGACATGCGCGCGCATGTCCGGTGCGGAGACATCAGGCCACCGCTTCGAGCGGCAGATCGGAGGCGATCGGGTGCCCGGATGCGTCCGTGGCGAGCACGTTGCTGCGGATCAGGCCGCCCAGCGCCTGGGTCAGCGCCGGTACGTCGATGGCGAGCCGATGGCCTTCCAATGGCCCGAGGGCGAATGGAAGACGGGTCAGCATCGATCGCGCCTGCAACAGTTCCAGCACGATGTCGCGCCAGTGATCGAGCAGAGGGAGCGGGCAGGTATCTCGCACCAGCGACCACAGCCGGTCGAGCCGGTGTGCGGAGTCACGCGGCAGCAGCGCCAGCGCGCTGGCGTTGGCCTTGTCGGGCTTCACGGCGCGACGGTCGAACAGCCACACGTTCGTCAGTGAGCCGAACAGCGTGCGGCGGTAGGCGCGGGTGATGCGCTTCTCCAGGTTGTCGACGTTGCCGACGAAGACCGGAAGCGCGCCGCCCTGCTCGGTGACGATATGGAACTGGTCCAGTCCCTGCTCGTCGCGCCCGAGGGTCAGGCGAGCCAGGAACTCCTGAACGGCGGTGTCGCGCGCCCAGATCGAGAGAAAGACCAGGTTGCCGTTCTCGTCACCGATGCAGCCGTCGGCCATCAGGTCGGGGCATTCGTCGATGCGATACAGCGTCTTGGAAGGATGGGTGGCAGGCATGGTGTTGTCCTCGAAGGAATCGGAGACAGCAAGGCCCGCCGGGGCAGTCGCTGCCCCAAGGGGTGGAAGAAAGCGCCGGGAACGGCTTGGTGAAGAGAACGACCTGCGCGTCGTAACGCGCCTTAGCCTTGAAGGTCTTGGCTACCTGGGCATGTTGTCGGCATCGCCGACGGACATGGGGGCAGATTGCTGCAGGTGATCAATGGGCCGTAGCGAAAAACCGCTTTGCAGTGCGCCCTTGTTTGCCTGCTTGGCCTCGATAGTTACGATAAACCGTTGTTTCGTGAAATGACACTTGATAAGACGAAGAGCGTCCCCATCTAGCAGCCACCTCGTTTGAATCCAAACACATGGTCGCCCCACAAGAACACGAATATTCGGTGATGGGAGGAGCCAATCGGGCCAACGTCGGCCGGCTCCTGAGCTTTACAGCAAGCACCATTTCGGGCGCATTGGTGTTCACGCTCCTGTCAGCCGTCGATCTCGCAAAGAAATTCGGGTGGAACGTCAACGTGCCACCGACTTTGCTATCGCTGTTGGGCGCCGGTGCGGTTTTCGGTTGCCTCTACTGGGTGCTGAACAAGTGGGCGTGGAAGTGGCCGGGCATCGGACTGGCACTGAAGGTCCCCGACATTTCAGGCATTTGGGACTGCGTCGGCAAGACGCTCGATAGCGACGGTTCCACCAAGTACGACTGGCAAGCCGAAGTCACCATTGTCCAATCGTGGGACAAGTTGCGCATCCGCCTCGTCACCAAGACGTCGGGCTCCAGCAGTATCTCTGCCGCACTCGCCCACGACAGCGTCGACGGCTTCGTGCTGCTCTATCACTACCGGAACGACCCCAAGGCCGGCGCCGTCGGCTTGGCATCGCACACTGGCTGCTCCGTCATGACCATCGCCAAAGACCTTAGGTCGGCGACTGGCGATTACTTCAATGGTCGCGGCCGGATGACCTTCGGCACGATGAACTGGACGAAGAGGAACTAATGACTTCCGATATCGATTCTCGCCTCTCGCAACTCCGAGCACGCCGCAAGGGAGAGCCCTCCTTAGTCGCATTTTCCGAGGCCGCAGCAGCGTCCAACAGGTACTTCACCGCAGACGCTGCAGAAGTGGAGGACTGGGAAAAGCGCGGCACCTCAAGCCAGCGCTGGACTCGGTATGCCATCGGTGGCATGCAGGCCGTCGGGAAGAAATACACCGAGGTGAGCGTACAGACCGGTGAGCGGGTGGCCAGCCAGTTGCGCGACCGCCTCGCTAAAGCAGGCATCGATGCCGAGTTCAGGCTACAGGGTTCGGTGCCTCTGGACGTCCACATCAAGCGGGTGAGCGATGTCGACGTGCTTGCCATCAGAAAGGACTTCTACACGTACAACAACGCGGGGGTGCAGGCCTTGCGGGGCGGATACAGGAACCCGTCGCGAATGACTTCGAGTGGCGTCCTGAGCAGCCTTCGGCAGCAGGTTGAGTCGGATCTCGTTGACGCGTTTCCTGCGGCCAAGGTTGACAAAACGGGCGCTAAGGCGGTCAGGGTCTCAGGCGGGTCGCTGCAGCGATCCGTCGATGTGGTGCCCGCACACTGGTATGACACCAAGGAATACCAGGCCAGTGGCCGCCAGGCTGATAGGGCGGTGACGATCTACAACAAGAATACCGGCGAGACGATCGACAACTTGCCGTTCCTTCATATAGAGCGCGTTGCCTGCCGCTGCGACAGCATTAACGGCGGCCTGCGCAAGGCAATTCGTCTCTGCAAGAATGTAAAGGCCGACTCCGACCGCGACATCCAGCTCTCCAGCTACGATATTGCTGCCATCATGTACCACGCAGACATGAGCGCGTTGCGGCTGGGTCAGTACAGCGACCTAGCGGTCCTGACAGAAACGCAGCGCCACCTCGACGCCCTTTATCAGGATCCGAGCGCGGCTAGCAAGCTGTGGGTTCCCGACGGAAGCCGCGTAATCTTCGACACCTCTGAGAAGCGCGACTGGCTGTTGCAGCTTTCCGTCGAGATGGATGAGCTCCTGCAAAATGTCTATCAGGAAAACTTTCCGGGCCAGATCTCGTCAAGCTCGTCACGAGGCGTGCAGCGTGAATTGATCAAGGCATTGAAGGTGTAGGCGGCTCAATCACACCGTGGATGGGCGTGTCCGCTGATTAGTAACTCCGGGCTGGTCCGCAGATTGATGAGCACTTCTGCTTCAGGTCATTTTGAGAGCTCAAGCCCACCCCGCAGATCGGCGAAGAAAAATAAGGCGGACCATGCCGCGATGGGCACGATCCGCTTGGGGTGTCAGGCTTTCAGCTTGCGCAGGCCATCCGCGAGCAGCCAGAGTGCCCGGTTGAGCCGGACGTTCTGGTCGATGCCCTGGACAGGCCGTGTGCGCTGCTGGCGCCCGTTGGCACTGCGGCCGGTCAGGCCGCCTTTGACGAGGTTCTCCTGGACGCGGTTGAACGTGGACCACAAGTCTGCATGGTTGTCGTCGAAGCGACGGGGACGCAGGATTTGGCTTTCCGTGATCGGCGCGGTCTTGGCAGGTTCGTCGTACTTGAGGACCAGGGCTGACCGAGCGAAGACCTCGGCCTCGCCGTCGTCGAGCGTGATGGCACGCATGGCGTCGCGCGAGTCCTGCACCTGCTCGAAGCCATGCAGCACCTCGTAGGCGCCCTCGATCACGTAATCGGTGACGTTGCCCTTGTGAGGTACGCGCACGTCGGCGAACGTGTCGCCGCACACCAGGCCGTTCTGGCAGACGAAGCGGAACATTCCGGCCAGCATCTGGTAGCTGCTGGTGCCGTCGTGCGAATTGAGCAGGATGATCTCGTTGGCCTCGGCGCCGTTGATCTGGCTTGCATGGCGAAGGCGCAGCATGTGCTTGGTGTAGTCGCGGCGGTCCTCCTGGCGCACGCGGGTCTGGCACACCATGAACGGCTGGAAGCCTTCCTTGCGCAGTTCGGTCAGCACTGCCGCCGTGGGGATGTAGCTGTACCGCTCGGAGCGGCTTTCGTGCGGGGTGTCCGCGAAGATGGAGGGTGCGACGGTGCGAATCTGGTCATCCGACAGCGGGTGATTCGACCGCAGCACCGGGGAACGATAAGCGAAGCGGGATGCGATTTGCATGACGATCTCCTTGGATAAGAGACCGGAGCCCCCGCCCCACCGGGGAGGAACCCCGGCGGGTGGTGGAACGCCGCTGACGCGGCGGTTGGAGTCAGGTCGTGGCGAGATGCCAGTCCTGGGACAGTGGAGCGAACTCGTAGCCCAACGCACCGAGACGGTCGCGCTGCTGACGCAGGACGCGGCGATCAACGCTGGCGTCGAGCTTGACGACATCGCCGAGCGGCCAGAGCGCACCGAACAGCGCCGCGTCGTCCGCCTCGGCCGAGGCCTCGGGGGATGCAGTGGGCGGTTCGCTGCCGAACGGCGTGGTATCGACCAGGGGATCGCGCAGGCTTCGCGGCTTCGCCTTCGGCTTGGCCTGGGGGGCAGCCGGCGCGGGAGCCTGCGCTTCCTCGTCGATCGGATCGACTTCCTGCGGACTCAGCCGGCGGGCTTCGTCGCGGCTCAGGGCGTCGATGTTGGACAACGTCATCCCACCCAGAAGGGCACGGATCTCGATGACCATGCGGCCGTTGGCGCTGTAGGTGGAGGGGCGAATCTCGGCGATGACGAAATCGCCCTCGTACTTGCCTTCGGTGTACTGGTCGAGCTCGGCGTTCTTTACGACGAATTCGCCGATGGAAGTCGCGAGGCGGCCGACGTTGAAATCGCCGTTGCGGCCGTGGATGGTCTTGATGGCCAGTTGGCCGGGGAGGGTGATCATGAAGGTCTCCTGCTGACGATGAGAAGACAAGGCCCCGGGGATGGGGCCTTGCGGATCAGAACGACTCGGCAACGGCCAATGCGGGGGCATCGGCTGCGTCGTCGGCAGCATCGGCGACGGGCTCGGAAGGCTCCGGTGCCGAGGCTTGCTGCGCGGCAGGCGTGTCGGATGTCACAGGGACTTCCGGGTCGCGCCCGTCGGTCTCGGTCGGCTTGGATTCGGCCTTGTAGACGAGCTTGCCGTCGACCTTGATCCAACTGACGAACAGCAGGCGAGCCTTGAGGCTCACCCCCTGCTCGCCGGCACGCTTCCCCTTGCTGTAGGTGAAGGTGTCGGTCCACAGGTCACCCAGGCGAAAGCCGATCATCACTTTCTTCTCGGCGTCGACCGCCTGAATGCAGCGGCGCACCAGGTGCTGCGCTTCCGAACCCGATACGCGCGTGTCGAAACGCACATACGAGACGTCGTCGCTGGGACCGTTCAGGGCCGCGATGTCGCAGGCCAGGAACGCATCGCCTTTCTTGGGCTTCACTTCGCGAATGCGGTTGAGGTACCCGAGGCCGGTGATGTGCAGATCGAAGTAGGACTTTTCGGTGGAAGTGGTCATGGTGAATCTCCTGGAAACAATGAGGCGGAGACACACCCGACCCAAGGCGGGGAAGGTGTGGAACCCCCGCGTGGGTTGATGGAAAAGCTTGGTGGCATCGCCATCGGAAACCGATGGACGTTCGCGCATGGATGCCGGTGCGAACTGGGTGATCAACGCGGTCGGAACCGCGTCGTAGCCTTGAGGATCGTGGCTACCTGGGCATGTCGCTGACGGGAGTCAGCGGAGCATGGTGGGGAGCGTGGCACCAACACGGCACCCACGCGAGCGGATATTGGTACTCGTAAATGCCCGCATTGGCGGAGCCTCCGTGATGACGCGTCCCTAATGCCGCTCGCGCGAGGCCGGCCACGACGTCGCTGAGCCACTCCGGCCGCTGCCGCCCTCACGCCCAAGGCTTGCAACGCCAAACCGCGGCCGGGGCGGCGCTGCGCGCTGTTACAGTCGCCAAATCCAAGCACCTCAGGGCATAGCCAGTCCATCGTAGCTCAGCCCCGAGGCGTTTGAAGCTACCATGCCCAAACAATCGGCGGCGTACTGAAGACTTTGAACCGACACAGCGTTTCCTCTTTCCATGGCCAGGTTTTTTCCAACACTCGATCACGCGGAATTCCGCAGCAAAGGCGAATTCACCCTCTTTCAGGAACTGGCGGCACTCGACGATGGGTTTGCCGTCATCCACTCGCTACCCTGGCTGCGAGGCAGGACCAAGCGGGTGTACTCGCAGGAGTTGCAGGAGTACCTGCGGGTCTCCTTGGCCAGGAAGCATCTGTCCGGCGAGGTGGACTTCGTGATCCTACATGCGAAGCTGGGCATGCTTTGCATCGAGACGAAGTCGGGGTTGTACAAGCCTTCCGGAGTTCGATTTATCCAAGAACGTGACGGATACGAAATCGATCCCCTGAATCAGGTCAAGGACAACACCTTCGTCCTCGTCGAGATGCTGCAGTCGTGGCATATGAAGTGCCCGGTCGGCTACGCGGTGCACTTTCCAGACATCGATCTCGAGAGCTCGCAGATCGCCAGCGCGTACGTACCGTTCGACCGGCCTATCCCCGACGGAATCCTGATCCTGCAGAAACATCGTCGGGACATGCCTTCGCGCATCGTGGAACTGATGGCGCACTGGAAGGCCGCACTGAACTACGAGAACCAGGACGACTTCAGCCTTGAGATCGATCGATTCCTTGACGCAGTTTGGCCGCAGGAAGTGCAGGTCGGTCATCTCGGACGCAAGATCGTCGCGGACGGCCAGTTGTGGCTTCGACTCGACGACAAGCAGGCGAATCAGGTGGCTTTGTGTCTCGACACTGATCGGAGGCTGATCGCGGGGTTCTCGGGCAGCGGCAAGACGCTTATTGCGCGCTCCCTTGCCGAGCAGTTCGCTGCCCGGGGCCTCAAGGTGCTCTTCCTTCTGAAGAACCGCCAGATCACACAGAAGGTGACCGCTCAAGTGAGCCATCTCGGCCGGGAGATCACTGTTCAGACTTTCCATTCTTACTGCGAGTCCCTGGGCACTCGGAATAGGGACGATAGCTTCGGGGAACCCAACTATGACGAACATCATCTGGCCCTGCATGGGAAGGTGGATCGCCAGTACGCGGTGCTGATCGTCGATGAGGCCCAGGCGCTCAACGAGGCCGATCATCTGGCGCTGCGCGACCATTTCGCCAACGCGCGCAAGTTCGTCTTTGCCGATGAGCTCCAGGTGCTTCCCGGTATCGAGAAGGGCAGTTCCTATCGATTCCTGGAGGAAACCTACGACGAGCGATTCTTTTATCTGGCGACGGTCTACCGGAATCCCGGAGGCATCACTCAGGCGATGATGGAGATGCGACCGCCCCGGCATGAGGTGAACTGCCCTCGCCCGACCTCCAGGGAGGACTTGTCCAGAAGCATCAGCTGGGATGTCTCCAAGCGCATCCAGGCCCTGACGGCGGAGCTCTCGAAGGCCGGCGTCATGACGCAGGACATGATCGTGCTCGGTCAGTTCTCTTGGTTGCTTGAGGGAATTGATGCCTCGCGATCCACGATCTCGGCGTATCGCGGCATGGAGAAGCCCGTCGTCATCGTCGTGGCGGGCTTCGACATGGACGACACCACATTGGCTTGCGCACTCGGGCGGGCCACCACGCGCGCTTACATCATCGTGCCCATCGAATTGCTCGCGGGTCTGAGCGGTGTGAAGTCGGACTTCCTGCGCAGGGGCTTGGAGAAGATCGATCGTGCAAGAGTGATCGATCAGGATGCTTGTGATCCGGACCCGCGATTCATCGCTAATAAGGTACGTAAATTCGCGGGCGCAATTGGATGGCACGAAATCTTCGGCGAAGGATTTTTCTACGCAAGTCGATGGAGGCGATGGATCTATGAAGGCGGTCCCAGGTGGACCAACCGCGGAGTTCAGCTCTGGGGCTGGTGGCTCTCGCTATCGACAAACCTTCCTATCTCCGGGATCGATCCGGTGCGTAACGAACTGACTGAGTGCTACCTCCGCCCCTGCGCCGAATGCGGCACCACAACACCGCATGACGTGCGTCGCAAATGTCTGACTTGCCTGGTCTCGCCATTGGACGAATCCAGGACCTCCGCGATCGTCTTGCAGGCGGCCGAACTGGGCGCCGTGCGGTCGACTACGCAAGGGCAATCGCTGATCAAAGTGGCGGCATTGGTCGGCGATTTCCAGTTTCCGCGCTCGAGTGACACTGTGCGTGGGATGACCGAAGTGCCTGTCCTGGACCTCGCCACCACGATCGTCGAGTTTAGGATGCGCCGCGAGGCGACAGTTGCCACCAAGACCCAGGTAGAGCAATGGCTGCGAGAAGTGTTGGTAGCCAGCGAGTTGGATGCCCCCATCGCGGCCCTTGCGGGCCGCACGATCAGCAGCCTCTGCGCGCAGAAGATCCTGGTGAAGATCGACACCGGCCGATACCGACTGACGGATCCTCAATAACCTCGAAAAGCGGGGGAGCTTGAGCCCCCAGGGCTACCGCAGATACGCATTTGTCGTTTCCCTCATAAATATGTCGTTCACGATCACGCACTTACGAAGCCCCTGTTCACAGGGGCCGATTTTGTGTAGTTTCCTGGCTTTTTGGCGGAGCCATGGAAACGGAAAAACTGGCGTCGATGGTCGAGGTGTTCGAAGGGCTCGAGGACTGGCGCAACGCGCAGCCCCTAGCATGCGCACGTCCACCATCGACAAGGCTTCCCTGAAGTTCTGGGTCAGATGCTTATCGGACTGGCTCGGCTCGAGACTATTGCTCAAATGGTTGTGCGAGAAGACCTTCGTCGCCACGTGGAGCCGCAGCGCCTGCTGTTTAGGCTCCCTCTCCCTGAACTGCAACTGGCGAACATGCAAATGTTATTCTAAAGCAGTGAGCACAGTGACCGGAATGGCCGACGACCGGCAGTCGAGCGGAGTTGCGGGTCAGCCAGTGCCGAACGAGCGGCAGCTGTGCGGTTGACAACCGGCCCGGCGCGCCCAGCGGTATCGAACGAACGGCCTTCAACTCACCGAGCTGGTGGTATCGACTCTTACGGCGCGTTGGCTTCCCCTGTGTGGTTTAAATGGAGGAATCTCGTGGGCAAATTTTCTGAACAAGTCAGGCGAGGCAGGGTGGTCGGGCCGCGAAAGCGCACGTTCACAGTGGAAGGATGGACAAAGGCGTACGAAGGATTCGCCCCCAGTGACAAGACCGACATTGCGATCTATGTCTCAGGCATAAACATTCATGCGAAGCTCGCGGCCATCCGCAAAGCAACAGACCAATTGTCGCTGTCGCGCCTTTCCACCGAGACGCGGGTCAAGGCGCTCGTGGCAGCCGCTAACCACCAGTTTGAAGCGCTTGAGCTGCAGATGAAGGATTATGCCGCCAATATTGCGAGCGCCGACGGGCGTGGGGAGTTGAATATTCGGGATCTAGCGACGACTCAGGTGAAGCTGGCTGATGGTGCCAGCTACAACGCAGATGCGGCGCTCGGCAGCATGCTCGACGGCATCGCGATTCCGGTCAAGGTCGCGCTGACGGGGCAACCCAAAGTCGCGGACGACAGCTTTGACGACGTCGCCTGGAACGACGTGCGCTTAGAAATCAATTTTGGCGCCATGTACGACCAAGCTGAGAATCTGTGGGAAGACTGCGTATGGAACACGTACATCGTGTGCGGCGTAGACGGCAAGGTGCTCGCTATTCCCACGAACATCGACGCCAAGCGCGGCACCCACGCAGCGGCAGCCAGGAAAATTGCGCTGGGCATCGAAGCGACTTCAGCCGCCATCCAAGCTGTCGAACTGATACAGGCCCAAGGGCTTACGTCGAGAATTAAGGAAGTACAGTCGATCGTGACCGAAGGCGACCAGCAACGCATCGAACTCGGGCAAGACAAGTTGGACCCGCACAGCCAGTCCATGATTTTCGCGCTGCGGACGATGGCCTGCCCTCCGTACTATGACTCGCTCCTTGACGAGGCGCAGCCGCTGCTGGCCGGAGCAACGCTTTCACAA
>NZ_WTVM01000062.1 GCF_012910885.1 Azoarcus taiwanensis | reverse complement strand
CTCAATATCCTGCATGCGACTATGCTTGCCATGCGACGGGCAGTCGAGGGCTTGTCTCCGGCGCCGCTGCGTGCGCTGGTCGATGGCAATCGCTGCCCAGCACTGTCAGTCCCGGTGGAGGCCATCGTGAAGGGTGACGCCACCGTCGAGGCAATCTCGGCAGCATCGATTCTGGCCAAAACCGTGCGTGATGAGTCGATGGTCGCACTCGATGCGCGCTTTCCGGCCTATGGTTTTGCCCGCCACAAGGGCTATCCGACTGCGGAGCATCTCGATGCGCTCAGGCGACATGGTGTACTTCCCTGCCACCGACGCAGCTTTGGACCGGTTCGTGCGCTGCTCTCACAAGCAGAGCTCTGGCCGGAGGCGCTGCGATGAAGGCGGTCAGCTCACGCGACAATCCACGGCTTAAGCGCTTGCGGGGCCTTTCTCAATCAGCGAAAGACAGGCGCCAGCAAGGGCTTACGGTGCTCGACGGTCCGCACCTGCTGTGCTCAGCACTCGATGCCGGGGTCGGGTTGGCTGAGGTCTGGGTGTCCGAGTCGGGTATCGCCCGGCCCGAGATCGAGTCGCTGCTTCGGCGGTGCCCGGATACGGTCGAAACCTTCTCGCTACCTGACCCCTTGTTCTCCCAAGCCAGTCCGGTGGACTCGCCAAGCGGGGTTCTGGCAGTTTTCGCGCCGGTGCAGCCGTTGCGCACCCTGGACAATGGCAACTGGCTGATCCTCGACCGGGTTCAGGACCCGGGCAACCTGGGGACACTGCTGCGTACCGCTGCTGCGGCGGGCATCGCGCACGCTCTGCTGACCCCGGGGTGTGCGCAGGCCTGGTCTCCCCGAGTACTGCGCGCTGGGATGGGTGCGCACTTCATGCTGCCGATTCATGAGCAGGTCGATGCGATGGCGGCACTGAATGCTTTCGGCGGCGAGGTGATTGCCACCGGTCTGATGCCGAGTGCTTCTTCTCTTTACGAAATCGATCTCGCGCACGATGTCGCCTGGCTTTTCGGCGCCGAAGGGGAGGGCCTGTCCGCCCCCCTTTTCGCTCGGGCAGATCGCATCGTGACGATTCCAATGATACCCGGCTGCGAGTCCCTCAATGTCGGCGCAGCGGCAGCCGTTTGTCTGTTCGAACAGTACCGGCAGCAACGCGCCGGCGGCTCACGCTGAAGCGCTGCGCTCCCCCGCCTCGGACGCAGAAGCGGTTTTTGCTAAGATCGGTTGGCGAAGAAGACCGACTAGTTGAAGCACATTACACCCGACACTGAGAGCCAAGCCCTTGACTTCGATACGCCGCCGACGACTGACCGCTGGACTCAGCCGGATTTTCTGGACGATGCGGAACAGCTCGTCGGCATCATGCGACGCCTGTCCCCAGCGGAGGTTGCGAAACTGATGAGTCTCTCCGACCAGCTCGCGACGCTCAACGTTGCGCGTTACGAAAGCTGGTCGCGACCGTTCAATCCCGACAACGCCAAACAGGCGGTCCTCGCGTTCAACGGTGATGTCTACGAAGGTCTGGATGCCGGTTCGTTGAACGAGGACGATCTGACCTGGGCACAAGAGCACTTGCGAATCCTATCCGGGCTTTACGGCTTGCTGCGTCCACTGGATCTGATGCAGGCCTATCGGCTGGAGATGGGAACCCGGCTGGAGAACCCGGCGGGGAAGAATCTCTATGCCTACTGGGGAGAGCGTCTGACCGAGGCCTTGAACAAACTGCTAGACGCCGAGCGTCAGACGGGTGAAGCTGCGATTCTCGTCAATCTCGCGTCGGACGAGTACTTCAAGTCGGTCAAGCCGGCGAAGCTTAACGGGCGCATCGTCACCCCGGTGTTCGAAGACTGGAAAGGCGGTGGCTACAAGATCATCAGCTTCTACGCGAAGCGAGCCCGTGGCCTGATGAGTCGCTACGCGATTACCGAGCGAGTCGAGGATGTGGAGGCGCTGAAGGGTTTTGATCTGGAAGGCTATGCCTTCGCGCCGCAAGCCTCAGGTGAGGATCGGCTGGTCTTCCGGCGTCGAGTTGAGTGAGCGGATGGTCGCTTGCGACCAGAGGAGAGCGGACTTGAGAGTCAGCCAAGGTTTCGATTCAGGCAGCATTGAGGTGATCAGCATCGAGCACCCCGAAGATATCCGCCTGAAACTGCGCAATGACAACGCTGCCGACATCAGACAGTGGTTTCATTTCCGACTGCAGGGTGTCGCCGGGCGCGCCCTCCGGATGGTGTTCGAAAACGCTGCGACCGCCACCTACCCGGCTGGTTGGGAGGGTTATCGCTGCGTCGCGTCCTACGACCGTCGGTACTGGTTCCGGGTTGATGGTACCGCTTATGAGAACGGCGAACTGATCGTCGAGCATACGCCTGAGCACGACAGCATCTACTACGCCTACTTCGAACCCTATTCGCACGAACGACATCTCGATCTGGTAGGACGAGCGCAGTCTTCGCCCTTCGCACGGCTGGAATGCCTCGGTAACACAGTGCAAGGACGTGATCTTGACCGCGTCGTGATCGGCGGGGCCGAAGCGGGAAGGGTGCCGGTGTGGATCATCGCCCGGCAACATCCGGGTGAAACCATGGCGGAGTGGTTCATCGAAGGCTTGCTCGAACGTCTGCTCGACAGCGCGGACCCGGTCGCGCGCCGAATTCGCGAACTCGCGGAGGTTCATGTCGTGCCGAACATGAATCCGGACGGTGCGGCCCTTGGCAATCTGCGCACCAACGCGGCCGGCCGCAACCTCAATCGCGAATGGCGTGAGCCGGATCCGCTTGCGAGTCCTGAGGTGCACCTCGTCCGTCAGGCGATGGAGGCACGCGGCTGCGCGTTATTCCTGGACATTCACGGCGACGAGAACCTGCCGTACGTGTTCTTCGCGACTTCCGACGATGTCCCCGGTTTGCCGCCTGCGACTCTGCAGACCCAGCAGGCCTTCATGGCCGACCTCGTCACCGCGAGCCCCGACTTTCAGACCACGCACGGCTATCAGGCGGGCCGCTTCGGCGACGACACCTTGAAATTGGCCAGCAAATGGGTGGCCCACCGGTTTGGCTGTCTTTCGCTGACCCTGGAAATGCCTTTCAAGGACAACGCGTTGCTACCCGACGAGCAGGTGGGTTGGAACGGGGCGCGCAGCAAGCGGCTCGGGGCGGCAATGCTGAATCCGATTCTTTCGTTCCTCGGGAAGTACGCTTCCGGATGCGCCCCAAAATGAGTCTTTTGCGCAGTCGCTGAAGAAACAAGACAACCGGGATTTGCTATTCGAACAGCGCGAGGATGCCGTCGAGGCCGACATGATCCAGACGGCAGTCTGCTGCTGCGCGTAGCACAGGTTTTGCGCGATAGGCGACACCAAATCCGGCAGCGTTGAGCATCGGCACATCGTTCGCGCCATCTCCGGCGGCGATGACCTGTTCAGCAGCGAATCCCCTGGCGTCCCGGACACGGCAAAGATGCGCTGCCTTTGCTGCACCATCGACGATCGGCCCCCGAACACGGCCTGTGAGCTTACCGTCGACGATCTCGAGTTCGTTCGCGTAGGCTTCATCAAAACCCAGGCGTTGCCTGAGTCGGTCGGTGAAGTAGGTGAATCCACCCGAAACCAGCACAGTGTAGATTCCGTTCCGTGCAAGGTGGCGTAACAGCCGTTCTGCACCGGGGTTGAGGGCAAGACGCTCCTCGTACACCTGTTCCAGCGCGCCCTCGGACAGGCCCTTGAGGAGGGCGACGCGTCGAAGCAGCGACTGAGTGAAGTCGATTTCGCCACGCATCGCCGCTTCGGTGATCTCGGCCACCTCGGCCTTCAGGCCCTGCAGATCCGCGACCTCGTCGATACACTCGATGTTGATCAGCGTCGAGTCCATGTCGGTCACAAAGAGCTTGAAATCGGACAGACGCCGACCTGCCTGCACCCAGGTCCAGTCCAGACAAGCATTCTCACACAGTGTCGCCAAGTCCTCGGCGGGCCGTGCATCGACAAGGCGAAATGCGCCCGGATGGATTTGCTCGATCCGGCTCGCCGAGGTAAGCCTCGCAACAGACTTCAGCGCGACGCCATCGACGTCGTCGCCCTGTACTACCAGATTCATGCGGGCATGTCCGCCTTGCGTGGCGCCTCACGCAACACCTTCGCAGCGTTGCGTATCATCGTTTCGGTGGTTCCCCAGTCAACACAGGCATCGGTCACCGAGCAACCGTAGCGCAACTGCGCCAGGTCCTTGGGAATGGGTTGATTGCCAGCTTCCAGATGGCTCTCTACCATCATCCCGACGATGGACCGGTTGCCCTCGCGAATCTGGTGCATGACATCCTTCATCACCAGCGGCTGCAACTCGGGATTCTTCCAGGAGTTTGCATGAGAACAGTCGACCACGATGTTCTGCGGCAGGCCCGCCTTGGCAAGTGCCTTCTCGGCCAGCGAAACCGATACGGTGTCGTAGTTCGGTCGTCCGCCGCCACCACGTAGCACGATGTGGCCATAACGGTTGCCACGGGTACGCAGGATGGCGGTTTCACCCTTCGGGCTGATACCGAGAAAACTATGCGGGTTCGACGCCGACAGAATGGCATTGATTGCCACGTCGAGATCCCCGTCGGTGGCGTTCTTGAAACCCACCGGCGATGACAGGCCTGAGGACATCTCCCGATGCGTCTGCGATTCCGACGTTCTGGCGCCAATGGCCGTCCAGGAAATCAGATCGCCGTAGTATTGGGGACCGATTGGATCGAGGGCCTCGGTGCCGGCGGGCAACCCGATTTCATTGACGTCCAGCAAGAAGCGGCGGGCCTTCTCCATGCCTTCGTCGATACGGAAGGAGTCATCCATGTAGGGGTCGTTAATGAAACCCTTCCAGCCAACGGATGTTCGCGGCTTCTCGAAATACACCCGCATGATCAGCAAAAGCTGGTCGGAAACCTCATCGGCAAGGGTCTTCAGCCGACGTGCATAGTCCAGGCCAGCCACCGGGTCATGGATCGAGCAGGGTCCGAGCACGACGAAAACGCGCCCGTCCCGACGGTCCAGAATATCGGCCAAAGCCTTGCGTCCCTTGAGAACGGTTGCCGCAGCACGCTCGGACAGCGGGACCCGAGACTGGATCTCGAGCGGCGAAGGCATATGGTCAACGGCGATGATGTTGAGGTTTTCGGTCTGGGCGACGGACATCTGATGGGCTCCGCAGTGCAGCATGGAGGCGGCATTGTACCTCGAAGCCAAGGCTCAGATCGCTATCGGTTCGAGCGCACGCGAACGCCAGTCCAAAACGGCGGCACGCACATGCATGCGTTCGGCGAGATCCGGAAACTCGTCGCGGATGACATCGGATGCAAAGCGACACATGAACCGGCTCTTGAGTTCTGCGCGAGCGCGGTCGCTGCCGATCTCATAGTACGGAACGGTGGCGAGCAGCAGAAAGCCGTCATCCGGAATGCGACCTCGCCGCATGTTGGCGTGAATGATGATCGCGGCCTTGCGAATCGGTTCGGCGAGATTCGGACTGTAGGGCCCGATGATCAGCGCCCGGTTCGGAAGATGCAGCCAGTCGAAACCGCGACCGATGCAGAGCATCCACTCGCGGTGTTCGGCATCGATCTCCCTCTTGGTCCTCCTCACCTTCTCAATGTGCTCCAGATTGCCGTACACAAGCGGCAGCAAGTCCTTGCGTACCTGCTCGTGCATGTCGGGGAACAAGCGCTCGAGCATGACGGGCAGTGATGGTTTGTCCCTATCGGTGAGGGATGCAAGATCGAGGCTTTCGCCGTTCGCGCCATGCAGCACGAGCGCGTCACCATCGGTTTCGAAGCCGCACACAACCGGGTAGACGGTGCCGTGCGCGCCCCCGAAGGCGAACTCGAGTTGCGCCTTGACCTCATGCACGTGTGCGATGGCTGCCTCGGTGTCGTAGTCGAATCCCGCGCACCCTCGCGTCGGATCACCCTTGGAATAGTGGTAGGTGATCAGGGTCAGAACCCGGCGACCCTCGCCGACGACATGGGCTACATGGTGCGAATAGACCTCTCCGAGGTGAGGCCAGCCGAGATCGAAGCGGCCGCCGAGATTTCTGAATGGCTGGATGATCCCGATCGGCGTGGCGGTCGCGACCGAGAGATTGATCCGGCCGTCCATGCACTTGAGCACCGAGATCGCGGTCGGATGCTCGGCAAGATAGCGTTTCTGCGCCAGCCACGTCTCCGGGCTGCTGAACTCCGCTGCATGTCGCTTCGCGTGCTCGAACAGCCAGTCTATGCGTTCCTGGATAGGGCGTGCGTAGTTGTCCATGTAACTCCTTTCAGCGAGGCTCAGGTTCTGATCGCATCTATCATCTCGCGCACAGCGTGTGCGCGCTTGCGCAGGTCTGCGATGGCGATTTTTCGCACGAGACGGTCCGGCCCGACCATTCGCGTGGTCGGATCCTTCTGAATGAGGAAAATGACCTTCGCCGGGTCGATCGGCGCGCCGGGCCCGAACTGGATCGATATCTGCGCGTCGGAGGCGTCCAGTTTGAGTACGTCGTACGGACTGACGAGGATGCGCAGGCGATGGGTTTCGAGCAGGCTCTGGGTTTGCAGCGGGAGTTCGCCGAAACGGTCGATGAGCTCCTCCTGCAGCGATCGCAGATCGGTTTCGCTCTCGCAGTTGGCGAGGCGCTTGTATAGAGTGAGGCGTTCCTGCACGTCCGGACAGTAGTCGCTTGGCAATAGCGCCGGCGTGTGAAGGTTGATCTCGGAGACCACCTCCAGCGGCTGCGACAGGTCAGGCTCCTTGCCCGCCTGGAGGTCGCGCACTGCACGCTTGAGCATCTCGGTGTAGAGCGAGAAGCCGACTTGCTGAATCTCGCCGGATTGGTTCTCGCCGAGCACCTCGCCGGCCCCGCGAATCTCCAGGTCGTGCATCGCGAGGTAGAAACCGGCACCGAGGTCTTCCATCAGCGTGATCGCCTCCAGCCGCTTCTGTGCGCCGGCACTCGGCTTGGCATGGGCGTCGGTCAGGAGGTAAGCGTAGGCCTGGTGATGGCTACGCCCGACCCGGCCGCGCAGCTGGTGCAACTGCGCAAGGCCGAAGCGATCGGCGCGGTTGATGATGATGGTGTTGGCAGTCGGAATGTCGATACCGGTTTCGATAATCGTGGTGCACAACAGCAGGTTGGCCCGCTGCTGCGTGAACTCGCGCATCACGCGTTCCAGCTCGCGCTCGGGCAACTGGCCATGGCCGACAACGATGCGCGCCTCCGGCACGAGCTCTTCCAGGCTCTGGCGCATGTTCTCGATGGTGTCGACCTCGTTGTGCAGGAAATACACCTGGCCGCCGCGCTTGAACTCGCGCAGCACCGCCTCGCGCACGATGCCCTTGCCGTAGCGTTGGACGAAGGTCTTGATCGACAGTCGTTTCTGCGGCGGTGTCGCAATGACCGAGAACTCGCGCATGCCTTCGAGCGCGAGCCCCAGGGTGCGGGGGATCGGCGTCGCGGTGAGGGTAAGGATGTCGACCTCGCTGCGCAGGGTCTTGAGCGATTCCTTCTGGCGCACGCCGAAGCGGTGCTCCTCGTCGATGATGACCAGACCCAGCCGCGCGAACTTCACATCCTTCTGCAGCAGCCGGTGGGTGCCGATGATGATGTCCACCTTGCCATCGGCCAGTTGCTGCAGCGCTTCGTTCTGCTCCTTGGCCGACTTGAAGCGCGACAGCTCGGCGACCTTGATCGGCCAGTCGGCGAAGCGATCCGAGAAAGTCTGCCAATGCTGTTCAGCAAGCAGGGTGGTGGGAGTGAGCACCGCGACCTGCTTGCCGTCGGCCACCGCGACGAACGCTGCGCGCAGCGCGACCTCGGTCTTGCCGAAGCCGACGTCGCCGCACACCAGCCGGTCCATGGGGCGTCCCGAGCGCATGTCCCCGATGACGGCATCGATCGCACCCTGTTGGTCGGGCGTGGTTTCGAAGCCGAAACCTTCGGCGAAGGCTTCGAGATCGTGTTGCTTGAAATCGAAACGGTGGCCGGCACGGGCTGCGCGACGGGCATAGAGCGCGAGTAGTTCGGCCGCGGTGTCGCGCACCTGCATCGCCGCTTTCTTCTTCGCCTTTTCCCACTGGCCGCTGCCGAGCCGGTGCAGCGCGACGCTGTCAGGGTCTGCGCCAGCGTAGCGGGTGATCACGTGAAGTTGCGAAACCGGCACATAGAGCTTGTCGCCGTTGGCGTACTCCAGATGCAGGAACTCGGTGTCGCCCTCGCCGAGATCCATGTGTATCAGCCCGACGTAGCGGCCGACGCCGTGCGCGACGTGCACTACCGGGTCGCCCGGCTTCAGCTCCGAGAGATCGCGGAGCCAGCCCTCCATCGTGGCGGCCTTGCGGCTGTCCCGACGGCTGCGTACACGTGCGGTGGTCGCGTAGAGTTCCGCCTCGGTGACGATCGCAATGCCGGGCGCCTTGAGCATGAAGCCGGCAGACAGAGGCCCGGTGGCGAGCGCGAAGACACTGCCGGATTCCATGAATGCAGCGAGATCGCTCACCGCGTCCGGCTTGAGGCCGTATTCGGCGAAGTATTCCGCCATGGTTTCCCGTCGGCCGGCAGACTCGGCAAGGGCCAGTACCCGACCGCCTCCCGCCGCCCAGTCGCCTTCCAGAAACGCCTTGAGGCGATGCAAGGGGTCGTCTGCCTTGCGGTCGACCGACACATCCGGCAGAGGGGTCGCGAGTTGCTCACCCTCAGTTGACGCTTCCGCGACGAGGAGGCGGGGGCGCTCGCCCAGCGCAAGGTAGAAGTCCTCCTGGGAGAGGAACAGCGCCTCCGGCGGCAAAACCGGTCGACTGCGGTCACCCTTGAGAAAGTCGAAACGCGACCGCGTGTCACGCCAGAACTCCTCGATCGCCTTCGGTACGTCATGGTGCAACACCACTGCTGCATCCGCGGGTAGGTAGTCGAACAGATGCGCGGTACTTTCGAAGAACAGCGGCAGGAAGTACTCGATGCCGGGCGGCGCGATACCGTTGGAGACATCCTTGTAGAGCGTCACCCGTGACGGATCGCCCTCGAAGGTTTCCCGGAAACGGCTGCGGAAGCGGGTACGCCCGGCCTCGTCCAGCGGAAACTCCCGCGCTGGCAGCATCCGGATTTCGGGCACCGGATAGACGGTTCGCTGGGTATCCGGATCGAAGGTCTTGATGCTCTCGACTTCATCGTCGAAAAGGTCGATCCGATAGGGCAGGGCTGCGCCCATCGGGTACAGATCGATCAGGCCACCGCGCACGGAGAACTCGCCCGGACTGACGACCTGGGTCACATGGGCATATCCGGCGGTGGCCATCTGCGCACGCAGACGCTCGACGTCCAACGTTTCGCCCTGTTTGAGAAAGAAGGTGTAGGCGGCCAGAAACGCTGGCGGCGCCATGCGGTAGAGTGCGGTGCTCGCCGGCACCAGCACGATGTCGGTCTGCGCCTGGGTAAGTGAGTAGAGGGTCGATAGACGCTCTGAGATCAAGTCCTGATGAGGGGAGAAGCTGTCGTAAGGCAGCGTTTCCCAGTCAGGCATGAGATGGGTGCGCAGCGATGGCGCCACCCAGGCCAGTTCATCATGCAGGCGTTGCGCGTCAAGCGGGTTGGCGCAGATCACGATCTGGGGGTGGCCATGGCTGGCGACAGCCGCCAGCGCAAGGGAGTCGGCCGAACCGGCCAGGGACGGCAGTCTTGATTTCCCCGCCCTGGCGGGAAGCTGCAGACTGGCGAACAAGGGTAGCTTTGAGGTAAGTCTTTCGGGCATTGCACAAGGTCGTGATCATTGCGGCCTGCAAGGGGCCAGGGCACCCTTCAGGCAGTTGAGATCGTGGATTATCGTCGATCCGGCATGTCGACGGCGAGGAAATGCTCAGTCGCCGCGCCGAGCGCGCACCGTCCAGCTCGACAGGATCGGCTGGCCGCGAATCTCGCAGCCGAGCTCGGTCAGCCAGACTCCGACCAAATAATTGGAGTTGTGGTTCAGCGTATAGGGTGTGGGATGCCGCACGAAATCGACACCAAACCAGGGGCTGTAGACCCGGGTATCCAGCGCCGAGGCGAACTGCTGCTCGAGATCGTCGCGCAACCTTGTGACCCGGCTGCGCTCAACCTCGATCCGCCAGGACTGAACCACTTCCACATGCAGTGCGAGCAGCAGCGAGTCGGATTCGGGTGCGACCATGAGATGCTGCCGACCGAGCGCAGCCGTCGTGCGCCTGAACAACGCTCGCGCACCGCTTGCAAGTGCGGTATCGCGCATCACATAGTAATCCCAGTCACCGTAGGAGTAGCGCAGGGCGCCTCCCGAGGAATCGGGCAGGACCAGGCTCGAGTGACGGCCGTGGTCGAGCAGGACGACGATCACCGGATCGGACGGCTGGGATGGGGGAAGGATGGTTGCGCTACAGGCCGAAAGAACTGGAGCCAGCAGCGCGATTGCCAGCGACCGCCATCGGATGCTCACGCACCCTTGCCTCGTAACATGCCATGAGACGGGGCGCTCAGGCATTCGCGCTCATGAGCCTGGGGCGAGGCGATGAATGGACACCGGTATCCGTCGCGAGCCGAAGGGCTTGTCGAACTGCCCGAAGCGACCGGCGATCGCAGTGCCGCAATCTGGACAGCAGCCGTGCTCATCTAGTCGGTAGGCAAGGATCTCGTACCAATCGCGCTCGATGACCAGCTTGTTGCATCCCGGACAGTGCGTCGCGTCACCGCCTCGGTCGTGGACATTGCCTGTATATACGTAGCGCAGACCCGCATCGATTGCGATCTCGCGGGCACGACGCAGGGTGGCCGGCGGGGTCGGCGGCAGATCGTCCATCTTGAAGTCTGGGTGAAACGCGGAAAAGTGCAGGGGTACGTCGGGACCAAGCTCCTTGACCATCCAGGCGCTCAGCGCTCGCAGTTCGTCCTCGCCGTCGTTCTGGCCGGGGATCAGCAAGGTGGTCACCTCGACCCACACGGAAGTCTCATGGACCAGCCACTTCAAGGTTTCAAGCACCGGATCGAGGTGGGCCCCGCATAGACGTACATAGAAATCGTCGGTGAAGGCCTTGAGGTCCACATTGGCTGCATCCATCTCGGCGAAGAAGTCGCCGCGCGCCTCAGGGGTGATGTAGCCGGCGGTGACCGCCACGGTCTTGAGACCCAGCTTGCGCGCCTCGCGGGCACAGTCGATCGCATACTCGGCGAAAATCACCGGGTCGTTGTACGTGAAGGCGATACTGCGGCAACCCCAGTGCAGGGCGGTGCGCGCGATCTCCTCCGGCGAGGCCGCTTCCATGAGCCGGTCCATGTCGCGGGACTTGGAGATGTCCCAGTTCTGGCAGAATTTGCATGCGAGGTTGCAGCCTGCGGTGCCGAATGAGAAGACCTTGCTTCCGGGATAGAAGTGATTCAGCGGCTTCTTCTCGATAGGGTCGATGCAGAAACCGGAGCTGCGTCCGTAGGTCGTCAGCACCATCGCATCCCCCTCGCGCATCCGCACGAAGCAGGCGCCACGCTGGCCCTCGTGAAGCTTGCAGAAGCGCGGGCAGAGGTCGCACTGGAGGCGCCCGTCGTCGAGTCGGTGCCAGTAGCCAGCCGGATGATTCATGTCGGTCTCCCGATATGATGATTTTGGTGACAACCCGGAGTCAGTTCGGTGACTCGCTCCACTTCGTGACCCGGTATGTGGCTGCCATTGCGTTGGGGATCGGACGGGACGGATCCAGCCCGGCCTTGTGCTTGAGGGCGGCGAGAAAATGCTCCGGCTCGGGGAGTTGCTCCCACACCTGCGGCAAAAAGGTGGCGCTTCGACAGCCCGAAAAGATAATCAACCCATCGATGCCAGGTTGGAGTTTGGCGCACAGTTCAGCTTCGCTGGCGAAGTCGATGAATTCGGGTTCACTCAGTACGGACACCTCGATGGTCAGTGCCGGGAGTTCTTCGCGGCTCACTGGTGCAAATCTGGTGTCGTTGTTCGCTGCGGCCACCGCGTTGTGCCGCAGATCCTCACCGAGCGAACGCTGAGCACGTACGCTACCGATACAGCCGCGCAATTCACCATTGCTGCGCAGGGTGACGAAAGTCGCCCCCCGCTCGTGCAGCGCTTCCGTGTCTTCAGGCGGGTCCGAAGCACATCCCAATGCGCTGGCGATCGCATGGCGCGCGTGCGCCAGAAGCAGCGGCCCAAGCTCAGTGGCGCACGAGGTTGTCACCAACGTTTTCCTCGTAGAATGCGATGCTCGCATAACCGACGACCCGAGCACGGTCACCTGCCGTGTCGCCGCTGTTGCACATCTCGATCAGTTGCGGCTTGAGCCCCCATTTGCCGGCAAGCGTGAGCAATCCGTTCAGTGGCCGCGCACCACAAGCCTGCTCTGGGTCAAGCGTCGCACGTAACGACATGATTTCGTCGAGTGTTGTGGCGTCGACCCGGCGTGCGACCTGATAAGGCAGGTAATGCGACAGATCAGAGCTGATCACGATCAGCGTTTCTGAGCCACCCCAGAGCGCGGAGAGCAGTCCAGCGACAGCCTCGGGCCCGGCATCTCCAACCAGCACCGGCACGATTTCGAACTGGGGCAGCACATGCTGAAGAAACGGGAGCTGTACCTCAAGGCAGTGTTCGGATGCATGCGGCCGGTCGTCGACGATGACATCGTCACGCTCGCCGAGTGCCAGCCAGTCCGTTCGGCTCAAGGGAATCAAACCCAGCGGGGTCATGAAGGCTTGAGCGCCAGGAATGGCGAAGCCACGAAACGCAACCCGATGCGCAGGGCCGATGAGCACGACACGCCGAATGTGCTCTGCAACCGGCCGCAGCAAGGCGAAGGCGCTCGCCGCTACACCGCCGGAGTAGATGTAGCCGGCATGAGGCACGACGATAGCTTTGGGCGCGGCAGCCCGGGCTTCGCTTTCATCCACACGAGCGAAAAGGCGGGACACTTCGCTTAGAAGTGCGCGCGGATCTTCGGGATAGAAGCTGCCGGCAACCGCGGCCGGCCTGACGGATTCGGTAGCCAACTTCTCACCTCCATCGCCAGGGAGAGCGGGAACACAACACCCCGGATCGATTGATTGCAACCTACTGAATAATCATAGCACCGCGTCGTGGCTCGCGCCCCTGCGCGACATCGACTGGCGCACGGTATCATCCGCCGCATGACCAATTTCAAGCCGAAACGTTTCGCACTGGTGCCGGCCGCCGGGATCGGCAGCCGCATGGGCGGCGAACGCCCGAAGCAGTACCTCACACTGCTTGGCCGTCCGCTGATCCAGCATTCGCTCTCGGTGCTATGTGCCACTCCATTGATCGACAAGGTGTTCGTTGTGCTTTCCGTGGCCGACCGGGAGTGGGGCCGATACGACTGGAGTACGCTCGGCCCCAAGCTCACGCCCTTGTTTTGCGGCGGTGCGAGCAGGGCGGACAGCGTGCTGGGCGGGTTGCGCGCAATCTCCAACCAGACCGAACAATCCGATTGGGTGCTGGTCCATGACGCCGCTCGCCCGTGTCTTGCCCCCTGGCATGTGGAGAAGCTGGTGAGGGAGGTCGCGAACGAGGAGGTGGGCGGACTGCTCGCGGTGCCGGTGGCCGATACGCTGAAACTCGCCGACGTCCAACAACATGTCATCCGTACCGTGCCGCGCGACAGCCTATGGCAGGCGCAGACGCCTCAGATGTTTCGTTATGTGATGCTGCGTCGGGCACTCGAAGCCGCGCGTGAGGTCACTGACGAGGCAAGCGCGATCGAAGCGGCCGGCTTGCATCCGAGGCTCGTACAGGGTGATGCCACCAATCTCAAGGTGACCTATCCGCTGGATTTGCACCTTGCGGAGTGGATTCTGCGTAATCGCGAAGAGTAACTGGAATGACAAACACAATGCGTATTGGCCAGGGTTTCGATGTCCACGCCCTGGTGCCGGGCAGGGCGCTGATCCTCGGTGGCGTCAGCATCCCCTTCGAGCATGGACTGCTTGGACATTCGGACGCCGACGTCCTGCTCCATGCACTCACTGACGCACTGCTCGGTGCAGCCGGGTTGGGTGACATCGGCCGGATGTTTCCCGACACCGATCCGGCCCACGCCGGCGCGGATAGCAGGGCACTCCTGCGCAAGGCCTGGTGCGCGGTGCGTAGCGCAGGCTATCGGTTGATCAATGCGGATGCCACGATCATCTGCAAGGCGCCACGAATCCTGCCCCATGTACCGGCGATGACCGCGAACATCGCCGCCGATCTCGATACCTCGCCCTCGGCAATCAACATCAAGGGCAAGACAACCGAAAAGCTTGGATTCACCGGGCGAGGCGAGGGCATCGCGGCTCAGGTCGTGGTGTTACTCGAGGCCTGTGGACCAAGCTGAGCAACCCGACGACGGCCCCTGCGCCAACAAACGTCCCAGCGCGCCGGAGAGTGGGGCGGGAAGCCCTCGTCGACGCCCTGATCGCGCCCGGCTATTTTTCGCGCTGTGGCCTCGACCTGCGCTTGCGCGGCGCCTCCATGAACTGGCGCGTGCGGCCCAAGCAGTGTCGGGTGGGCGGGTGATGCGCCGCGACACCCTGCATCAAACCCTTGCCTTTATCGGCGACATTCCGCGTGAGCGGATCTCGCAGCTCATTGCCGTGGGGCGCACCCAGCGCTTTACAACGTTCGGATTCGAGCTCGATCTGCTCCGGCGTTGGGGCCGCAACCGAATCGTTTGGGCAGGATCGAGTACGCCACCGCCTGCCTTGTGCGCGCTTGCGCTTACGTTGGTGCGACAGTTGTCCGATGCTGGGTTCGTGCTTGAAGAACGCGATTTCGTGCCGCATGTAACGCTGGTCAGAAACAGTGAACGCGAACCTGCCTTCGATACCATCGAACCGCTTGTCTGGATGGTGGAGGACTTCGTCCTGGTCGAGTCGATTAGAACCGGGAAAGGTGCGAACTACCGGATCGTTGAACGTTTTGCTGCCGTAAACGGCCCGGCGGGACCATAGGGTCCCGCCGCGATTGCTCCTGAAAAACGTTAAACGAACAGGCAGCTTGCGAGGCGCTCCTTGAGCTGCGGTTCGGGCGACTTTGTGTAGTCCTTCTCAAAGCGGTCAGTGATCAACTGGGCAGTCGGGTGATCGATGACCGAATTGAGCATGCCCATGAATGCGGGCGGGGCGAATACGATTGCACGGCCGAAGGCATTGCGGGTCCGACCCTCGTATAACTGTTGCGCAAGTTCCTGCGCGAACACCTTGGCTTCGTGTTCCTTGGGCAAAGTCTGCGGCTGTTTGGCACCCTGGCCGTTACCGGCCGATGCCATGCTTCCGGGGCGATCGGTGACCAGGTCGGCATTCTTGAGGCGGCTTTCGGGGTGGATCATTTCCTTGACCAGCTTGAGACCCTTGTTGGGTCCCAGGTGTTCGTACAGTCTGGCAAGGCTGGCGTTGGCGACCAGAATCCATGTTATGGCCATGATTTACCTCCGGGCAATTGAACACGAGACGAAGGTGTCCGGTGATCGCGAACCATGGGATTGAGGACTGCCTCCTCGCGAGCCCACTCCAAATGCATCGGCTCGGTGACGGACCCTGGCGCGGCCATCCGGCCATCTCTCCGGGTGCTGCAACACGACGCGCTGCAATTCGCGCCAAGGCGACGGCAAACGCGGAATCCGGCAACACCGTTTCCACTGTAGCTCCGGCGCATCTCACATGCAACCGGCCGACCACTGTCGATGATGGCCGCTCGCAGGACCGCCTCAGTTCCCCCGGTCGGGCCTTGCCGGCCGGTGTCGCATGACGAATACCGCACCCTCTTCGAGGCCTCCCATTGCATGGGAAACCTCGCCGATGGCCGGGTCGGCGCCATAAAGCAGTTTCAGTTGTTCGTAGACGGCAGGGTAGGCTGTCTGGAGCGCGACCGGGGTCTCGAAAAAGGCCTCTGACGCCACCGCGAAAAACTCCGCGGGATGTTCAGCGCCATAGGGGTCTATCGGCGTAGGTTCATCCGCGTCGACCCGATTGCACAAATCATCGTACGCGTCGGCGAAAGCCCTCGACCAGCGCTCCCTCGACATGTCATCCGGCAAGGGCGGAAGGCCATCTGCGCCACCATTGGACATGTCCAGTTTGTGGGCGAACTCGTGAATCACCACATTCTGGCCCGCATGCCGCGACTCATTCTGACGCCAGGAAACAATGACCGGCCCTTGTTCCCAGGCCTCGCCAAGGACTTCGTCGTCGTATTCGTGGACGACGCCGTCCTCGTCCATTGTCTGTCTCGGCACGACAAAATCACCCGGATACACGATGACGCCAACCCAATCACTGTAGACGTCGAGGCCGAGCCGCAAGGCCGGCAAACAGGCCTGCAGCGCGATCGACAACATCATCTGATCATCCAGCTCGAGTCCTTGCGCACCATGGAATTGCTTGGTGGCCAAAAACCCTGCCGACAAGCTGCGCAACCTCGCGCGCTGGGGCGCGGTCAAGTACGCCAGAAACTGATGCTCCGCACACACCTCGGCCCACAAGGCATCGGGAATCTCGGTTCCATCAGCCTCTCGCCCAAGGAAGAAGCGGCGCAGGAATTCAAGCATGGCTTTTGCGCGTGGTCAGGAAAATACCCGAGAACACCAGTGCGATACCGGCGAAGTGAAACCAAGCCGGACGTTCACCGAGAAAGATCACCGCCAGAATCGTGCCGAAGGCCGGCATCAAATGTATGAAGAGCGACCCGCGATTGGGACCGACTGCCGCAATACCGGCATTAAAGAACACGTAACCGAGAAAGCCGGGTAGAGCGCCGATGTACATGATCGCCGTGATGCTCGCCGGCGTCCACACGATATGGCGTCCCGAAGCCATCTCCCAGACGAAGGCGGGCGCCAGCGCAAGAAGTCCGACCACCGTCATCGCCGCGAGCATCAGCATGGGATGCACGCCCTGTGGTCGCCAGTGCAAGCCCACGGTGTAAAGCCCCCAGGTCATCACCGCGAGCAGCATCCACAGATCGCCGCGATTGAGGCTTAAGCCGAGCAGAGTCTCCGGGCTGCCGCGCGCGACGATGAGCAATACCCCGAGCAGCGACAAAGCGGCGCCGGCGGACTCCAGTCGGCTCAGGCGCTTGCCAAGGAGCAAGAAGGCGAGCGCCATGGTGGCGATCGGAATGAAGGAGTTGAGCATCGCTGCACTGGTGGCTGTCGTCGATTGCAGCGCGATGTAGACGAATGTGTTGTAACCCCCGACGCTGAGCAAACCCAACAGCACGACCGGTAGCCAGCCTCTGCGCAGTGACTGCCAGCCGGACCTGAGATGGGGCAGGGCGAAGGGCAAAACCAGCGCAAACGCAATGCTCCAGCGCCAGAACGCGAGTGCGATCGGCGGCACCGCCTCGTGAAGGCCACGTGCTATGACCATGTTGCCCGACCAGAACAGCGAAGTCAGCGTTAGCAACAGGTAGGGGTTGAGGCGATAGCCGAGAAATGTCACGGGATTCGGTTCAAATGGGAAGGCGACGATGTTACCTGACCGTTGCCCACCGGGGGCGTTCTCAACCGATCGCTCATGGCTTGCTTGAAAGACGTCATGTGCGCTTACAACGCACCACCACTGCGTGGGCTACCGACCGGGTGCGTCGAGCCGTGCTTTCGAGGATAATCGCCGCCATGGTTTCGGTGACACACGCAATCTCGAGTGAAAACGGGGAAGTACCCCTCGATCTGCTGGCCGAGGGGCTGGATGACGAGCGGCGGCAGTTGCTCGTACATGCGCTGGAGCTGGCCGAGGACTTGTACGAAGGGCACGTGCTCGGCACCGGAGAGTCGGTGTGGACCCACGCTCTGGGCATGGCCCTGATCGCCGCGTCGCTGCGACTCGATGCCGAGACCCGGATTTCCGCGATCCTCTTCGCTGCCGCCGACTATCTCGAGGATCCGCTGGAGCAGTTGACCAAGCGCTTCGGCCGGCCGGTCGCCGAGTTGGTCGACGGCTTGCGCAAGCTCAATGGCCTGCGCCTGCTGACCCGCATGACCGCCAAAGCCACTGCGCCCGAAATCCGCGCGCAAACCGAGGTTCTGCGCAAGATGCTGCTCGCGATGGTCGCGGACATCCGGGTTGTCTTGCTGCGCCTCGCCTCGCGCACTCAGACCCTGCGCTTCTTCACCGAGCAGAAACTGGAGCAGCGCACGGACATCGCACGCGAGAGCCTCGACATCTACGCGCCGCTGGCCAACCGATTGGGTGTCTGGCAGCTCAAGTGGGAGCTCGAGGATCTTTCCTTCCGTTTTCTCGAACCAGACACCTACAAGCGGATCGCAAAGATGCTCGATGAGCGGCGATCCGAGCGCGAAGATTTCATCCGCGACGCGATCCAGACGCTTGAACGCGAACTCGCCGCAGCCGGGATCAAGGGTGAGGTCTACGGCCGGCCCAAACACATCTACAGCATCTACAACAAGATGCGAGGCAAGAAGCTCGACTTCACGCAGCTTTTCGACATCCGCGCGCTGCGTGTTCTGGTTCACAAGATTCCTGACTGCTATCGTGTGCTCGATATCGTCAACCGCCTGTGGCAGCCGATCGAGGAAGAGTTCGACGATTACATCAACCGCCCCAAGGGCAACAACTACCAGTCGCTGCACACCGCAGTCATAGCGGGCGACGGTCGCTCGCTCGAGGTGCAGATCCGCACTCACGACATGCACCGCCATGCCGAGCTGGGCGTGGCGGCGCACTGGCGCTACAAGGAAGGCAGCAGCCACGGCGTCGACTACGACGAGAAGATTGCCTTGTTGCGCAACCTGCTTTCGTGGCGTGACGAAATCGCCGACTCGGCGGACTGGGTCGAGCAGTTCCGGCAGGCGTCGCTCGACGACACCATCTACGTACTCACACCACAGGGCAGGGTCATCGATCTGCCACAAGGCGCAACGCCGGTCGATTTCGCTTATCGCCTGCATACCGATGTCGGACACCACTGCCGTGGCGCCAAGGTGGACGGCCATCTCGTGCCTCTGAACACGCGCCTGGACAACGGTCAGACGGTGGAGATCACCACGGCCAAGGAGGGTGGGCCATCCCGCGACTGGCTGAACCCGCAGCTTGGCTATGTCGTCACCAGCCGAGCGCGCAACAAGATCAAACAGTACTTCAGCCAGCTTGAAGAGACCGAAGTGATCTCCCGAGGGCGTGCGTTTGTTACGCGCGAGATGCAGAAAGAAGGGCGGTCTCAGGCGAATACCGACGAGCTCGCGTCGAAGCTGGGCTTTCGCAACCCGGAGTCGATGTACGCTGCGGCCGGACGAGGCGAACTCGGTCCCCGCGCGGTACACAATGCGCTGCGCGAAGCCGAACCGGCACCCGCGCCGGAAACGCCGACAAGCGAGGTTGTCGTTGGCCGCAGCCGTGCAAGCGACAGCAGCGACAAGATCTTGCTCGTAGGCGTGGGCAAGCTGCTGACCTCATTGAGCCGCTGCTGCAAACCGGCGCCGCCTGATGCAATCAAGGGTTTCGTCACCAAGGGACGCGGCGTTTCGATCCACCGCAGCGACTGCAGCGACTTTCAGCGCCTTGTGGCGCAGCAACCGGAGAGGGTCATCGAGGCCGAATGGGGAGACCAGGCTTTTGCCGGCAAACAATCGGTGTTTCCGGTCGACATTCTGGTCGAGGCCGTCGATCGGCAAGGCTTGTTGAGGGATATCTCCGAAGTGCTATCCCGTGAGAAGCTCAATGTGATCGCTGTCAATACCCAGTCCAAGAAAGGCAAGGCCTTCATGCGATTCACGCTGGAGGTGAGCGGCGGCGCCCAGATAACCCGCGCCGCCAGTCTCATTCGCGAAGTGCCAGACGTGCTCGATGCACGCCGACGCTAACCCGCACCGGCCAGATCGGTGAGCAACAGATCCTGAGCCGAACGGCGGACACCGCGCGTAGTCTTGCGCCGATAACGACCGTTGGAGAGCATCTCCCAGGCAAGCGCGTTATCGGCGAGATAGGCGCGCAAGCCCTCGCGCATGACGCGTCGTTTCAGCTTTGGATCCAGAATCGGGAACGCGACTTCGACCCGGCGGAAGAAGTTGCGATCCATCCAGTCCGCGCTCGACAGGTAGAGCTTCTCCTCGCCTTCCGCATGGAAGAAGAAGATGCGATGGTGTTCGAGGAATCTGCCGACAATCGACCTCACGCGGATATTGTCGGACAGTCCGCGTACTCCGGGTTTGAGCGCGCATGGCCCTCGCACGATAAGGTCGATGCTGACGCCAGCCTGCGAGGCGGCATAGAGCGCCTCGATGGTCTCGGGTTCGAGCAATGCGTTCATCTTGGCGATGATCCGGCCCCGGCGTCCAGCCCGGGCGGCCTCAGCCTCCGCATTGATCGCGGCAACCACGTTGGGCTGAAGCGTGAAGGGCGCCTGCCACAAATGCGTGAGGTTGGTGGCGGTGCCGAGTCCGGTGATCTGCTTGAAGAGTTCGGCGACATCGCGACCGATCTCCTCGTTGCAGGTCAGCAGACCGAAGTCGGTATAAAAACGCGTGGTACGGGGATGGTAGTTGCCGGTGCCCATGTGCACATAGTGACGCAGCACTCCTTCCTCGCGTCTCACGAACATCAGCAACTTGGCATGTGTCTTGTAGCCGAAAACGCCGTAGACGACATGCACGCCGACCTCCTCGAGACGGTTGGCGAGGGTGATGTTCGCCTCTTCATCGAAACGGGCCATCAGCTCCAGCACAACAGTCACTTCCTTGCCCTTTTGCGCTGCACGGGCAAGGTGCTCCATCAACACCGAGTCGGTACCGGTGCGATAAACGGTCATCTTGATCGCAAGCACCTGCGGATCGTCAGCCGCAGAGCGCAGCAGCTGAATCACCGGGCTGAAGCTCTGAAACGGGTGGTGTAGCAGGACATCCTGCTTGCGTACCGCCGCGAAAATATCACGCTTCTTGTCCAACCCTTTGGGCACGCCGGGCAGGAAGGGCTGATAGCTCAGGTCCGGTCGCGCAACCCAATCCGGCACCTGCATCAAGCGCACCAGATTGACGATCCCCGGTGTCTTATAGAGATCACGGCGCGCAAGCTTGAAATGTTGCAGCAGGAAGGCTTCCATTTGCTCGGAGCAGGTGTCGGCCACTTCGAGTCGCACCGCATCGCCGAAATGGCGTTGCTGCAATTCGCCCTTGAGCGAGGCGCGCAAGTCCTTGACCTCTTCCTCGTCCACGAACAGGTCGGAATTGCGCGTAACCCTGAACTGGTAACAGTCGAGCACCTTCATGCCCGAGAAGAGCTCCTCGACATGGGCATGCATGATCGAAGACAGGAAGACAAAGCTGTACTCGTGATCGCAGATATCCCGCGGCAGCCGGATCACGCGCGGCAGTGCGCGCGGTGCCTGCACGATGGCAACCCCCGAGTCGCGCCCGAATGCGTCGCGGCCTTCGAGTTCGATCGCGAAGTTGAGACTCTTGTTGAGGATTCGCGGGAAGGGATGGGCCGGGTCCAGTCCGATCGGGGTCAGCACCGGGCTGACCTCACGGCGGAAGTACTCGCGAATCCAGTCGGATTGCGCTTCGGCCCACAAGCTGCGACGGACGAAGGTGATGCCCTCGCGCTCGAGCGCCGGCAGAATCTCGTCGTTCAACAGGGAATACTGTTCGGCGATGATGGAATGCACTTCCTCGCTTACCCGCTCGAGCAACTCGGTGGGGGCGATGCCGTCGCTGCCTGCGCTGCGGCTGCCGAGGCGAATCTGCTCCTTGATCCCCGACACGCGGATCTCGAAAAACTCGTCGAGGTTGCTCGAAACGATACACAGGAATCGCAGGCGTTCAAGCAAGGGAACACGTTTGTCGGCGGCCTGCGCGAGCACTCGTCGCTGAAACTGCAGCAATGACAGTTCTCGGTTGATGAAGTGATCTGCCGGGTAGTCCCGTTTTGAAGGTGTCTGTCTCATGCCCTGTGTCCGACCCATCCGCAAGCTGTTCAGTGTCCCACTGTCATGTTACAGAAACTGCACAGCGCTTGTGTGATCTCAATAATGCCCGCGTATCAGACGTTTCACGTCTCGCACGTTCTGGTCTCAGTGCGGCCCACAGGTCCCCACAAGGGTCCCGACTCGCGAGACATCAAGCGCTCCTAACATGATGTTGATTGCGGCTTTCGCTGGGGCAGACGCTGTTGTTCGAGCCCCATGCAACGACTCTGAGCTGGCGGTGCGCACCTCCTGTGGCGAGAAAGCGCGGTGTTAGAATCGGCACTCGATTTTCCGTGAGTAAGATGGATGAATGAACTGATCGCTGCGATCGATCTCGGCTCCAACAGCTTCCGCCTGCAGGTCGGCAGAGTCGTCGGCGATCAGATCTATCCGCTCGACGGGCTCAAGGAGTCAGTGCGACTGGCCGCCGGTCTGACGCCGGACAAATATCTTGACGCCGCAGCCCAGCAGCGTGGCCTGGACGCGATGAGGCGGTTCAATGAACGCCTGCGGGGGTTCGCCCCCGACGCAGTGCGTGCTGTGGCGACCAACACCTTGCGCGTGGCCAAAAACGCGCCGGAGTTTCTGCTGCAGGCGGAGGCGGCACTCGGTCATCCGATCGAGGTGATCGCGGGGCGGGAAGAAGCCCGCTTGATATACGTTGGCGTAGCCCACACGCTGCCTGACCCCCATCTGCAACAGTTGGTGGTGGATATCGGCGGCGGCTCGACCGAGTTCATCATTGGCAAGAGTTTCGAACCGCTTCAGCTCGAGTCCTTGTACATGGGGTGCGTAACATACAGCCTGCGATATTTCCCGACAGGCAAGGTCGACAAGAAAAGCCTGAAGGAGGCGGAGTTCGCCGCGAGGCAGGAGCTGCAATCGATCGTCAACACCTATCGGGAAACGGGATGGGAGCTGGCGGTCGGCTCAAGCGGCTCGGCAAAGTCGCTTGTCGACGTGCTCGAACAGAACGGATTCGCCGCCGAGGGCATCACGCGTGATGGACTTGAGCGCTTTCGGGAGATCCTGTTGGCGGCCGGAAACCTCGACAAACTGGAGATTGCTGGTCTGAAGTCCGACAGGCTGCCGGTGTTGCTCGGGGGCTTTGCGATCATGTCGGCGGTCTTCAAGGAATTCGGGCTTGAGCGCATGACCTTCTCCGAGGGCGCATTGCGCCTTGGGGTGCTGTACGATCTGCTCGGCCGCTACCACCACCACGATTTGCGCAATGCGACCGTCACCTCGTTCATGAATCGCTATCAGGTGGAC
>NZ_WTVM01000061.1 GCF_012910885.1 Azoarcus taiwanensis | reverse complement strand
GGTGAACACCCACACCGTGTTTGGCGGCGACCACAGCTTCTACACCACCTTCTTCATCTTCGGCATGAACAAGGCCAGCTACGACCGACTGCCCGACGATCTCAAGGCGGTCATCGACGCCAACTCGGGCATCGAAACCTCTGCCTGGGTCGGTCGTGTGATGGATGAGGGTGACGAGCCCGGCCGCAACGCTGCAATCGCGCGCAACAACACCATCGTCACCATCGAAGGTGAAGAACTCACCCGTTGGCAAACCGCCGCCCAGCCGGTAATCGACGGCTGGATCGAGGAAATGACCGGTCGTGGAATCGACGCCGCCACGCTGCTGTCCGACCTCCGCGCCCTCATCGCGGAGGAAGCTGCCCGCTGATCCGGCAGCCGGGGCGGTGTTCGCACCGCCCCGAAATGGCCCACCCGACGCATTGCGCCGACAGCCGGCATCGAGAGTCGCGTCAGAGCATGCGCACATTGAAGCGATCGACCTCCGTTCCACCATTCATCATGGCAGCGGCATACGCTACCGATTGCGGTCCTTCGTAGGCCATGTAGAAGCGCGCGATGTCGATCAGACTCTGCAGGTAGCCCGAGTCTCCCTCACCTGCACTCAGCTTGCCGACGGCCGCTTGGGCGACACGGGCCAGCTGCCAGCCACCTGCGACGACACCGAACAAGTGGAGAAACGGCACGGCACCCCCGAGCACACTTCCCAAGCTCTCGCTGCCGTTCGCAAGCACCCAGTTCAACGCACGGTCGAGTTCATCGGCGATATCGCCAAGCCTGTTGCCGATCAACGGCAAAGCTGCGTCCCTGCCATCCTGTTGCAGTTCCACGGCAGTGGCCCGAATCTCCTTGATCAGCTCGGCGAGCGTCTCACCGTTCTCACGCAGAATCTTGCGACCCACCAGGTCATTAGCCTGAATGCCGGTTGTACCCTCATAGATCGTGATGATGCGGGCGTCGCGGAACAACTGGGCGATGCCGGTCTCCTCAACGAAGCCCATGCCGCCGAACACCTGCAACGCATCGTCGCAGACCTCGTTGCCGACCTCGGTGCACCAGCCCTTTGCCACCGGCATCAACACGTCGACGAAACGCCGGTGGCGTTCAGCCACGACCGGGTCGGGATGGTGATGTGCGATATCGAACCAGCCCGCAGCGCTGTAGAGCAGCGCACGCATCGCGAGGATCCGCGCTCGCATCGCCATCAGCATGCGCTTGACGTCCGAATGATGAACGATCGGCGAACCTGCCTCGCCACTGACCGCATTGCGTCCCTGAACCCGCTCGCGGGCGTACGACAGGGCATACTGGTATGCGCGCTCGGCTAGTCCGAGGCCCTGCACGCCGACTCCGAACCGCGCCTCGTTCATCATGATGAACATGCTCTCCAGGCCGCGATTTGGCTTCCCCACCAGCCAGCCGACGGCCCCGCCCCGATCACCGTAGCTCATCGTGCACGTGGGGCTGCCATGTATGCCCATCTTGTGTTCGATCGAAATACAGCGCAGGTCGTTCTTCTCGCCGGGTTGGCCTTCGGCGTCGAGCAAGTATTTGGGAACGATGAACAGCGACAGGCCCTTCACCCCTTTCGGGGCGTCCTGCAGCCGGGCCAGCACCAGGTGCACGATGTTGGGCGTGAGTTCGTGCTCCCCGTAGGAAATGTAAATCTTCTGCCCGAAGAGGCGGTAGCTGCCATCGGTCTGCGGTTCGGCCCGGGTGCGCGTAGCGGCCAGATCCGAGCCGGCCTGCGGTTCGGTGATGTTCATCGTGGCGCCCCACTCGCCGCTCACGATCTTGTGCAACCAGGTCTGCTTCTGCTCCTCGCTTGCGGCGATCTGCAGCGCCTCGGCCTGGCTCACGTTGAGCTGCGGCAGCATCGTGAAGGCCATGTTGGTCGAGAACCACATTTCCCAGACCGGTGTGGACACCAGTTTGGGCAGGCCTTGTCCGCCAAACGCGACCGGTGCCGACAGCCCTATCCAGCCGGACTCGCGGAACTGGTCGTAGGCCGCCTTCCAGCCGCTGGGCGTCTCGACCCTGCCGTCCGCGTTGAGTCGGCAGCCTTCGATGTCGCCCTGCCGGTTGATCGGCGCGAGCACGCCTGCGGCGAATCGTCCGGCTTCCTCAAGAATCGCGGCTACGACATCCTCGCCGGCCTCTTCGCAACCGGGAAGCGAGGCGATCAGATCGAGTCCGGCGAGCTCGGACAGGATGAAGCGCATGTCGCGCAACGGGGGTACGTAATCGATCATTGCGCAAGACTCCCTTAGGCTGGCCTTGGTTTCAGCTGCAGCTCATCCGGATATCCTCTGGAATCGGCACTGCCTTGATGCGCAAAGGATTCTCGGGATCTTCAATCGCGAACACCCGAACCTCGCGTCCCTCGCACAAGACCGTATCGCCACGGCGAGCCACATGGCGCATGACGAAGCTCTTGGTGTTCCAGGCCACGACCGAGGATTCGATCTCGATGTCCTCACCATAGGTGGCCGAGTTCATGAATTTCGCCTGCGCATCCACCATAGGTGTGCCAATGATGCCGCGCTGCGCCTTGGTCTCACGCCAGCTCGGCACGCCGCAGGCGGTGAAGAACTCGCGGCTGGCGGTGTCGAACCATTTGAAGTAGTTGGCGAAGAAGACGATCTGCGCGGGGTCGCAGTCGCTGAAAGCAATGCGCATGCGATAGATGTGACTACGGGCCATGTATATTCCTCGTTGGGTTTCAGCGCGGTGTGAGTCGGATCGCGCCGTCCAGGCGAATGGTTTCGCCGTTGATCATGATGTTGTCGACGATGCTGCACACCAGCCGGGCGAACTCCTCGGGTTGCCCCAGCCGCGGTGGAAACGGCACCGATTCGCCAAGGGACTGCCGCACCTCGGGCGGCAGGGTGTGCATCATCGGCGTCAGGAACAGCCCCGGCGCGATCGTCACCACGCGGATGCCGGAACGCGCGAGCTCGCGCGCTATCGGCAGTGTCATCGAGACGATGCCGCCTTTGGAGGCCGCATACGCCGCCTGCCCGACCTGACCTTCGTAGGCAGCGACCGACGCGGTATTGACGATCACCCCGCGTTCACCGTCGGCCTGCGGCTCACCCGCCGCCATCGCTTCGGCGGCGAGCCGAATCATGTTGAAGCTGCCGACCAGGTTCACCTCGATCACGCGGGAGAACGCCTCCAGCGGCATCGCACCCTCGCGCCCGAGCACCCTGGCTGCGTTGCCAATACCCGCGCAGTTGATCAGGCCCTGAAGGCCACCAAAGCGCGCGGTCGCCGTCACGACGCAGGCTGTCGCGTCGGCGACATCGGCCACGTTGGTCCTGGCGAACACCGTCCGCCCGCCCAGTTCGGCAGCCAATGCCTCGCCAGCTTCGACATTGAGATCCGCGATCACCACGTTCGCCCCGGCCTTGTGCAGGGCACGCACCGAGGCCTCACCCAGCCCGGATGCGCCACCGGTGACGATGAAGGTGTTGTTTTCGAACTTCATGCCCCCTCCTCAGCCGACATGCTCGACTACGATGGCCACACCCTGGCCACCCCCGGCACAGGCCGAGGACACACCGTAGCGCCCGCCGCTGCGGGCGAGTTCACGCGCAACTGTCATGGTCAGGCGCACTCCGGACGCCCCCAGCGGATGACCGATCGCAATCGCCCCGCCATTGACGTTGCTCTTGTCGCGGTCCAACCCCAGTTCGCGCTCGCAGGCGAGGTACTGCGCCCCAAAGGCCTCGTTGATCTCGATGCGGTCCAGATGCCCGACCGTGATCCCGGCGCGCTTCGCGGCCGCGCGAATCGCCGGAGCCGGTCCGATGCCCATGATCTCCGGCGGCACCGCGACGGCGGCGCCGGCCACGATGCGTGCCAGCGGCCGGATGCCATTGGCTCGCACCCAGTCGCCGCGGGCGACGATTACCGCCGCAGCGCCGTCGACGATGGCCGAACTGTTGCCCCCGGTCTGCACGCCACCGAAGGCCGGGCGCAGCTTCTGCAGGGTCTCGAAGGGCGTCGGACGTACATGACCGTCGCGGTCGAAGATCGGAGCACGATCGGCGAGCTTCAGCCCGCGTGGGTTGTAACCGGCCAGTTCCCAGGTGCTGTTGACCACCGGCGTAACCTCATCGGCGAAGTAGCCCGATTCCCAGGCCGCGGCCGCCCGCGCGAAACTCTGCGCCGCGAAACGGTCCACGTCTTCGCGCGAGATGCCGTAGGACCTGGCGAGATTCTCGGCTGTATCGCCCATGCTGTCGCCGGGCGCGGTGTCCTTCGTAGCTTCCCAGAGGAAGTCCTTGAACTCGACCTGCCCCATGCGGAAACCGGCCCGGTGCGTATAGGAAGCAACCGGATTGCGCGACATCGACTCGGTACCCACACACAGCACCACACCGGCCTTGCCGAGCTTGATCTGGTCGGCCGCGGTCAGGATGGTCTCGAACCCGGTGCCGCACAGGCGCTGCACCAGCACCGCCGGTACCGCCGGATTCACGCCGGAATACAGGCCGACATGGCGAGGCAGGAAATAGGCGTCGAAACTCGATTGCGCCATGTTGCCAGCGATGATCGCACCGACCTCGCCAGCGGGAATGCCGCTGCGCTCGAACAGCGCACGTGCGGCGAAAATACCCAGATCGGTCGGCGACACGTCGCGCAACACGCCGTTGTAGTCTGCGAAAGGCGTGCGCTGCCCCGCCACCAGCCAGATGTCGTCGTAGTCGCTGACGAGCGCGTGCGCTTCCGAAGCGCTGTAGTCGTGCGTACTCATGCCTGCGGCCCCTTGCCCTTGCGTTGCAGGAAATGCCCGATGCGCGCTACCACCTCCGGACTCGTCTGGGTCAGTGCGGCAGTCAGCGATTCGACGAACAGGCCGTCGTCCGAAGCCATGTTGTGGATGCGCGAAATCGCGCTGACCATCGCCCAGTTGGCCATTGGAGCGTTCTCGGCGATGCGCTCGGCTAGCTCGCGAGCCTTGGCCAACGCCTCACCCCTTCCGACGACGTAATGCGACAGTCCCAGGTGCTGACCTTCGTCGGCATCGAGGATCCGGCCGGTGAGCATCATTTCGCACATCCGCCCCGGACCGATCAGCTTGGCGACCCGTACCGACGCACCGCCCCCGACGAAGATGCCATGCCGACCTTCGGGCAACTGGTAGATCGTGTGCGGCTCAGCGACCCGCACATGCGTCGCGGTCGCCAGTTCCAGTCCACCGCCGATGACCGCGCCGTGCAGCGCGGCGACCACCGGAATACCGCCGTTCTCGATGCGGTCGAAGATACGATGCCAGCCGCGCGAATGCTGCATCACCCCGAACGGCTCACGATGCTGATGCTCGGTAAGATCCAGCCCGGCGCAGAAATGATCCCCCGCACCAGCGAGGATGATCACGCGCGTCTCTTCGGGCGTGGTGATCAGGGCCTGCTCCAGCGCTGCGAGCAGACGATCGCTGACCGCGTTGCGCTTTTCGGGGCGGTTCAGCGTGATGGTGTAAATGACGCCGTCCAGCGACGTCGTGACGAGTTTTTCGCTCATGAATTCAAGTCCTTGTCACTTCTGGTCTGCGGCGGCGCGCACGGTGATGATGCTCTTGTCGGGCACGTCGGAATAGAGGAAGTCCACCAGATCTGCGCGGCGGCTGCGCACGATGCGCTGGTTGATGTAGCCCTTGTCGGTGATCTCGCCGGCCTCGACCGATGGCGGTTCGGCCATCAGCATCGCACGCGCCGGATAGGTCGATGATCCACCACCCAACTGCTTCATCAGTGCCATGCCCTGGCGCACCCGGTTGACGACCGCCGGACTGGAGAGCACGTCCTCCACCGGCGCGTCCTCCGGCAACCCGCGGCACAGGGCACGGCATTCGGGAATGTTCGGGAAGATCAGGAAGCCCACCTCGTCCAGGTCGTGCCCGGTGACCACAATGTCCTGCGCGACCGGCTTGAGCGCGTCAATGCCCTTCACGCGCAGCGACCCTACATGCACCCAGGTGCCGGTGAGCAGCTTGAAGTCCTCGCCTACACGACCATCGAAGAGCAGGCCTTGCTCCGGACGCTCCGGATCGACGAATTCCACCGCATCGCCGATCATGTAGAAGCCTTCGTCGTCGAAGGCGGCTCGGCTCAGGTCAGCCTGCTTCCAGTAGCCAGGAAAGACGTTCGGCCCTTTGACACGTACTTCCAGCTTGTCCGCCACGGGCAACAGCTTAAGTTCGGTGCCAGGCACCGGCACCCCAATCACGCCAGGCCGCACCGCCGGAAAGTGGCACTCGGTGCACATCGGCGCCGTCTCGGTGGAACCCCAGGAAGACACCATCATCACGCGGCTACCCGTCGTCTGTTCCGACAAGGTCTCCAGTGATGACCACAGGTGTTGCGGAAGTGCAGCACCCGCGTAGAAGATCAGGTTCAGTTGATTGAAGAAACGGTCACGCAAGCCGGCATCTTCGCGCAGATAGGGGACCAGCATGTCGTAGGCGCGGGGGACGTTGAAATGAATCGTCGGCGAAATCTCCTTGAGATTTCGTATCGTCTTCTCGATAAGCCCGGGCATGGGCTTGCCTTCGTCGATGTAGAGGGTGCCGCCCCAGCGCATGACCAGATTGAAATTGTGGTTGCCACCGAAGGTATGGCTCCACGGCAACCACTCGACCAGCACTGGCCGGTTGACCTTCAGGAACGGCCACACCAACTCCTTGGCGAGTTGGTTCGAGCACAGCATCCGGTGGGTATTGATCACGGCCTTGGGCGTGCCAACCGAGCCCGAAGTGAACAGGAACTTGGCGATGGTGTCCGGTGTGATGCTTGCGAAGGCGGCCATCACTGCTGCTTCGTCCACCACAGCCTCGAGCTCTGCAAAGGGAATCGCGCCCGCGACGCAGCTTCCCCGGCTTCCGGCCACGACCACGCCCTCGTGCAGCCGCGCCACTGCATCCAATGCCGGACCGAATCGCTCGACCGGCTCGGCGAAGATCACACCCGGACGCAACAGCTCAATATTTGCCCTGAGCTTGGCGAAATCCCGCGACATGAGCGAACTCCCGGACGAGATCGCGCATACCGGCACCCCGACATGCATGGCGGCAAGCGCCAGAATCGCGTGTTCGATCGAGTTGTCCGAGAGGATCACCACCGGTCTTTCGGCCGAAAGGTTCTGCTTGAGCAACCAGGTCGCAACCGCAACGACGCGTCGCCGCGCCTGCCCGTAGGTCAGCTTGACCCAGTCTCCGTCCACTCCGCGCTCGGCAAGAAAGAGACTGTCGGGCTCCAGTCGCGCCCAATGCTCGAGCCATTCACCGACACACCTCTCGATCGCATCCGGCAGGGGTATTGCCGAACGCAAGATCCGAACGCCTCCGGGGCGAACTTCCACCTCAACCCGAGGCTCTGCAAACAAGTCTCCGGCGTCTCTTATCACTGTCTCCATCGGGTTCTCCAGCCCTGTGTGTGTCATCCGGGCACGCTGTGCCCGCCATGACGCAAGGTACCGCACGCCGGACTACCTTGTCAAACACTTGTTCATTTAGTTAGTCGGTGACTATATCCACATACAACAGGCTGGCACATGGCTTGCACACGGGGATATCATCGCCCACGGACCGACCACGCCGAAACCGATCAACATGACCACACCCCCGCTCGAGAGCTGTCGGACATCGCTCAGTCACGCCGTCGAGGCGGAGATCCTCCGCGTCGCGCGAGAAGCACCCGAACTGGGTCAGGCAGCGGTGGCAGAGCGAATGCGAGCGCTCGGTCTGCGTGTCTCTCCGTCCGGCGTCCGCTACATCTGGCAACGCCACGGTCTCGAGACTGCAGTGAAGCGTTTGCAGGCACTGGCAGAGTCATCCGACAGGGGGCTCGCGTCCTTGACCGAGCGACAGCGGCGCCAGGTGGAACGTGGGCGACTGAGTGCTCGCCTGGCACAGGCTGCCACCCAGGACAACACTGGCGATGCCCCACCGGAAAGAGCCCGCATCATTCTCGATGCCGCAGCCGAGCTCTTCTCGGCTCGCGGCTACGATCGCACGTCGATGCGCGATATCGCGCATCAGGCCGGACTGCTGCCCGGCTCGGTCTATCACCATTTCGCATCGAAGGAGGACCTCTATGTTGCGGTCCAGCAGGAAGGTCTCAGAATCGTCGCCGCCCGGGTACGCGCAGCAGCTGCGGGCGGACGGGACCCCTGGGAACGTCTACGCCTCGCCTGCGAAGTTCACGTCACCGGACTGGTGGAAGGCACGCCGGTAGATCGGCTCACCGGCCACAACCTGGCGATGATCGGCGATCAGGCGATGCTGGAACGCATCCAGCCCTTTCGCGAAACCTACGAACAGCTATTTCGCGAGTTCATCGACGCACTGCCGCTTGCCGCGGATACCGATCGCCGTCTGCTGCGTCTCATGTTGCTGGGGGCCATGAACTGGGTGCACATCTGGTACCGCGAAGGATCGAGAAGCCCCCGGGACATCGCCGACCGTATGGTCGACATGCTGCGCTACGGCGTCAGTGCCCGTGCTGAGGCCTGAGGCTGGGTGCATGCCGCGCGCGGTACGCTGAAGGCGGCACCCCCTCCACACGCGAGAAGAAACGTGTGAAATAGGCCGGATCCTTGAAACCCAGCGCATAGCCGATCGCGGTGACATCGAGGTCCGAATACACCAGCAATCGGCGCGCCTCGAGCAGCAGCCGCTGGTGAATCATCGTCTGCGCACTTCGACCGGTCTCGCGACGACAGCTATTATTCAGTTGTGTGGTCGACACACCAAGTCGATCCGCGTAGAACGCCAGCGGCAGCCATTCCCGAAAATGTCGTTCGACCAACTCGGCAAAACGCTCGACTCGCAGCCGGAACCGGCTGCGCCCAGCCTCGCCTCCAAGCTCATCGGCTGCGCGCGCCACAGTCACAAGTATCTGCGCGAGTGCGGACAGCATCATCGCCAGGCGGCCCGGCGAATCGCCTCCATACTCACGTATCAATTGTGTGAACTGATGTCGAACCGTGCCGAGCTGCTCCGGGTGATCGCTCAGCGCGCAGTGGCTCGCCTTCCCCACTGCTTCGCGCAATTCGGTGGCCTGTGCGAACAGCTCACCGGGCAGGTATTCCGGCAAGGTGACGATATGCCCGACGATATCGCTCGAGAAACGAAAACCGTGAACCACCCGCGCTGGCATGTAGACCAAACAGGGCAACGGCAGAGACAGCTTTCGCGTCTCGACCTTCATCTCGGCCTGCCCCATCTCGAGAAACAGCAGCTGTACCAGACTGTCGTGACTGTGCGGCGCTATCTCCCAATCGTGCAGCGCGCTGCGCGCCGCGATCGTCTCGTAATGCACCGGCTCGGGCGTCGGCCAGAGGCGCTGTTCGCCAAAGAGCTTGTAGCTCGGTACAGAGTCGGGAATGTTCGAAAGTTTGTTCATGTTCGGGCGCCTGATTGGTAAAGCCCGTAGCCGCCGGTTTGAACACACGCTCGCCGACTCGCCACACCAGGTGCGCGAACGCACGCGCACGCCGAATGAAAGCACACTCTCGGAGTTTCGAAAAGTACAAGACTTGACCGTCAAAACTCCAAGCAAGGCTTCTTGTGCGCTCGTATATTGCAAGCTCAATAACCATAACGGAGACACAAATCATGCACACTCAAGTCGGCATCATCGGCGCGGGACCCTCCGGCCTCTGCCTCGCACTGCTGCTCAGCCGCGAGGGCATCAAGAGCGTAATTCTCGAGCGCCAGAACCGCGAACACGTGGAGAGCCGCATCCGCGCGGGCATTCTCGAGCAGGGCATGGCGGACCTGATGCGCAAGGCCGGCGTCGGCGCACGCATGGATCGCGAAGGCCTGTTGCACGACGGTATCGTGCTCGCCTTCAACGGCCGCATGGAACGCATCGACATGGCCTCGCTCACCGGGGGCAAGCAGGTAATGGTTTATGGCCAGACCGAACTGACCAAGGACTTGTACGACGCGGTGCTGCAGGATCCGAACATCACCGTCATCTTCGAGGCCCGTGGCGTGCATCCGGTCAGCTTCCTTGAAGGCAAGCCGGCCATCGAGTACGTGCAGGACGAGAAGCACGTGCGCATCGAGTGCGACTACATCGCTGGCTGCGACGGGTACCACGGTGCCTCACGCGCCTCGGTGCCGCGCGACATGATCACCGAATACGAGCGCATCTACCCCTTCGGCTGGCTCGGCCTGCTGTCGGACACGCCGCCAGTGCACGAAGAGCTGATCTACGCGAACCACAAGCGCGGTTTCGCACTATGCTCGATGCGCTCCCACACCCGCAGCCGCTACTACATCCAGGTCGGGCTGGACGAGAAAGTCGAGGACTGGTCCGATGACCGCTTCTGGGATGAACTGCGCCGTCGTCTGCCACCCGAGGTCGCCGAAAAGATGGTCACCGGCCCGTCGATCGAGAAGAGCATCGCGCCGCTGCGCAGCTTCGTCGCCGAGCCGCTGCGCTTCGGCAACATGTTCCTTGTCGGCGACGCCGGCCACATCGTGCCGCCGACCGGCGCCAAGGGCCTCAACCTCGCCGCATCCGACATGTACTACCTGTCGACCGCGCTCATCGCCTGGTACAAAGACGGCCGCAGCGACCTGCTCGACCGCTACTCCGAGGTCGCGCTGCGCCGCGTCTGGGCGGCGGTGCGCTTCTCGTGGTGGTTCACCTCGATCTCGCACAAGTTCAACGACGACCCCATCGAGCACAAGATCCAGCTCGCCGAGCTCGACTACCTCATGAGCTCCAAGGCCGGCCAGACAACCATCGCCGAAAACTACGTAGGCCTGCCCTTCGATCCCGACTTCGTCTGACACCGCGCTCCGCCCGACTGTCGTCAGGCGGGGCGAAATTCCTCGGTATCGATCTCCGCCTGCGTCGCCTCCGGGTAGCGCGGGCCGGACACGGTGCGCTCGTTGATCAGGTCGTCTATGCGCTGAAGGAGCGCCTGATCAAACCGGACATCAGCCGCGCCGAGGTTTTCCTCGAGGTGTTCGATACGACTGGTGCCGGGGATCGGCAGGATGTCATCGCCCTTGGCGAGTACCCAGACAATTGCGAGCTGGGCCGGAGTGCAACCGGCCTCCCGCGCGAGTTGGCGGAAGGCGTCCAGCAGCAACAGGTTGGCCTCGAAGTGACCATGCTGGAAGCGCGGCATGCCGCGACGGATGTCCTTGTCGGCGAAGGCGTCGACGGCGGTCGGATCGCGCAGCGCGTCGGCGAGGAAGCCGCGTGCGAGCGGGCTGAAGGCGACGAAGCTCACACCAAGCTCGCGGCATGTTTCGAGCACCGCGATCTCCGGATTGCGGGTCCAGGGCGAATACTCGGTCTGCAGTGCCGCGACAGGATGCACCGCATGGGCGCGACGCAAGGTGTCGGCCGACACTTCCGAAAGACCGATCGTGCGGATCTTGCCCTCGGAGACAAGATCAGCGAGAGCACCGACGCTGTCCTCGATGGGCACCTGCTTGTCCAGACGGTGGAGGTAATAGAGATCGATGACATCGGTTCGCAGATTGCGCAACGAGGCTTCACAGGTCGCCTTGATGGTTGCCGGCCTGCCGTCGATGACCCGGACGAGCTTGCCGTCGCCCTTGACGTCGACACCGGTCATGCCGCACTTGCTCGCCAGAGTGAAGCGCGAGCGGTGCGGGGACAACACCTCGCCGACCAGCTTCTCGTTGGCGCCGAAGCCATACAGCGCGGCGGTGTCGAAATGGGTCACACCCATCTCCAGCGCCCGCAGCAGCAGCTTGCCGCCCTCTTCAGGCGAGGGCGGCACGCCATAGGCATGACTGAGGTTCATGCAGCCCAGGCCGATGGCACCGACATCGAACGGACCGAGTTTGCGTGTCTGCATCGTCCCCACCTCCGCGCTCAACCAGCCGCGTTGAGCTGTTGTTCGAGCTGGTGCAGCACCTTGTAGCACGGAAGCACCTGCGCGACGCTGGCGTTGGGTTCGCGGCCTTCGCGGATCGCGGCGAAGAACTCACGATCCTGCAGTTCGATGCCGTTCATCGACACATCCACCCTGGATACGTCGATCGGCTCTTCCTTGCCGTTGACCAGATCATCGTAGCGGGCGATGTAGGTGCCGGTGTCGCCGATGTAGCGGAAGAACGTGCCGAGCGGGCCGTCGTTGTTGAACGACAGGCTGAGTGTGCAGATCGCGCCGCTGCTGCTCTTCAGCTGGATCGACATATCCATCGCGATGCCGAGCTCGGGATGAATCGGCCCTTGGACCGCGTTGGCCTGCACGATCTCGCCGGCCTGATACGCGAACAGATCGACCGTGTGCGCAGCATGGTGCCACAGCAGGTGGTCGGTCCAGCTGCGCGGCTGGCCGAGCGCGTTCATGTTGGTGCGCCGGAAGAAGTAGGTCTGCACATCCATCTGCTGGACCGCGAACTCGCCGGCCTTGATCTTGTTGTGCACCCACTGGTGACTTGGATTGAAGCGACGGGTGTGGCCGCACATCGCGACCAGACCGGTCTCCTTCTGCAGGCGAGCAACCGCCTCGGCGTCAGCAAGACTGTCGGCGAGCGGGATCTCCACCTGTACGTGCTTGCCCGCCTTGAGGCACTCCATGGCCTGCGAAGCGTGAAGCTGGGTGGGCGTGCACAGGATCACCGCATCGACCTCGGGCAGTGCGAGGCTTTCGGCGAGTTCGGTGGTGACATGGCCGATGCCGTATTTCTCGGCGACCTCGCGGGTCTGCTCGAGACGACGGCCCACCAGCGACACGACCTCGACGCCGTCGATCCTGTTGATGCCGTCCAGGTGCTTGATGCCGAAGGCGCCGGCACCGGCCAGCGCGACCTTGATCGTGTTGCTCATTTATCCGTTCTCCAGAATCAGATGGCCCACCGCGGTGTTCGACGCGGGCACATGGTAGAAACGATGGCGCACCATGGGCGCCGGGCCGCCGGCGACGTCGCTCATCGCACCGCGCGCGATCAGCCACATGACCAGTTCGATGCCCTCGGAACCCGCCTCGCGCACGTACTCGACGTGCGGCACTTCGGACTGCCCGGCCGGGTCGGCGATCAGTCGGTCGAGAAAGGCATTGTCCCACGGCGCATTGATCAGGCCGGCACGCGCACCCTGCAACTGGTGGCTCATGCCCCCGGTGCCCCAGATCTGAACGTTGAGCGGTTCGTCGTAGGACTCGACCGCGCGGCGGATTGCCTGCCCGAGCTGGAAGCAGCGGCGGCCGGAGGGAACCGGATACTGCACCACGTTAACCGCGAACGGGATCACCGGGCAAGGCCACGCCTCGGGCTGCCCGCACATCAGGCTCAGGGGCACGGTAAGCCCGTGATCCACGTCCATCCTGTTGACGATGGTGAGATCGAAGTCGTCCTGGATCACGGACTGGGCGATGTGGGAGGCGAGTTCGGGGTGACCGATGACGGTGGGCACCGGCCGTGCGCCGTAGCCCTCGTCGGCCGGCTTGAACTGGGCCGCGGTGCCGATCGCGAAGGTCGGGATCAACTCGAGGCTGAATGCGGTGGCGTGGTCGTTGTAGACGAGAAAGATCACGTCCGGCTTGTTGTCCTTCATCCACTGCTTGGAGAAGTCATAACCGGCAAATACCGGCTTCCAGTAGTCCTCGCCTGTCTTGCCGTGGTCGATGGCCGCGCCGATGGCCGGCACGTGCGATGTGTAGACCGATGCACTGATGCGTGCCATGTCATGCCTCCTTGTTCTTGCGCCCGGCCGCGCCCTGCGGCTGGTGCTGCGGCTGGGCGTCACCGTCCTCGCCGAGATGGCGGTTGCCTTCGGGGGAGCGACCGCCGCGGATCATCATGTCGCGGTACTCCTCCTCGCTCATGCCGGTCATGCTGCCCGCCATCTGCTGGAAGGACTTGCCGTCGGTCGCGCCGATCTTGGCCAGAAAGTAGATGTTGCCGCCGAGCGAGATCGCGCGGTTGAGGTCGCGGTCGAGCACCGCCTGTTTCTGCGCTTCGCTCATCGGCCATTCGTCGAGATAGGCGCGCTCGCCCGCCTTGAAGCGGACGCGGTTCTCCGCCTTCATCAGCGACATGCAGAACTGGTTGAGCCAGTAGCCCTTTCGCGATTGCTCGGCATCGAAGATCGTGGTGCCGGGAATGTCTACATACGGTTTGTCGAGTGCCATGTCAGCCTCCAGGTGACCGCGTACCACCGGATTCTTCCGGCCAGTACAAGCGCATCGGGTTGTCGACCAGCAGCTTGCGCTGGAGCTCGGCGGTGGGCGCAATGTGGGGAATGAAGTCGACCAGCAGGCCGTCGTCCGGCATGTGGCCCTTGAGATTCGGATGCGGCCAGTCGGTGCCCCAGAGTACGCGATCGGGAAAGGTCTCGACAAGCCGGCGCGCGAACGGCACCACGTCGCGGTAGGCCGCACGTTCGCCGTTCAGCGCTGGCGGCCCCGACACGCTGAGCCGCTCCGGGCAGCTCACCTTGGACCACACGTTCTCGTGCTCGCGCATCAGCTTCACGAACAGCTCGAACTCGGGCCCATCCACCGGCTTGGTGACGTCCGGCCGGCCCATGTGGTCGACGACCACGGTGGTCGGCAGGGCGGTGAAGAAATCCCACAGCTCGGGCAGGTCCACCGCCTCGAAATAGACCACGATATGCCAGCCCAGCGGCGCGATGCGCTTGGCGATCTCAAGCAGTTCGTCCTTGGGTGTGAAGTCGACCAGACGCTTGACGAAGTTGAAACGCACCCCGCGCACACCGACCGCGTCGAGCGCGCGCAGCTCCTCGTCGGTGACGCTGCGCCGAACCGTAGCAACCCCACGCGCCATGCCGTTCGAACCCTCGAGGGCGTCGACCAGCGCGCGGTTGTCGGCGCCATGACACGTTGCCTGCACGACCACGTTACGTTCGAAGCCGAGGTGGTCGCGCAGCGCGAAGAGCTGCTCGCGAGAGGCATCGCACGGCGTGTACTTGCGTTCCGGCGCGTAGGGAAAACGTTCACCCGGGCCGAACACATGGCAGTGGGCGTCAACCGCGCCGGGTGGCGCACGAAAAACCGGGCGGGAAGGATCGGCATACCAGTCCAGCCACCCGGGGGTTTTCTCGAATTGCATGTGACGCTGTCTCCTGTCGGGGCGCAAAAGCCCGTTTTCTTATGATCGCGTTCGCTTCTCAGTCGATGTACTTCAGCCCTGCCTTTTTCAGACCCTCGCGCATCGAATACATGTCGAGCCCGAGCACGCCGGACGCGAGCTTGGCCCGCTTGTCGGCCTCGTTGGCCTCGCGCTTCTCGGCTGCGTCCGCCACCTGCTGTGCGATCGCTGCGGGCACGACGACGACGCCGTCTACATCCGCGACGACGACGTCACCCGGGTTGACCAGCGCGCCGGCGCACACAACCGGCACGTTCACCGACCCCAGCGTGGCCTTGACAGTGCCCTTGGCGTTGATCGCTTTCGAGAAGACCGGAAAGTCCATTTCGGTGAGGTCGGCGACGTCACGCACGCCCGCGTCGATAATCAAGCCGAGCGCGCCGCGGGCCCGGAACGAGGTCGCCAGCAGATCGCCGAAAAAGCCGTCCTCGTTGTCGGTGGTGCAGGCGGCGACCGCGACATCGCCAGGCTGCAGTTGCTCCGCAGCGACATGCATCATCCAGTTGTCGCCCGGTTGCAGCAGAATCGTCACCGCGGTGCCACACACCCGCGCCGTCGGGTAGATTGGCCGCATATAAGGTTTCATCAGGCCGACCCGGCCCATGGCCTCGTGAATGGTGGCGACGCCAAAGCCGGAGAGCTTGGCCACCGCCGCCTTGTCGGCACGCACGATGTTGCGCTTGACGATGCCGAGGTTGTTCATCGCTTGACTCATGCTCACAGCCCCTTTGCCTTGAGCGCCGCGTCCAGGCGCGGATACACCCGCCGGGCATTGCCCTCGTAGATCATGTGACGCTGCTCAGCGGTGAGCTCTGCCGCCTCGATGTAGCGCTTGGTGTCGTCGAAGTAGTGCCCGGTCTCCGGGTCGATGCCGCGCACCGCGCCGATCATCTCGGAGGCGAACAGCACGTTTTCCAGCGGAATCACGTTGGTCAGCAGATCGATGCCGGGCTGGTGGTACACACAGGTGTCGAAGAAGATGTTGTTGAGCAGGTGCTCCTGCAGCTCGGGCTTGTTCAGCGCCTGAGCGAGACCACGGAAGCGGCCCCAGTGGTAGGGCACCGCGCCGCCGCCGTGCGGAATCACGAAGCGCAGCGTGGGGAAGTCCTTGAACAGGTCGGAGGTCAGGCACTGCATGAAGGCGGTGGTGTCGGCGTTCAGGTAGTGCGCGCCCGTCGTGTGGAAGCACTCGTTGCAACTGGTGCTGACATGGACCATTGCCGGGATGTCGTACTCGACCATCTTCTCGTAGACCGGATACCAGTGGCGGTCGTAAAGCGGCGGGCTGGTCCAGTGGCCGCCGGAGGGGTCAGGATTCAGGTTGATGCCGACGAAGCCGTATTCCTTCACGCACTTTTCCAGCTCGGGGATGCAGGTCGCCGGATCGACACCCGGCGACTGGGGCAGCATCGCCGCCCCGATGAAGTTGTCCGGAAAGAGCTGCGACACGCGGTAGCACAGCTCGTTGCAGATCGCCGACCAGGTCGAGCTGGTCTGGAAGTCGCCGATGTGGTGGGCCATGAAGCTCGCCCGAGGCGAGAAGATCGTCAGGTCGAGGCCGCGCTCCTTCATCAGGCGTAACTGGTTGGTCTCGATGGTCTCGCGCAGGTCGTCGTCGCTGATCCTGAGTTCCGACGCGGCCGGCGCGAGCGACGGATCCTTCAGCCCGGCGATCTGGCGATTCCGCCATTCCTCCAGGGCCTTTGGCGCCGTCGTGTAATGACCGTGACAGTCAATGATCATGCTTTCTCTCCATTCCAGACCGCGGCGGGAATCATTACCTCGCCGCGCATGATGAGGCGTGCGGTGCGCAGCAGCGCCGCACGGGTAACGTTCTGCGGGTTGGCGGGATCGGTCTCGAGTTCCACCGAGAACTCGCCGCTCGGATGCTCGACCGACACCGTCTTGACCTGCCCTTCCGGGATCTGCGCGATCCCTTCGGTGACCGAACCGGCGAGTACGCAGGCGGTGCCCACGGTGACCGCGGCCAATACGCCGATCGCGTCATGGCACACATGCGGGATGAAGCAGCGGGTGCTCAGACTACCCCCTTCGCGCGGCGGCGCGACAAGGCACATCTTGGGGTAGGTTCTGGCGCTGACGTCGCCCAGCCCCATCGCTTCGCCCGCAGCCAGACGCAGGCGTTCGATGCGCGCCTTGAGCTCGGTGTCGGCATTGAGTTCGGCGACGCCTTCATAGCCGGTCCGCCCGACATCCACGGCACGAAACATCACCAGCGGCATGCCGTTGTCGATGCAGGTCACCTCGATACCGTCGATCATGTCGCGCACATTGCCAGTGGGCAGCAAACCCGCACACACCGACCCCGCGGTATCGAGAAAGTTGATCTTGATCGGCGCCGCGCCCCCCGGAACACCATCGATGCGTGCCTCGCCCTCGTAGGCCACCTGCCCGCCGGGGGTCTGCACCGTGATGTCGCACTGCATGTCGGTATTGAGCGTCAGCACCCTGAGCGTCGTCGTAGCCCCCTGCGGCGCGACCATGCCGGTCTCGAGTGCAAAGGGGACGACCGCCGCGAGCATGTTGCCGCAGTTTGGTGTGGTGTCGACGATGTCCTTGTCGGGCAGGATCTGTGCAAAGAGGAAGTCGAGATCCACGCCTTCGGTCTCGCTCTTGCGGACGATGCCGACCTTGCTCGTGAGCGGATGCGCCCCACCCAAGCCGTCGATCTGGCGCCGATCGGGCGACCCCATCACGGCGAGCAGAACCGCGTCACGCAAGGCCTTGTCGGCTGGCAGATCGGACTCGTCGAAAAACGGGCCGCGAGACGTGCCGCCGCGCATGAACAGGGTTGGAATCGAAGTCTGCATGGTGCCGGGATACAAATCGTAATGGGCCGATTATTCTCGCCACTGTCGACCAGCGACAGCGCCGGCCCGGTCTAGCTGATATGCCGTACAGACATAGCATTTATCAAGCTATTCCGTTCACGAGATATCCGACCAGCGCGACCAAGTTCAACACTATTGCGCTTGTCACCAAGCATACGAAAGGGCCATTCCCGGAGCCAATACCAGCTATCGCCTTTTGCGATACCTAGGCACTCAACGTAAAATCTGGCTATGGATCTCAAACAACTCGAATACTTCGTGCGGGTTGCCGAACTCGGCAGTTTCACGCGCGCTTCGATCGCCCTGAATATTGCTCAACCCGCGCTGAGCCGTCAGGTCCGCATGCTCGAGGTGGAACTGCGCCAGAATCTGCTGATCCGCAATGGCCGGGGCGTGACGACCACCGAAGCGGGCAAGCTCTTGCTGGAACACAGCCTCGGCATTCTGCACCAGGTCGAGCGCACACGGGAGGAACTCACCCGAGTGCGCGGCGCGCTTGCCGGGCGTGTTGCGCTCGGACTGCCACCCAGCCTCTCGAAGGTGCTGACCGTTCCTCTCACCCGTGAGATCCGTGCTCGACTCCCCGAGGCTTCGCTGTCGATCAGTGACGGGCTGTCGGTCACCATGCAGGAATCCCTCGTCGCCGGGCGGCTCGATATTGCCCTGCTCTACAACGCGCCGCCCTCGCCGGACATCGACACCACGCCGCTACTCGAAGAGGACCTGTTCTTCGTCGAACGCAGGGTTTCAGGAGGCGGCGATCAGCCGATCCGACTTCGCGAGATTGCCGAGCGACCGCTCGTGATCCCGAGCCGCCCGCATTCGCTGCGCATGCTGGTCGAGACCGAACTCGCCAATCTCGGTGTGCATCCGCGCATCGCGATGGAGGTCGATAGCGTCGGCGCCATCCTCGACCTGGTAGCCGATGGTGTCGGTAACGCGGTGCTGTCACGTCATGCGGTGGAAACCTTGGGCAAGCCAGACAGCTTTGTGATGCGTCCGATCGTAGAACCCCGGCTGCGGAGCAAGCTCGCTCTCGCAGTCAGCGCCCGACGCCCGAACACGCTGACCCAGAAATCCATGTTCGAGTTGGTACGGGACACCGCACGTCGTCTGCTGGACGACACACAGGACGGGGCTCAGGCGAGCAGTTGAAGAACGCCGGTTCGCACTTGGCCCAGTTGCAGGTCGGGTTCGCGCTGAGCACTCGTCGCGCAGACATGCTCGCCACCAGGCAACTCTTCGGCATCGACGCGCCTATCCGTACCGTCGGCGCATAACGCGGGCGCTGAAGCTCCGCGCTGCAACCGCTGATGAATCGCGCGCTCGAACTGGATCCGGCCCGGCTTGGAGCATGTTTCGCGAGCAACTATCCGAAGATCGTCATCCGCGCGAAGCGGAGCGACCTTACGCATCGCCTATTATTTGTGCAAGCGCAGAAACCGCTCTGCGAACCTGTCGTTACGCGACTTACTCAAGGCTTATCCACAGCTTTGATCACGTCGATTGTGAGTTATCCGCAGCCCCCATCAAGGCGCTTCCAGCGGACAACACGTCCTCGCTCGTCTTCGAGCAGCTTTTGCCCGACCGCCTGACGAAACGGCTCTCAGCAGGTATGGATGCGTGCTCCATTGCTGCCATCAGCACAGGCTCGGGCATAGTTCCGGGAGCCGGTTCGCTCTCCATGTCGGCATCGACCGACCAGTCGCGCTCGTGCCAGCGTACGATCTCGAAACGACCGTCCAGGTGTTCGACCACCGCACTGCAGGTGTCGACCCAATCGCCGCAGTTGAGATACCGCACCGTGCCGATCATGCGGTCTTCCGGCCAGTGGATGTGCCCGCAGATTACCCCATCGACGCCGCGCAACTCGGCAGCATGCGCCAATGAGCGCTCGAAGTCGAAGATGAAACCTACCGCCTTCTTGACCTTCTGCTTCGCGTAACCCGCCAGGGACCAGTAGCCCGGCACCCTCAACAAGCGCCGCAGACGCGACAGCCAATGATTGACCGACACCAGCGCGTTGTAACCGACATCCCCGAGGATCGCCACCCAGCGATGGTGTCTGGTGACCTGATCGTACTCGTCACCATGCACCAACCAGTAGCGCCGGCCGTCCGCAGCCTCGTGTATCCACTCGGTCGCCACCCGGATGTCGCCGAACGTGACGCCCACGTACTCACGAAGCGCCTCGTCGTGATTGCCGGGAATGAAGACCACGTGCTCCCCGTGGCGCGCACGGCGCAGGATCTTCTGCACCACCGTATTGTGGCTCTCGGTCCAGTGGATGCTGCGACTCATCGCCCAGAAGTCGACGATGTCGCCGATGAGATAGAGGTTCTGTGCATCATGGTCGCGCAGGAATGCAAGCAGACGTTCAGCCTGGCAGGCTCGCGTACCGAGATGAACATCCGAGATGAAGATGGAGCGTACCTGCCTCACCGGGCACGCTCCCGCATCGTGATCGACCCTTTGGACGCTCTTCCGGGGCGCAGCTCACCTCCTCGGGATGAGCGCGCGACCTCACTCAGGCGCTGCTCGAACACGTCATTGACTTCTTCCCAGTCGAAGCGCTCGGCACAATCACGCGCAGCGAGTCCAATCTGAGAGCGCAGATCCGGACGTCCGGCCAGGTGCACCGCCGCGGCCACAAAGCTCTCGGCATCGCCGGGCTCGACGCGAACGCCACTCTCACCATCCACGATCGCCTCCGTGGCTGCCGCATAGTCATAGGCCACGACGGGAAGGCCGCTGGCCATGGCCTCGAGCGTCACGTTGCCGAATGTCTCGCTCAGGCTGGGGAACAGGAACATGTCCGCCGAAGCGTAGTGCTCCGCAAGTGCCAGACCCTGCTGCATGCCGGCAAAGATGACTTCCGGATACGCGCTCTGCAAGCGGCTGCGGGAAGGTCCATCGCCGACGATGACCAGATGCGCGTTCGGCACGCTCTCCCGCAAGGCCCGGTAGGTTCGCAGCAACAACTCAAGATTCTTCTCTGGCGCGACTCTCCCCACACAGCAAGCAACCACCTCGTCCGGTTTCACACCCCACTGCGCACGCAGTGTCTCATTGCGCCTGCTTGGTGCGAACAAACTGCAATCGACCCCCCGCGACACCACCTCCACCCCCCTGAATCCACGATTTGCAAGCGCCGCCTGCATCTCCCGCGTCGGAACGTATGTCTCGGCCGCAAGATTGTGGAACCAGCGCAAATAGCCGGCCACCGCGCCCTTGAACCATGCCATGCCGTAATGGCGGCTGTAGTAGTCGAAATTGGTGTGAAAGTCCGAACTGAGCGGAATGCCCAGTCTTCGTGCAACCAGCACAGCAGCCAGACCAAGCGGCCCTTCTGTGACCACATGAACCAGGTCCGGCCTCTCCCGCTTCCAGTCGGCAAACAACCTCAGGGCGGACGGCAAGCCCATCCGGAGTCCCGGATAACCCGGAATCGGCAAAGAAGCCATCAAGGTCTCGGAGAAACCGGCCTCGCCCGCGGCAGTATCTTTCCGCGACTGCATCGGTCGCAAGAGGCGCACGCGATGTCCGCGGGCGACGAGCCCCTCGACCATGCGGGCGATCGAACGGGCGACGCCGTTTACCTCCGGCGGGTAGGTCTCGGTCACCACGGCCACCGTGAGAAGACGTTCGCCGGAGTGCGATTTGTACGTGAGCGCTGGCTTGTCCATGCGCAGACATTACGCCGCGCCCGAGACAAGCCTGTTACCACGAGATGTCAGAATCATGACATCCGCAAGGTTCAACCACCGAAAAGGACAAGCCCCCAAACGATGGCCACGTTGAACAGGCTGATGAGCACCGCGGCGCTACCGATATCCTTGGCGCGCTTGGCGAGGCGATGATCCTCGAGCGATATCCTGTCGACCGTGGCTTCGATCGCAGAGTTGACGAGTTCGACCACCAGCACGAGAAGCACACTGGCCACCAGCATGGCTTTGGCGACACCGCCCGGTCCGAACCAGAGCCCAATCGGCACCAGCGCGAGAGCAAACCAGAGTTCAGTCCGAAACGCATCTTCGTGACGATAGGCGGCACCCAAGCCCGCCAGTGAATAATGCAAGGCGTTCCAGATCCGCCTCAACCCGGTCTTGCCTTTGTAAGGGCTTTCCATTCTTGCTCCAAATCGAGTGTAGGGACACATGCGGCCAGCGTCCCCAGATCGCCAGTCGGTGGCAATTGACGCAGTTTCAAGGTTCAAGATCAAGAGTGTGCAGCACGCGCGCGCGCAGTTCGTCCGGAGAGCGCGAGATCAACTCCGGCGGTACGTCGAACCTGCCGGTCAGGCGCTCGAACCCTTCGAATCCGTAGGAGACGATAAGCGGATGCATGCCTGCTCCGGTCGCCGCCGCATAATCCTTGTGCTCGTCGCCGCACACGAAGGCATGCGCAGGATTGACACCGAAGGCCTCGCGAACCTGCCGGAAGAATGGCAGTTTGCTTTCGCGCAAGGGAATGCACACGATGTGGTCGATACCCGCCGGATCGACACCATTGCGTTCGAACAACACCTTCAACGTCGTTTCCGGCTCGTTGGTCACGTTGCGACTGACCAGCGCCAATCGCACGCCCGGTGCATCGATCAGCCGGTTCAACAACTCCGCCAGGCCGGGATAGAGCCGCCCACGCTCTCGATAGACCTCAGTCAGGGTCGCAAGCAACTCGTGACGCCGCCGCTTACCGAACTGCTTTCGCAGATTCCCCGGAAACTCCCGCAGACCGCCAAGGTACTTGAACAAGGCCCGCCGTCTCTGGAAACGCTCAAGGTCACCGATTCGCATGCCATGGGCGGCAAAAGTCTCGTCGATCGCACCGAACGCATCGACCAGCGTACCGTCGGCGTCGAAGATCACCAAACGCTCTCGTGTTGCAAACATCGCTCACTCCGGTTGGCACAGCTGTAAGGGGCGGACAAGCCACTGAGGAGACCGCTGTCACGCGGCAGAAACCTGCGCATGTGATGCTTCGGCATCCTTTTACAGATCCGCAGGGACTGGCCCGTCGATGAAGCCGCTTCGCGTACTGATGCTGTCCGATGTTTATTTCCCCCGTGTGAATGGGGTATCCACATCGATCGAAACCTTTCGCCGCTGCCTCTTGAAGCACGCGGTGGAGACTACCGTCATCGCGCCACGATACGGTAGCGAACCCGACGAGGACGGCATCGTCCGTATCGCCGGACGGCCGGTACCCCGCGACCCCGAGGATCGCATCGTATCCTGGCGTGCTCTGCGCAACGCAGCGCAGCGACTCGCCCCTGCCCACGATCTCGTCCATGTGCAAACGCCGTTTCTCGCTCACTACGCCGGGGTCGCTGCCGCCAGGAAACAGGGACTCCCTTGCGTACTGACCTATCACACCTTGTTCGAAGAGTATCTTCAGCACTACATACCATTCGCCCCCGGGCGTGGTCTTCGTGCCCTCGCCCGCAGGATATCGAGATCGCAGTGCGAAGCTGTGGATGCGGTCATAGTGCCGTCGTCCGCAATGCGGGACCGGCTAGCGGACTACGGGGTCCGTTCCCCCATGCAGGTGCTTCCTACCGGCATCCCGCTGGCACGATTCGACCAACGCGACGACGGGGCCTTCCGGAAGCGCCACGACTTGCCGCTCTTCGCACCGCTAGGGCTTTTTGTCGGCAGAGTCGCCCACGAAAAGAAC
>NZ_WTVM01000060.1 GCF_012910885.1 Azoarcus taiwanensis | reverse complement strand
GCACTCGACTGGTGCTTCGGCGTTCTTCGTCGTCGTGTATCTGCACATGTTCCGCGCGCTCATCTATGGCTCCTACCGCAAGCCGCGCGAACTGCTGTGGGTCTTCGGTGTGCTGATCTTCCTGGTTCTGATGGCTGAAGCCTTCATGGGATACATTCTGCCCTGGGGTCAGATGTCCTTCTGGGGCGCGCAGGTCATCATCAACCTGTTCTCGGCGATTCCGGTGATCGGGGAAGACCTGACCGTCGTCATCCGCGGGGACTTCGTCATCGGCGACTCGACGCTGAACCGCTTCTTCGCGCTTCACGTCATCGCGGTGCCGCTGGTGCTGCTCGCGCTCGTCGCTGCGCACATCATCGCGCTGCACGAAGTGGGCTCCAACAACCCGGACGGTGTCGAGATCAAGAAGAAAAAGGACGCCAACGGCATTCCGCTCGACGGCATCCCGTTCCACCCGTACTACACGGTCAAGGACATCGTTGGTGTCGGTGTCTTCCTGTTCTTCTTCTCGGCAGTGATCTTCTTTGCTCCGGAGTTCTTCGGCTTCTTCCTGGAATTCAACAACTTCATTCCAGCTGACCCGCTGAAGACGCCTCCGCACATTGCGCCGGTCTGGTACTTCACGCCTTACTACTCGGTGCTGCGTGCGGTGACCTACCCGCTGTTTGGTCTCGACGCCGCTTTCTGGGGTGTGATGGCGATGGGTGCGGCCGTGGTCATCCTGTTCTTCCTGCCCTGGCTTGACCGCAGCCCAGCGAAGTCGATCCGCTATCGCGGCCCGATCTTCAAGATTGCGCTGGCGATCTTCGTTGTTTCTTTCTTCATCCTTGGTTATCTCGGGATTTTGCCGCCGACGCCCGGCCGGACACTGCTCGCTCAGATCTGCTCGGTGCTGTATTTCGCTTTCTTCTTGTTGATGCCGTGGTACAGCAAACTCGACAAGTGCAAACCCGAACCGGAAAGGGTGACCTTCAAATGACCACCGCCATGTTCAAGAAAATAAAGACCCTCTTCGTCGCTGCGCTGTTCGCCCCGGTACTCGCCATCGCCGCCGGGCCGATGGCACCCCTGGACAAGGCGCCGGTCAGCCGTGATCCGGCGGCGCTTCAGCATGGGGCCAAGCTGTTCGTGAATTACTGCCTGAACTGTCACAGCGCCAGTTTCGTTCGCTACAACAAGCTCACGGAAATTGGCCTCTCCGAGGACATGATTCGCGACAATCTGATGTTCACCGGTGGACGAGTCGGTGATCTGATGAAGATCGCGATGCGTCACGACGAGGGCAAAAAGTGGTTCGGTGCTGCGCCTCCTGATCTGACGCTGGTCGCGCGTCAGCGCTCGGGGCATGCCTACCCGGGTGCCGATTGGCTGTACACCTACATGCGCACCTTCTACCGTGATCCTGAGCGGCAGACTGGCTGGAATAACGTGGCCTTCGAAAACGTTGGCATGCCGCACGTGTTCTGGCAGCTACAGGGCGAGCAGATCGCGCACAAGACCGACAACCCCGATGGCACGGTCGACATCCGCCTCGAACTCGTCAAGCCTGGCCTGATGACGCCCGAAGAGTACGACAAGGCAGTGGCCGACCTCGTGTCATTTCTGGTCTGGATGGGTGAGCCAGTCGCAGCGAAGCGTGAATCCATCGGTATCGTCGTCCTGCTGTTCCTCATAGTGTTTACGGGACTCGCCTACGCACTTAAAAAGAACTACTGGAAAGACATCCACTAAGCGTGCTCGGCGCCGGAGCCCCGGTGCCGAAAGCCGCATATTCGCACCACGCGAGATCCGCGTGGTGCGCGTCGTTTAAGGAATCCGGAGTTAGCTAACCATGATGACGCTTTATTCGGGGACGACCGATCCTTTCAGCCACCGCTGCCGGATCGTGCTGTTCGAAAAAGGGATGGACTTCGAGGTGATCGACGTCGATCTCTACAACAAGCCCGAGGACATCGCGGTAATCAATCCATACAACCGGGTGCCGGTGCTTGTGGACCGGGATCTCGTGCTGTACGAGTCCAACATCATCAACGAGTACATCGACGAGCGCTTTCCTCATCCGCAGCTCATGCCGCCGGATCCGATCATGCGCGCGCGCGCGCGGCAGCTCTTGCACACCTTTGAGCAGGAAATGTTCGCTCACATCGACGTGCTCGAGAAGGGCACCAAGGCGGCCGACAAGAGCCGGGCACATGTGCGTGACCAGCTGACGCAGTTCGCGCCGGTCTTCACCAAGCAGAAGTTCATGCTGGGTGACGAGTTCTCGATGCTGGATGTGGCGATTGCGCCCTTGTTGTGGCGTCTCGAGCACTACGGCATCGAGCTGCCGAAGACCGCGTCGGCGCTCATGAAGTACGGCGAGCGTATCTTCAGCCGACAGGGTTTCATCGACGCCTTGACCCCCTCCGAGAAGGTCATGCGCCGTTGATCAGGCGCGACACGCAGAATGTCAGCAACAACGACCAAACCCTACCTGCTTCGAGCGATTCATGACTGGTGCGTGGACAACGGCTTCACGCCACACCTCGCAGTCGTCGTGGATCGCAGTGTCGTCGTACCGCCGGGTTATGCACGGGATGGCCAGATCGTCCTGAACATTGGCGCCGAGGCGACTGCCAATCTCGATCTCGGTAACGAGGCGATCACGTTTCAGGCACGGTTTGGCGGAGTGTCTCAACACCTGTACATCCCCGTGTCCCATGTGCTGGCAATCTATGCACGCGAGAATGGTCAGGGAATGGCCTTCGAGCTCGATCTTCCGGCCGACGTTGACGCGGGTGAGCCTGAACACGAAGAGACGGCCGGTCTCGAGATCGTCGAGTCGGGCGATGACCAAGCAGAGGCCGAGCCGTCCGAGCCGGCATCCGCTCGGGGCGCACACCTGAAGCTGGTCAAATGATACTGCTGAGCCGTGAAACCCTGCGTGCGCTGAAAGGGGTGGCGATATGAACTGGTCGGATTCACTCGCGCTGGGCGTCGAACGCATGGATGCCGATCACCGCGAACTCGTCGAGCTGTATCAGGCCCTTGCCGCGGCGTCCCCTGCGGAACTCCCGGAAGCGCTCGACCGATTCATCGGCCGCGCCACGACCCATTTCGACATCGAGAACCGCTGGATGGAGCGGGTTGATTTTCCCGGCTGTCACAAGGCGGAGCACGACCGGGTGCTCGCGGTGATGCATGAAGTGCGCAAACGCGTTGATGACGGTGACGCGTTCTTTGCGCGACGCCTGGTCGAGGAGTTGCCAGCCTGGCTCGAACACCATGTCGGGTCGATGGATGCTGCGCTCGCCTTCCATCTTGAGCAGGTGGGTTTCGATTTCGAGCGGGAATGCGCGACCAGGGAAGCCAGCGCAACCACGACCTGCGGTGCGCAAAGTGACCTGACCGTATCGTCCGAAACATCTGCGTCTGCGTGAGCGTCCACGCTTACCGGGGGAGGGCTTCAGTGCCTTGCTGTCTGTCAGGTGCGGGCGTTTATCTGCTCCATTAGAGTCTCGGCGGATCCACAGGCAAGCGTCCAGCCCAGGGAGCCATGGCCGGTGTTGAGCCAGAGCCCGTCGATTCCGGAAGCGCCGATCAGGGGGGCATAGCTCGGCGTGCAGGGTCTAAGTCCGGCCCAGGCCTCGGCTGACGCGAGATCAGTCGCACCCGGAAAGAACGCATCGATCCATGCACGCAGCGATGCGATTCTGCGCGGGTCGATCCGTTTGTCGTAGCCGTCGATGTCTGCAGTGCCGGCCAGCCGCAGCCTGTCGCCAAAGCGCGAGCAAACGAGACGGCGGGTTTCGTCGGTAAGGCTCACCGTCGTTACGCGCGCGGGATCGACTATCGGTACGGTGATGGAGTAGCCCTTCACCGGATAAATCGGCAGGCGCAACCCGAGCGGTGCCAGTAAACGTGCTGAGCCAACCCCCAGGCAGACCACGAAGGCGTCAGCCTGAAGCGCGCGAGTCGAACCTTGCTCGGCCGTCGCGAGCACCTGAGTGATGCGAGTCCCCTCTCTCACGAGACCGAGGATGTCGTGCCCGGTTAGCAGTCTGCCGCCGCGACCCGCGAACAGGCTCGCAAGTGCCTGCGTGAAACGGTGAGCGTCACCGGATTCGTCGTCCGGTGCAAGGATCGCACCGAGCAGGTCGGGCGCCCGTGCAAGCGCAGGCTCCAACGCGCAACATTCCGACGGTTTCATCAGCGTCGCACGGATACCCCATTCAGCAAGTTGCTGGACTCGCCTTCCAGCGCCGCTCAGGGCAGCGGGGTCGCGCAGAAGGTGGAGAATGCCTCCTGCGCAGTGGTCGTACTCGATGCCGCTCTGTTCCCGAAGCTGGCGTAACGCACGCACGCTGCGCAGAGCCAGCCGTGCGATACGCTCGGCGTTGTTTCGGTGCCGGCCGGGCAGGCACTCGCGCAGGAACGAAACTGCCCAGACATAGCGTTGCCAGTCCGTTCCAAAGCGGAAGCGAAGTGGGGCGTCCGGTTTGCCCAGACTGCGCAGAGCGATCAGTGGTGCGGCGGGGCTTGACCACGGCTCCGGGTGACTGACCGAGATCTGCCCGCCATTGGCGAAGCTGGTCTCCAGCCCGACATCTTCGCGCCGCTCCAGGACCGTTACCTCGTGGCCGGCTTGCAGCAGATACCAGGCGGTGGTGATGCCGGTCACGCCGGCACCGAGAACCATTACGTGCATTGGGGTGGATACGGATTCGAATGTTCGCCGCGCGGGGCTCCGCCTGGCGTTGTCATGATACCTGCAGCGCGCGGAACCGGTATCTGGGATAATCGCAACCCAAGACATGAAAGAGCCGAGCGAATCGGCGAGCCGGGAGTCCAGGTTTTATGGCACGCGTCACACTGACACAGCACCTTATCGAACAACAGCGCGCGGGCCGCATTACCGCCGACCTGCGGCTACTCATAGAAGTTGTCGCCCGCGCCTGCAAGGCCATCGGCGTCAATGTCTCCAAGGGCGCCCTGGCGGGCGTGCTTGGTGAGGCCGGCACCGACAACGTGCAGGGTGAGGCGCAGAAGAAGCTTGACGTGATCGCCAACGAGATACTGTTGCAGGCCAACGAGTGGGGCGGGCACTTGGCGGCCATGGCCTCCGAGGAGGTTGAGGAGGTGCATCAGATCCCCTTCGACTATCCGAAAGGTGGTTATCTTCTGCTGTTCGACCCGCTCGACGGTTCGTCGAACATCGACGTCAACATCTCGGTCGGCACGATCTTCTCGGTGTTGAGCAATCCGGTGGATGGCCCCGGCGAGCCCGGCGAGATCGCCTTCCTGCAACCGGGAACCGAGCAGGTGGCGGCAGGCTACGCGCTTTACGGCCCGAGCACGATGTTCGTGCTGACCGTCGGCCATGGCGTGCATGGCTTTACCCTCGACAGGGAGATGGGCAGCTTCGTCTACACTCACCCGTTCATGACGATTCCCGTTTCCACCCAGGAGTTCGCGATCAACATGTCGAACATGCGCCACTGGGAGGCGCCCGTGCAGCGTTATGTTGGGGAGTTGCTCGAAGGGGTGGCCGGCCCCCGCAGCAAGGACTTCAACATGCGTTGGGTCGCTTCGATGGTGTCCGATGTGCACCGGATCCTGACCCGAGGCGGTGTGTTCATGTATCCGATGGATGCCAAGTGTCGCGACAAGGGCGGAAAGCTGCGCCTGATGTACGAAGCCAACCCGATGGCGATGATTGTTGAACAGGCGGGCGGCGCGGCGACCACCGGACGTGAGCGCATCCTGGAGGTCGCCCCACAGCGCCTCCATCAACGCGTGCCGGTCGTGCTGGGTTCGTCCGAGGAAGTCGAGCGCGTCACCCGCTACCACCTGGATCCGCAATCCTGAGCCTGCGTTCGCAGCGCGACCTGTGAATGGCTCGTGGCGCTCTGAGCGCCGGCAGGTGGCCGGTTCGACGGCTTTGCCAACTGAGATCGGATGTCGGGTGTTCCCGACTCGCCCGATTCGATCGAGGGGCCACTCCGTAGCGTTCAGCTCGCCAGCTGCACCGTCATTTCATCCTTGACGGTTTCCAGTACCACGTAGGTGTGGGTCTGCTTGACGCATGGCAGCTCTGAGATCGCTTCGCCCATGAGTTGTCGATACTCGGCGATGTCTCGCGTGCGCACCTTGAGCAGATAGTCGAAGTCGCCCGCGATCAGGTGGCAGGACTGGATCTGCGGGATACGTCTGACCGCCTCATCGAACTGCCGCAGCACCTGAGCCGTGGTGTTGCTCAGCAACACCTCGACCATCACCACATGGCCGGCGTCTACCGCGGCAGGGTCGAGCTCGGCGTGGTAGCCCTTGATGACCCCCGATTTCTCCAGCCGTCGGACCCGCTCGGCGCAAGGTGTCTTGGTCAGACCGACGCGCGCGGCAAGTTCCACTATCGAGATCCGGCCGTCCTGCTGCAGCGCCTCGAGAATGCGTCGGTCGATCCGGTCCATGCGTTGATTCCAGTTCATGAGCCTATTTACGCGGATATTACAGGCAGATCGTCTGTATAAAGCCAAATTTTAGAGCCATAAACTAAAGTTTTTGACCAAAAATACGGTCATCCGGGCTGTGATGCTGTCTTCATGGCCCGGGTCTCTATCAACAGCCAAGGAGTCCGACCATGGTGAAAACATTCATAGTGGGTTTCGACGGTACCGATTCGTGTCGGAGGGCGATGGATTTCGCTGTCGAATGCGCCCGCCAGCAAAACGGCACGCTGCATCTCGTTCACGTCCTTGAATGGTCGCCGTACAGTTTTCTGACGACCGAAGAGCTCAACGAGCGTCACGCACGACGCCAGGAGGAAGTCGCGCGGGCCGAGAAGTTCATCGAGCCGGCCTGCGAGGCGTTGCGCAAGACCGGTCTCGAGGTGACCAGTGAGGTGCGATACGGCCATTCGGTGGAGATCATGTGCGAGATCGCCAAGGAAAAGGAAGCCGCACAGATCTTCGTCGGGCGTCGCGGCCGCACCAAGCTCGCCGCAAGACTGATCGGTAGCGTCGGCATGTCGCTGGTGCAGGTTTCGCCCGTGCCGGTCACCGTCGTTCCGTGATCGCCGGCCTCGCCAGGCCAAAGCAGAATAATCATTCGGAGACATCATTCATGAGCCACAAGGCCCTCACCGCCGCAGCCGCACTGATGGCTGCCTCCTCGGCGGCGCATGCGCAGATTGCGCAAACCATCGACGAGGCGATCAACACTGCGCTCTCACCGATCTCAGACTTCGTCGCCGGCATCATCTTCTATTCGGTGCCGATCGCCGGTGTCAGTTTTCCCCTCATCGTCGGCTGGCTGATCCTCGCTGCCACGGTGTTCACGCTGTACTTCGGTTTCATCCAGTTTCGCGGTTTCAAGCATTCCATCGACGTCGTGCGCGGGCGTTACGACAACCCCAAGGACGCAGGCGAAGTCTCGCGCTTTCAGGCTCTGACTACCGCGCTCTCGGCAACCGTCGGGCTCGGTAACATCGCCGGCGTTGCAGTCGCGGTGTCGATCGGGGGTGCCGGGGCGACCTTCTGGATGATTCTCGCCGGGCTGATGGGCATGGCCTCGAAGTTCACCGAGGTGACCCTTGGCGTCAAATACCGCAAGGAGAACCCGGACGGCACCGTTTCGGGCGGCCCGATGTACTACCTGTCGCGCGGTTTCGCCGAGATCGGCAAGCCGGGGCTGGGACGGTTCTTCGCGATCTTCTTCTCCATCTGCTGCATTGGCGGCGCGGTCGGCGGCGGCAACATGTTCCAGGCCAATCAGGCCTTTCAGCAGGTGGTCAACGTCACCGGCGGCGAAGCGAGCTTTCTTGCCGACAAGGGCTGGCTCTTCGGACTCGTGCTTGCCAGCATCGTCGGCATGGTGATCATTGGCGGTATCAAGTCGATCGCGCGCGTGACGGAAAAGATCGTGCCGGTCATGGCCGCGATCTACCTTGGCGCCGGTCTGGTCATCATCCTGATGAACATCGACATGGTCGGCTGGGCCTTCACTCAGATCGTCGTCGGTGCGTTCTCGCCCGAGGGGGTGGCCGGCGGCGCGATCGGCGCGCTGATTCAGGGCTTCAGGCGTGCAGCGTTCTCCAACGAGGCAGGTATCGGCTCCGCGCCGATCGCACACTCCGCGGTACGCACCCGCGAGCCGGTGAGCCAGGGCTATGTCGCACTGCTCGAGCCGTTCATCGACACGGTCGTGATCTGCACGATGACCGCGCTGGTGATCGTGATCTCGGGCCAGCTAGCGAGCGACCTCACCGGCGTGCAGCTCACCTCGGCGGCCTTCGCGACAGCCTTCCCGTGGTTCCCGGTGGTCCTCGCGGTAGCGGTGGTGCTTTTCGCTTTCTCGACGATGATCGCCTGGTCGTATTACGGGCTCAAGTCCTGGACCTACCTCGTCGGCGAGAACAAGTCCATGGAGAATGTGTACAAGCTCTTCTTCTGCGCGTGCGTGGTGGCGGGGGCGAGCATGAGCCTCGGCCCGGTGATCGACTTCTCCGATTCGATGATTTTCGCGATGGCCTTGCCGAACATCATCGGTCTTTACCTGCTGATGCCGGTGGTCAAGCGTGAGATCGCAAGCTACTGGGCACGCATCGACAGCGGTGAGATCAGGCGCTATCGCTGAACCTCGCAGTGGGTGGTCGGCGACCTGTCGATGGTCGCCGACCACCCGGCTCAACTCGCCGGCAGCCGCAGTCCGTGCGCCTGCCGGCATCAACAAGTTTCATGGAGTACAAGGATGACCATTGTCAATGCGATGGGGGACGCGGCTGCGCTGCCGAACATCGAGCGTGATGCGCTCAGACTGGCCATCATCAGCGCCTGCAGGGTGCCCGAGGCCGAGCTGTTGCCGACCCTGATCGAGGCTGCCAGACCGTCAGATACAGTCAAACAGCAAAGTGCAGCGCTGGCGACACGCCTGGTCGAAGCCCTGCGTTCAAGGCGTGCCAGATCCAGCGGCGTCGATGCCCTGATGAAGGAGTTCTCGCTTTCGAGCCAGGAGGGCATCGCGCTGATGTGTCTCGCCGAAGCCCTGCTGCGGGTCCCGGACAAGGCGACGGCCGACCGGCTCATCCGCGACAAGCTCGCCCATGGCGACTGGCGTGCGCACCTCGGGCACAGCCCGTCCCTGTTCGTGAATGCGGCCACCTGGGGCCTGCTGGTCACCGGCCGGCTGGTTGCGACCCGCAGTGAAGAGGGCCTGGCAAGTGCCTTGAACCGGCTGCTGGCCAAGGGCGGAGAGCCGCTGATACGCAAGAGCATGGACTTGGCGATGCGGATGCTGGGCGAGCAGTTCGTCACCGGTCGGGACATCGACGAGGCCTTGTCCCGCGCCCGCACGGCGATGAGTCGCGGATATCGTTACTCCTTCGACATGCTGGGCGAGGCGGCAGCGACTGCCGCCGACGCCGATCGTTACATGGCCGCCTACGAGGAGGCCATCCATGCGATCGGGCGTGCAGCCAAGGGCGTGGGCGTGATCGAGGGCAACGGCATCTCGGTCAAGCTCTCTGCCCTGCATCCGCGCTATGTCTGGTCGCAGCCGGACCGGGTGCGCGACGAACTCTTCCCGCGCATCCGCCGCTTGTGCGGGATGGCTCGGGACTACGATATCGGCCTGAACATCGATGCCGAAGAGGCCGACCGCCTCGACCTGTCGCTGGACATTCTCGAGGCGCTCGCGCTGGATCCTGAGCTGGCCGGCTGGACCGGGCTGGGCTTCGTGGTGCAGGCCTATCAGAAACGGGCCTGGGCAACCCTCGACTGGATCATCGCGCTCGCGCGGCGTAGCCAGCGACGCCTGATGGTCCGGCTGGTCAAGGGTGCCTACTGGGATGCCGAGATCAAGCGCGCCCAGGTCGATGGACTTTCCGACTATCCGGTGTGGACCCGCAAGGTCTACACCGACGTGAGCTATCTCGCATGCGCGCGCAAGCTGCTCGATGCGCGCGATGCGATTTTCCCCCAGTTCGCGACCCACAACGCGCACTCGCTCGCGGCAGTGCACTGCATCGCGGGCGACCCCGGGCGCGACGGAGACTACGAATTTCAGTGCCTGCACGGCATGGGCGAGCCGCTGTACGACACCCTGCTGGCGGACCCGGCGCTACGCCGCCGTGTGCGCATCTACGCACCGGTCGGCTCGCACGAGACCCTGCTCGCCTACCTGGTGCGGCGGCTGCTCGAGAACGGCGCCAACAGCAGCTTCGTCAATCGCATTGTCGATGAGGCGGTGCCTGTCGAGGCGCTGGTCGCGGATCCGGTTGCCGAGGCCGAGGCGCTGGGCGGCACGCCGCATCCGCGCATCGTCCTGCCGCTGGCCCTCTATGGTCCGGGGCGGCGTAATTCGCGTGGTTTCGATCTGTCGGCCGAACCGGTGCGGCGCGAACTCGGCGAAGCGGTGGCTCACGCCGCCACAAGGAAGTTCGAGTCGGGGCCGATCCTGGCTATCGCGACAGCGGCCAAGGGCAGCGTCGAAGCCGTCACCAACCCCGCGGACCGGCGCGATCGTGTCGGCGAGGTGGTCGAGGCGACCGAGGCTGATGTCGCGAGCGCGCTCGATGCCGCTTCGGCGTCGCAGTGGTCGCGTTTGCCGCCTGAGGCGCGCGCCGGGCGCCTCGAGCGGGCAGCCGACCTGATGGACGTCGAAGCGCCGGCGTTCATTGCACTCGCGGTGCGCGAAGCCGGCAAGTCATGGGCCAACGCGGTCGCCGAGGTGCGTGAGGCGGTGGATTTTCTCCGCTACTATGCCTGTGAGGCGCGCGGCTTCGACAACGCCAGTCACCAGCCCATCGGGCCGGTGGTGTGCATCAGCCCCTGGAACTTCCCGCTTGCGATCTTCACCGGCCAGGTGTCCGCGGCCTTGGCCGCGGGCAATGTGGTGCTCGCCAAGCCGGCCGAGCAGACCCCGCTGATCGCCGCCGAGGCGGTGCGCCTGCTGCATCGCGCCGGCGTGCCGGCCGACGCCCTGCAGTTGCTGCCGGGTCGAGGCGAAACCGTCGGCGCCGCCCTGGTGGGCGACCACCGGGTGCGTGGCGTGATGTTCACCGGCTCGACCGAGGTGGCCCGCATCATCCAGCGCAGTCTCGCGGCGCGCGGCGGCGACGTGCGGCTGATCGCTGAGACCGGCGGCCAGAATGCGATGATCGTCGACTCCACCGCCTTGCCCGAACAGGTGGCGGCCGACGTGATCATGTCCAGCTTCGACTCGGCTGGCCAGCGTTGTTCGGCACTGCGCGTGCTGTGCCTGCAGGAGGAGATCGCGGACCATTTTCTCGACATGTTGCGCGGCGCGATGCGCGAGCTGCGTATCGGCAATACCGCCGACGTGCGCAACGACGTCGGCCCGGTCATCGACGAAGACGCGCGTGCCGGGCTGGAGGCGCATGTCGAGACGATGCGCGGGCGTGGCCATCGCGTCGAACGGCTGCAACTGTCGGATGACTGTGCGCATGGCAGCTACGTCGCCCCGACCCTGATCGAGATCGACTCACTCGACGCGATCGAGCGCGAGCAGTTCGGACCGATTCTCCATGTGTTGCGTTACCGCTCCGACGGGCTCGACGAACTGGTCGGGCGCATCAACGCCACCGGCTACGGCCTGACCATGGGCGTGCACAGCCGCATCGACGAGACCATCGAACGCGTGGCAGCCCGCGCGCATGTGGGCAACCTGTATGTGAACCGCAACATTATCGGCGCGGTGGTGGGTGTGCAGCCTTTCGGCGGCGAAGGGCTTTCTGGAACCGGGCCCAAGGCCGGCGGTCCTCTTTATCTGCACCGGCTCCTCAGTCGCTCGCCTGGGCCGGACCTGCGTCGTTTCCCCCGTCCGCAGGTCGCCCCGGCGTTCGCCGCATTGTCCGACTGGCTCGAGAGTGGCGCGCGGACCCTGCTCGACGGCGACACGCTTGCGACGCTGCGCGATCGAGCGGATGCCTATCGCGCGGCGCGCCTGGCCAGTCTCGAATTGCAGCTGCCGGGGCCTACCGGCGAAGACAACGCCCTGCGTTTCGTGCCGCGCGGCACGGTTGCGGGCGTGGCCGAAACCACGTCGGCGTGGGTGCATCAGCTGCTGGCCGCGCTGGCCTGCGACAACCGGGTTGTGCTACCCGACCTGAAGCCGACTCGCGCGCTTCATGAAGCCCTGCCGCAGCCGGTCCGGGAACGCATGACACTCGTTGATGACCTCCGCGACGCGAGCTGGGATGTTCTGCTTCTCGACGGCGAGGCGGAAGAGGCCGACGCCTGGCGGCGAGTCTTGGCGTCGCGAGCGGGGCCGATCGTTCCGCTGCTGGTCGCGGATCCGCTGTACGACCTCATCATGCTGGTTCATGAACGCACCCTGAGTGTCAACACCGCGGCGGCCGGTGGCAACGCCAGCCTGATGGCGATGTCGGGCTAGACCGAAGGCCGGCTGCCGGGCCCAGCCGTTTTTTTTTCGTGCATCGACTCTTGAAATCGGAAGGGGTCGTCCATATTATTAGCACTCGTTGGCAGTGAGTGCTAACAGGTTCGCGAAAGCGGACTCATTAGTGATCGCTGGATGCGGGCGCAGGCCCGCTCCGAAACAATCAATCAGACTGACACAACAGGAGTGACTCGATGAACATTCGTCCCTTGCATGACCGCGTGATCGTCAAGCGTCTCGAGGCCGAGCGCAAGACCGCCAGCGGCATCGTTATCCCCGACTCGGCCGGCGAGAAGCCCGACCAGGGCGAAGTGATCGCCGTCGGCAACGGCAAGATCCTCGATGACGGCAAGGTTCGTCCGATGGCCGTGAAGGCCGGCGACAAGGTGCTCTTCGGCAAGTACGCCGGCCAGAGCGTCAAGGTCGAAGGCGAGGAGCTTCTCGTCATGCGCGAAGAAGACATCATGGGTGTCATCGAAGGCTGAACCCGCCTCTCGACACCGATCAACGAATTCTAGGAGTAAGCAACAATGGCAGCTAAGGAAGTCAAGTTTGGTGATTCCGCTCGTGACCGTATGGTCGCTGGCGTCAATGTTCTGGCCAACGCAGTCAAGGTCACCCTCGGCCCGAAGGGTCGTAACGTCGTGCTCGAGCGCTCCTTTGGCGCTCCGACCGTGACCAAGGACGGCGTGTCCGTCGCCAAGGAAATCGAGCTCAAGGACAAGTTCGAGAACATGGGCGCGCAGATGGTCAAGGAAGTCGCCTCCAAGACCTCCGACATCGCCGGTGACGGTACCACCACCGCCACCGTGCTGGCCCAGTCCATCGTCCGCGAAGGCATGAAGTTCGTCGCCGCCGGCATGAACCCGATGGATCTCAAGCGCGGCATCGACAAGGCCGTGATCGCGGTCACCGAAGAGCTGAAGAAGCTGTCCAAGCCCTGCTCGACCAGCAAGGAAATCGCCCAGGTTGGCTCCATCTCCGCCAACTCCGACAGCGACATCGGCGAGATCATCGCCAACGCGATGGAAAAGGTCGGCAAGGAAGGCGTGATCACCGTTGAAGACGGCAAGTCCCTGCAAAACGAACTCGACGTCGTCGAGGGCATGCAGTTCGACCGCGGCTACCTCTCCCCGTACTTCATCAACAACCCGGACAAGCAGGTCGCGATCCTCGAGAACCCGTTCGTGCTGCTGTTCGACAAGAAGATCTCCAACATCCGTGATCTGCTGCCGGTACTCGAGCAGGTCGCCAAGTCCAGCCGTCCGCTGCTGATCATCGCCGAGGACGTCGAGGGCGAAGCACTCGCGACCCTGGTGGTGAACAACATCCGTGGCATCCTCAAGACCTGCGCCGTGAAGGCCCCGGGCTTCGGTGACCGCCGCAAGGCCATGCTGGAAGACATCGCCGTGCTGACTGGCGGACAGGTCATCGCCGAGGAAGTCGGCCTGACCCTCGAGAAGGCCACCCTGGACGACCTCGGCCAGGCCGCCCGCATCGAAGTCGGCAAGGAAAACACCATCATCATCGACGGTGCAGGCCAGGCCGAGCGCATCGAAGCGCGCGTCAAGCAGATCCGTGTGCAGATCGAAGAGGCTACCTCTGACTACGACCGCGAGAAGCTGCAGGAGCGCGTTGCCAAGCTGGCAGGCGGTGTGGCCGTGATCAAGGTCGGTGCTGCAACCGAAGTCGAGATGAAGGAGAAGAAGGCCCGAGTCGAAGACGCACTGCACGCGACCCGCGCCGCCGTCGAAGAAGGCATCGTCCCGGGTGGTGGTGTTGCATTGTTGCGCGCGCGCTCCAGCCTGGGCGACATCAAAGGCGACAATCACGACCAGGACGCCGGCGTGAAGATCGTTCTGCGGGCGCTCGAGCAGCCGCTGCGCGAGATCGTTGCCAACGCTGGCGACGAGCCGAGCGTGGTGGTCAACAAGGTGGTCGAGGGCGCTGGCAACTTCGGTTTCAACGCCGCGACGGGCGAGTACGGCGACATGGTTGAAATGGGCGTGCTTGACCCGACCAAGGTGACCCGCACCGCACTGCAGAACGCCGCTTCGGTTGCCAGCCTGATGCTGACCACCGACTGCATGGTCGGCGAAGCGCCGGACGACAAGCCGGCCGTCGGAATGCCCGACATGGGCGGCATGGGCGGTATGGGTGGCATGGGCATGGGCATGTAATCCTGCCCTGCAGCGTCCGCTGTCGCGGCCTCGGTCGCGGCAAAAAGGCCTCGCTTCGGCGAGGCCTTTTTGCGTTAACAGTCGTGTCGACGTTCGCCGAATATAGCCTGGCCCCTTGCATGATCGACCCGCCTGGCGTGATGATGACGTCAAGCGCGCATTGATGCGTGCGGCAACCAGATTACGCTGGTGATCATCCAAGGAGGGAAGTCCATGGCCTACAACCGTTCTCACGCAAAAGTGCTTTGCAGCGACGACGAGCTCGACCTGTTCCTTTCGAGTCTTGCCGACGAAATCACCAAGCTCGATGAGGCGGCGCTGAAATCGTCGATCAGTCGTGCGCGCGAAATGCGCAAGAAGTACCAGGATCTGTTCCGCCGCCAGACCGTTTCGATTCGCGCGGCGACAGGCTCGAAAAGGGGCAATACCAGCGTCGCCAACACCCGGACCGAGCAGAAGGCGAAACTGTTTGCGGAAACCCTGCAGCGCTTCGAGAAGCGACGGGCCCAGCTCGATGAGGCGAAGGCGCGCGCGGAGGCACGTGCAAAGCTGTTGTCCATGGCTTCTACCCGCAGCGCCAAACCGGTCAAAGGTGGTGCTGCAGCGGCAAAGCCCGGGCCATCCCGCAAGAAGCCCGCGACTGCCGCACAGCGCAAGGCGCCTGCCCGTGACCCCCATGCTGCAACCCAGCGTGCCCACGCAACCGCATCCGGAAAGCGGGCGCAGGCAAAGCGCGACAAGCGCTGACCCGACAGCCTGCTCGAAAGAGGGGGGCACGATCGCTCACGCGTGGCGCATGCCGCGCGTGAGCGGACTGCCGCCTGCCACGCTTCGCGGTTCTGGTAGTGCGTTACCGAGTTACCCGTTCAACGATTGAACCACTTCAACACGACCCCCCAGTCGTTCACATCCAGGCGCGTTACATGGCCACAGGCGAAGTCGAGCGAGAGCCAGCGCTCGGCCGGCAGACCGAGGAGGTGGCCGGCAATCACGCGTAGCGGACCGCCGTGGGCGACGACGACCATTGGCGCTTCATCCTGCTGCGACAGGCGCTCATCGAGCCAGTGCCGCACGCGTCGCGTCAGATCGTTGGCAGACTCGCCGCCCGGTGCAGCGAAGCCCAGCGGGTCCGACACCCAGCGGTCTACTGCGTCGCCCAGCTCGGTGTAGGCCTTGAGCTCCCAGTCACCGAAGTGCATCTCCATCAGGCGGTTGTCCAGCGCTGGCTCGCCAAGCGCCTCGGCGAGTAGCCGGGCGCGGGACAAGGGGCTGGCGTGGAGCGCGAACGCGCCGGGAAGGAGCGGACGCAGGCGTGCCGCGACCTCGATCGCCGACTCTGCAAGTCCGACGTCGGTTTGCCCGTAGCAGACGCCTGCGGGCACGTCTGGACGGGGATGGCGGATCAGATGGAGTTCCACGTCGTCACCAGTGCGAGATAGCAGGCGAGTTCGGTCGCTTGCTGGGCGGCGCCCAGGCAGTCGCCGGTGTAGCCGCCGAGTTTACGTCGGAAGGCGCGGGCTGCGAGCAGAGTGGTGAACGCGACCAACAAACAGGCCAGCAACGCGCGCGGCGGTGAAAGCAGCAACAGTGGCAGCAGACCGAACAAGACCGCGATTGCCAGTTCATTGTGGCCAAGCTTGCGCGCGAGCGGCTTGGCCTTGGACAACTCATCCTCGCGCACGTATTCCATGGTGTGGATCAGGCTGGTCGACGCCAGGCGCGAAAGTGGGTGTGCCACCAGCAGTGCCACCGCCGCAAGCCAGACGCTGCTCCCAGCGAGCGTGATCAGCGCGGCCGCCTTGGCCAGCAGCATCAGCACCAGGCCGACTGTGCCATAGGTGCCGTTGCGCGAATCCTTCATGATGGCCAGGGTCTGCGACTTGTCCCAGCCGCCACCAAAACCGTCGCAGGTGTCCGCCCAGCCATCCTCGTGGAACGCACCGGTGAGCCGGATCGTCACTGCCATCGACAGCAGCACGGCGATCGCCGCCGGCAACACCAGCGCGAACAGGATCAGGCTGCCCGCGCCCACCAGGCCGACAATCCAGCCGACCAGGGAAAAGTAACGGGCCGAATGGTTGAGCCGATCTGTGGACCAAGGCACCCACCCCGGCACCGGAATCCGGGTGAAGAACCCGATCGCGGTGAAGAAGAGTTCGAGCTGGTAGCGCATGAAACGGGTGTATCAGCCGTCGACGCCGGCAGATTCGAAGCTCGCCATGTCGTTGTAGAACCCGACTGCCGCGCGCACCAGCGGCAGCGCCAATGCCGCCCCGGTACCTTCGCCCAGTCGGAGATCAAGTGCCATCAGTGGTTCGACGCCCAGATGCGTGTGCTGCACCGCGTGGCCGGGTTCCTCGGATCGATGGGCGAACACACAATAGGACAGGATTTCGGGCGCGATGCGGTGTGCCGCCAGCAGCGCGGCGGTCACGATGAAACCATCGATGAGCAAGACCATGCGTTTCTCGGCAGCGCCGAGCATGGCTCCGGCCATCATCGCAATCTCGAAGCCACCGTATTCGCTGAGGACTTTCAGCGCCTCGCTCGGGCGGCCACCTCGCGCAACCGCTTGCTCGAGCATGGCGAGCTTGCGAGCGAGACCGGAATCGTCGAGGCCAGTACCTCGACCGGTCACCTGCTCGAGTCGCGCGCCGGTAAGGCAGTGAGTAATCAGTGATGCCGAGGCGGTGTTGCCGATGCCCATCTCGCCGAAGCCGAGCAGGTTGCTACCGTGGTCAGCAAGCTCGTGCGCCAGTGTGCGTCCGCGCTGCAGGGCTCTCTCAACCTGGTTTAGCGACATCGCGGGGGCCTCCAGCCAGTTCTCGGTGCCGGGCCCGATCTTTGCGTCGATCAGTGCGTCTCGTACGCCGAAATCATGGGCGACGCCTGCATCGACAACACGCAAACCCATCCCGGCCTCGCGGCAGAAAACGTTGATTGCGGCACCGCCGGCGAGAAAGTTCTCCACCATTTGCCAGGTCACGTCTTGCGGGTACGCGGAGACACCCGCCTTCGCGGCGCCGTGGTCGCCGGCGAAGACCAGCATCTGTGGGGAGCGGATCGCGGGCGCTTCCGGCTGTTGAATCAGCGCAATCTGCAGCGCGAGGCTCTCGAGTCTACCCAGTGCGCCGACGGGCTTGGTCTTGCGGTCGATCCGGTGCTGGATCTGAGAGCGGGGAGATGCGTCCGGGGTGACGATGTCGAAATGCATGACGTGCCTTGTCAGCTAACAAAGCGCGTCATTCTACGCCACCATCGCTCAGGTGGTCGCCGTGTCCCCGTCGGCGCGCGCCTGTTTGACCTTCAGCATGCGACGGTCGGCCGCCCTGAGCAGCGACGCAGTATCCTCGCCGTCCTCGGGGAAAAAGGCAAAACCCATGGAAGCCTCGATGACGATCTGCTTGTCGCCCAGCAGGAATGGGAGCGGCAGTTCGTCCTTGAGGCCGCTTATCACGCGCTCGAGGTCGTCGTGCTCGAAAACGTCTTCGAGGAGCACCGCGAACTCGTCGCCACCGATACGTGCAATAGTGTCCCCAGCGCGCAGCCTTGCGCTCAAGCGATGCGCGAGCAGCACCAGGAGTTCGTCGCCAAGCGAACGCCCAAACTCCTTATTGATCTTGCGAAAGGCTTCGATGTCCACCAGGATTACCGCCACTCTTGCCTTGTGGCGCAAAGCACGCGTGATCGCATGAGTGGTGCGGTCTTCGAACAGGAGCCGGTTAGGCAGTTGTGTGAGCGCATCCCGGTGTGCAAGCGCTTCGAGTTTCTGGGTTCGCTCGACGAGGCGGGCGTTTGCTGCATCGAGTTCAAGAGCCTTTTCGTCCAGCCGGTGGGTGAGCGTGGTTTCGAGTTCCCGTGCGGCCGCCAGGGTTTGCTTTGAGATATCCAGTTCCGCAGCAAGACGAACGGCACGCGTGCCCCGTGCGGCATCGGTGCGTCGCGCCATGGCTACCGACAGCAATAATGTCGCCATCAGGAACCCCGCTTCTGCACTGAAGGACGCGATGACATGCCCTGGGCCATGGCTCACGGCGCTTGCGAGACCCTGACCGACGATGACGACTGCACAGGCGGCGAGGAAGAGGCCTGCGCCTGCCACATGCAGCTGTATGCAACGGATCGAACAGGCGATCGCCAATGCTGCGAAAAGCATGGCTGTGCCCCACGCGGTGTGCACACCATAGGGCGGCGGCACGATCCAGATCGCAGCGAGCGACAACGCGAAAAGCGATGCGGTGACGAGCAACAGCCGTTCGTACAATGGTGCATTGCTTGCAGTATCGAAGAAATCCCGCGTGAAGATCGAAGCGAACAGCCCGACCAGCGCGATACCACTGGGCAACGCCAGTTCGGCACTGTTCGTGCCGTCCAGCCAGCGCGGGGGGGCGATTCCGCCAATCAGCAGGAGCTGAGCGGTGACCAGCGACAGGGCGAGCAGGGCGTGGGCAATGTGAACCCGGTCGCCGATGGCGAAGTAAGTCATCAGACTGTGGGCAGCGATGGCTACAAGCACGCCAATGAAAATTGCGCTGACAACGTCGATGCCTGTGGTTGGCCACATACCCATTGCGGTCTCGTGCACGAGGTCCGTCGTCGTGGCAAATGCCAGGGCGGGCAGGAACAGCGCTGCCAGCAACCCCATCGATCGCAATCCGGTGCTCATGACGAAGAGACAGCGGGTCCGGCAGGCGCTCGGAAAGCTTGGGCCGTGCGTTCTCACCATGTTCGCCTTTATCTGTTCCATAGCTCCATTCTAAGTAAATGCGCCATTGAGGCGTCGTGACCAAGTCGGCATGTTCGAGACGCTTTCTGCCGTGGTTCGTGATCTATTTCAGGTGCAAGGGCAATCCGGCCGCGACGAAGCTGACACGTTCGCACAAGGCGGCGACCCGCTGGTTGAGTCGGCCGGCCTCGTCGCGAAAAAGCCGGCCCAGCGGCGACTCCGGCACGAGGCCCATGCCGACTTCGTTGGCAACGAGAATGATCTCGCCGGGCAAGCTCGGCAGTAAAGCGAACAAGGCGTCCTGCTCGATCCGGGCTGCCGGCCGCTCCTCGATTGCGGACAGGGTGGGCGCGGCTTCTCCGTCGGTCAGCGTATTGGCCAGCCACAGCGTCAGGCAATCAACCACGACGCAACTGCCCTCGCTGCAGGTTGCGCGCAACACATCCGCGAGTTGGCGCGGCGCTTCTATCGTCCGCCAGTGTCCGGGTCTGTCGCAGCGATGGCGGGCGATCCGCGCCGCCATTTCCTCGTCCAATGCCTCGGCGGTTGCGACAACGGTAACCGGCAACCCCGAGTCGATCGCGAGCTGTTCGGCAAACCGGCTCTTGCCGGAGCGGGCGCCGCCAAGAATCAGGTGTCGAGACATGGCTAATCCTGGTGACAGCGGCACGAGCCGCGAAAGACGGTGTTCTGAAGATGTCGGCTGGTCATTCATCCCCCCGGTTGTACGAGCCATCCCGACAGTTTGCCGCATTGCGGCAAATTTCACGCTATCATCACGGCTTCGTCCAACAGGACGAAACGCATTCGAGGTGCCCGAAGGCGGCTCACGCCAGAGGGTTCAACGGGAAACAGGTGCGCGCGGCGGGGAACTTACTCCGATGCGCAATGCCTGTGCTGCCCCCGCAACGGTAAGTGGACGCAAGAGCTGTCATCACGCCACTGGGCCCTGGCCCGGGAAGGCGACAGTTCGAGTCCGGCAGGTCGAGCACCCTGCCGGTACAGCCCACGAGCCCGGATACCGGCCCGAACGCGAACTGGCTGATGTGCCGCGGGGAGGCGGCAACGGGCGTTCGACCGTGCTCCATTGCTCTCCTTTGCCCACGCACATCGATTCGGCATTGCCACGGCGTGCGGGGACGCCTGTCGTGGCGCAAGGGAGCTACAACAATGAAAATCCGTCTTACCGTAACCGCGCTCGCGGTGGCTGCCGCTTTTCCTGCGTTCTCGCAAAGCGCCGTCACAACCGATGAGGCGACGCTTGCAACGACATTCGTCACCGCGACCCGCCAGGCGCAGCGTGTTGACCAGGTGCTTGCCAGCGTCGAGGTAATTACGCGGGAGGAAATCGAGCGCGCGGGTCACTCCACGCTCACCGACGTTCTCAAACGGGTTTCTGGCGTCCGCGTGGTGACGAACGGTGGTCCGGGGGCGAACGCGAGTGTGTTCGTCCGGGGCGCGGAGTCGCGACATACCTTGCTGTTAATCGACGGTTTGAGAGTGAATTCCGTTAATAGCGGACAGCCTACTCTGGAGGCCATTCCACTTGCGATCATCGACCGGATCGAGATTCTGCGCGGACCGGCCAGTGCGCTATATGGCTCCGACGCGATTGGCGGGGTCATCCAGATCTTCACGCGTCGGGGGGAGACCGGATTCAGTCCTGAGCTTTTCGTCGGCTATGGTAGCTATGACACCGTGAACCTCGGTGCCTCGGTGAGTGGTGGCCATGAGCGTGTGCGCTACAGTCTATCGGCAGGGCGCGAGCGAACGCGTGGTTTCAACTCCAAACACGACGAGACCTTCTGGTACTCCACTTGGGGGCCGAGTACCTCGTACGACAGCGATCGAGACGGCTTCAATAACGCTTACATGTCCGGCTCATTGTCGGTGGGATTCCGCGAGCGCGACGAGATCGGTATCAATCTCTTCCACACCCAGGGACGCAACGAGTACGACGTGTCGCGGCTCCTGACCGAGCCAAGGTTCAACTCGCGTCTTGACAAGCAGGTCAGTTCAGTGGGGATCTTCATGCGCAATGAGATCACCGATATATGGACCAGCACTGTCCGTGTGGGGCAGAGCGACGACCACCTGAACAACCGACCCAGCGCCATTGAAAGGAACCGGATCCGGTCGAGGCAACAGCAGTTTGTCTGGCAGCACGACGTGACGCTGCCGCTCGGATCCCTGATGGCGGCATACGAATATGTGCGGTCCGAGGCCGGTGGCGATACCGGCTATGTGGAGGACTCCCGGCGCGTGCATGCGCTGTTGCTCGGCTGGTCGGCCAGTATCGGAGATCACAGTGTCCAGTTGAACGTCCGTCATGACGACAACTCGCAGTTCGGAAGCAAGACCACGGGGATGCTTGGCTATGGCTACCGCATCTCCCCGGACTGGAGCGTGCATGGCAGCATCGCGACGGCGTTCAATGCACCCACCTTCAATCAACTCTACTGGCCTGACAGCGGTTTCGGCGGTGGCAACCCCGCGTTGAAACCCGAGCGTGCGCTGAACAGGGAGTTGGGCGTGCGTTGGGATGACGGGTTTCAGAGCGTGGAGGTGACCTACTATAACAACCGCGTTCGTGACATGATCTCCGGCTGGCCACCACAGAACCTCAACCAAGCCAAACTCGAAGGATTCGAGATTGCTTATGGCACGCACCTGGCTGGTTTCGACATCCGCGCCGGCGTAGACCTGATTAATGCCAAGGATAGAGTGAGCGGAAACCGCCTGCCACGACGAGCGCGGGAGTCTGCGTTTGTACAGATCGAACACTCAGTCGGGCGCTGGGACTGGGGCGTCGATTGGTACGGCGAGAGGGGTCGCTTCGAAAACGTTGCGAACACGGTCGAGCTGGGGGGCTACGGGGTGCTAGACGCCTATGCTCACTATCGTGTCGCGCCGGACTGGCGTATTGAGTTCCGTGCAAACAACCTGCTCGACAAGAAGTACGAGCTTTCACGTGGTTATGCCACGGCAGGCGCGAATGCCTTTGTCGGTGTCCGCTACACGCCGCGCTGATAGGGCGGAGTCGCGATGACGCACGCGCCGCGAGCGTTCACCGTGATCGCCGGACTCGCTGCGGCGGGGCTGTTCGCGCTCGTCTACGCGTTGAAGTCCGGTGATCTCGTAGTCTCGTTCAGCCAGCTTCGTGCGGCATTGTTTGGCGGTATCGGTGGACTTGAAGCCGACGTCATCCGCCACCTGCGCCTGCCGCGCGCGGTGGCGGTGTTCGTTTGTGGTGGCTTGCTGGCGATCGCCGGCGCGCTGATGCAGGTGCTGTTGCGCAACCCGCTGGCGGATCCCTATGTGCTGGGGATCTCCGGCGGGGCGGCGGTCGGGGCCTTGTCGGCGATGATGCTAGGACTTGCACCGTGGATGGTGGATGCCTCGGCTTTCGCCGGCGCGCTGGCGGCGATGCTGCTGGTTTTCGGGTTGGCGCACGGTGACGGCTCATGGACCCAGACGCGTTTGCTGCTGACCGGCGTCATCGTCGCTGCGGGCTGTGGCGCGGTGATCACCTTGATGTTGTCGCTGGCGCCCGATGCCCGGCTGCGCTCGATGTTGTTCTGGTTGATGGGCGATGCCTCCGGCGCGAGCAATCCGTGGCCGGCGGCGGTCGTGCTGGTGGTCGGCATCGTGCTGGTCATGCCGTTCGCGCGCGATCTGAACGTGCTTGCGCGTGGTGAGGCGACTGCCCTGTCGCTCGGGGTGCGGGTGAAACGCTTGCGTTATGTGTTGTATGTGGTGGCCTCGCTGCTTACTGCGGTGGCGGTCACGCTGATCGGTTCAGTGGGTTTCGTCGGGCTGGTGGTGCCGCATCTGGTGCGTTTCGTCATCGGCAACGACCAGCGCTTGCTGCTGCCGGCGGCGATGCTCGCCGGGGGAACGTTGTTGACGCTGGCGGATACCGCGGCGAGGACGATGATTGCGCCCATGCAGTTGCCGGTTGGCGTACTGACCGCGCTGATTGGGGTGCCGGTCTTCCTGTTCCTGCTTTCGCGTACGAGGAAGGTGGGATGAGCGCGCCGATGCTCGAGGTGGACGGCGTCGCGCTGCAGGTGGGCAAACGCTGGCTGTGCTGCGAGTTCGCCATGCAGTTGGCGGCGGGCGAGTGCCTGGCGTTGCTCGGGCCGAACGGAGCAGGCAAGACGACCTTGCTGAACACCATCGCCGGGTTGCGCTCGCCGACCGTGGGCGAGGTGCGCATCGAGGGCAGGCCGCTGGCGCAATGGGACAGCCTGGCGCTTGCGCGCTGCCGGGGTTTGTTGACTCAACATCAGGGCGATCATTTCTCATCATCGGTCTTGCAGACGGTTTTGATCGGCCGCCATCCGCACT
>NZ_WTVM01000005.1 GCF_012910885.1 Azoarcus taiwanensis | reverse complement strand
GAGCTGCTCGATCGGCTGCGTGGCTGGGGGGCGAAGATTCTTTCGACGGCCACCACGGTGGATGAGGCGCTGTGGCTGGAGGCGCAGGGGGTGGACGCCGTCATCGCGCAGGGGCTCGAAGCGGGCGGGCATCGGGGCATGTTCCTGACTGAGGACATCTCGACCCAGGTCGGCACCTTTGCCCTGGTACCGCAGATCGTGCAGGCGGTGAAGGTGCCAGTGATCGCTGCCGGCGGCATTGCCGATGCGCGCGGCGTGGCGGCGGCGATGGCCTTGGGCGCGGCAGGTGTGCAGGTGGGGACCGCTTACATGCTGTGTCCCGAGGCCACGACCAGCGGCCTGCATCGCGCGGCGCTGAAAAGCGATATGGCCCGAGTTACCGCCCTGACGAATCTATTCACCGGTCGCCCGGCGCGCGGCATCGTGAATCGCCTGATGCGTGAGCTGGGGCCGATCAGCGGCGCTCCCCCCGCTTTTCCGCTGGCGACGTCTGCGATCGCGCCGCTTCGCGCCAAGGCCGAGAGTCAGGGGAGCAGTGACTTCTCGCCCTTGTGGGCGGGTCAGAACGTCAGCGGATGCAGGGACGTGCGGGCAGCCGAACTCACTCGAGCGCTGGCCGGGATTGACCGAACCGACTGAGGACAGCGCCATGTCAGAAATCGCGGATACGCCAGAACCACCTTACTACGCAGTGATCTTCAGCAACCTCCGAACGCCCGGCGATGAGGGCTACGCCGCCATGGCCGAGAGGATGGTCGCGCTGGCATCGGCGCAACCGGGTTTTCTTGGGATGGAGTCCGTCCGGGACGGCCTGGGGATTACGGTGTCGTACTGGCAAAGCCTGGAGGCCATTGCGAGCTGGAAGAAGCACGCAGAGCATCAGGTGGCGCAACAGCTGGGACGTGCGCAGTGGTATTCGAGCTTCAGGGTCAGAGTGGCCAGAGTCGAGCGCGAATACGGCATGTGATAGCTGAGACAGCAGGGCAGGGCACGAAACCGCTCAACTGAGCATCGCCCTACTCACGCAGCCGCGGCCACTGATGCCGTCGCCGCGCACTTGCGTGAGAAACCCCGATCAGCTCGACAGACCACGCAAGCGAGCGCTGCGCCGGCGAAGTAGCTCAACGGTGACCAGCAACGCAATGGAGATCGCGACCAGAATCGTCGCGACAGCCAGAATCGTGGGGCTGATGTGCTCCCGGATGCCCGACCACATCTCGCGCGGAATGGTCCGTTGCTCGACGCCGGCCAGGAAGAGCACGACCACGACTTCGTCGAACGAGGTGATGAAGGCGAACAGCGCCCCGCTGATCACGCCCGGCGTGATCAGCGGCATGATCACCTTGAAGAAGGCGTAGGTCGGGGTGGCGCCCAGGCTCTGGGCGGCACGGACCAGACTGTAGTCGAATCCGATGAGCGTGGCGGTGACGGTGATGACGACGAAGGGCGTGCCGAGCGCGGCGTGAGCGAGGATGACGCCGACGAAGGTTTGTGCGAGTCCGATGCTGGAGTAGAAAAAGTACATGCCAGCAGCCGAAATGATCAGCGGCACGATCATCGGGGAGATCAGAAGTCCCATCAGTGCGGCCCGGAAAGGCAGATACGAGCGGGCCAGACCGAGAGCGGCGACGGTGCCGAGTACGGTCGCGACCATCGTGGCGGAGATCGCGATGACGAAGCTGTTGCGTACCGAACGCAGCCACGATTCGCTGGTGAAGAAGTCCTGATACCAGCGCAGCGAGTAGCCGTCCGGGTCAAAGGTCAGCATTTCGCGGGTGAAGGTGAAGTAGGGTTCGGCGTTGAACGACAGCGGAATGATGACCAGGATCGGGGCGATCAGAAAGAAGAAGACCAATGCGCAAAAGCCGCGGTAGAACCAGTGCCAGGCGCGTTCGAGTTTTCCGGCGTAAGGGGGCAGAGGTGTCATCATCTTTGGGTTCGCTCCACGTCAGCCCAGCTTCATGTTGTCTATGCCGATGAGCCGGTTGTAGACGAAGTAGAGAATGACCACGCTGCCCAGCAACAGGGTGCCCAGCGCGGCCGCGAGGCCCCAGTTGAGCGAGTTCTGGATGTGGAAGGCCACCAGGTTGCCGACCAGTTGCCCGGTGCGTCCGCCGACCAGCGCCGGGGTGATGTAGTAGCCGATCGACAGGATGAACACGAGTAGCGCGCCGGCACCGATACCCGGAATGGTCTGGGGCAGATATACGCGACGAAACGCCGTGAACGGGTTTGCCCCAAGAGAGCGGGCCGCCCGCATGTAGCCGGGGGGAATGGTCTTCATGACGCTGTAGAGCGGCAGGATCATGAAAGGCAAGAGGATATGGGACATCGCGATGACGGTGCCGATCTGGTTGTGCATGAGCTGCATGCGCGCACCCTCGCCAAAGAAGAAGGCGACGATGTCGTTGAAGACACCTTGCGATTGCAGGATCACGATCCACGATGTCGTTCGCACCAGTAGCGAGGTCCAGAACGGCAACAGAACCAGGATCATCAACAGGTTGCTGTAGCGAAGCGGCAGCGTGGCCAGCATGTAGGCGACTGGAAACCCCAGTATCAGCGTGATCACCGTGACCAGGCCGCTGAGCCAGAAGGTGCGAAGCGCAAGGGGCAGGTAGATGCGTTGTTCTTCGGGTTGCAGGGTGATGCGACCGCTCTCGTCATACCGCAGATCGAGTGCGGAAAGGTAGTAGCTGGCGGTGAAACGCCCGCTTTCACGCTGGATGACCTGCCAGGTGTAAGGGTCGCCCCAGCGCGCGTGGGTCTCGATGAGCGATTCCTTGAACGGCGCTTCGAGGCGCGCCGCGCGTCGTGCGGTGGAATTGACCGCAGAGCGCATGCCGCTGATCTCGTAGTTCAGACGGGTTGCCACCCGACCCGTCGTGCGATTCTCCCGGCCCTCGACCATGTCGGCGGCGAATGCGGCATACACGGATTCCGGCGGGAGATCCCGACCGTCCCACGCCTGCAGGGCCTCGGTGGTGCGCGGCAGCACCTCCCCGATCTCGGGATTGTCGATGCTTCGACGCATCATGTCGAAGATCGGTACGACGAAGGTCACGATGATGAACAGCAGCAGTGGAGTGACCAGCAGGAACGCGGTCAGCTTTTTGCGTCGCTCGGCCTGGCGCAGCTTGAGCTTGAGCGGCAGGCCGTCGGCCGTGACCATGGCGGTGTCGGGGGCGGGAGTCATTCGCCTGGGGTTCCGTTATGGATTGTGCGCGGCAAGGCCCGGGCCTGAAGTGGCCCGGGCGGAGCCGCTCAGCGCAGCATCCACGCGCTGAAGCGTTCGCGCAGTTCGTCGCCGTAGTCCGTCCAGAACTCGTTGTCGAGCACGATCGGTGTCTGGTAGTTGTCCGGGTGGGTCGGCATGTGCGGGTTCATGTCGATCCCGAGGGTGGCGTGAGTCGACACCATCCCGGCCGAGGAGGCGCGCGCCGGGCCGTAGGAGATGTACTTGGCCTGATCGGCGAGGCGTTGTGTGTCGGTGGCGTACCGGACGTAGTCGAGCACGGCCTCGATATTGTTGCCGCCCTTGGGAATCACCCAGCCGTCCCATTCGACGAGCTGGCCATCCCAGATGATCCGGATCGGCTGCCCTTCCTCTTCGGCGGCGGAGAACATCCGGCCGTTGTAACCAGTGGCGAAGGCTACTTCGCGGTCGGCGAGCAGTTGCGGAGCCTGTGCGCCTTCGGTCCAGAACACGAGATGGTCCTTGATGGTATCGAGCTTGGCCAGGGCGCGTTCCACGCCCGCGGGGGTGCGCAGCACGTCGTAGATCTCGTCGAGCGGCACGCCGTCGGCGTAGAGCGCCCACTCGAGGTTGCCGCCCGGTCTGTTCTGGATGGCGCGCTGGCCCGGGAAGTTTTCGACGTCGAAGAAGTCGGTGATGCTGTTGGGTTGCTTGTCAGCCGGGAACATCGTCGAGTTGTAGCTGATGATCGTCGAATAGACGATCTGCGGGATGAAGCACTCGCCGTCGAGCGAACCGGGCAGAAAGTCCTGGCTGGCCGGCGTGCCGTCGGGCGCGGGGGCGAGCATGGCGTCATGGTCGATCTCGAGGAGCAGCCCCTCGTCGCAGGCGACCTGGGCGTCGGATGGAAGCATGTCGACCAGATCCCAGGTCACATTTCCAGCCTGAGCCTGGGCGCGGATGCCGGCCAAAGCGTTTGCCGAGCCGTCGTCCGTGATGATGCGGACGTGAGGGTTCTCGGCCATGTAGGGGTCGTGGTATGCGCTTTGCTGGCTTGCGCTGTAGGCGCCACCCCAGGAAACGATGGTCAGGCTGACCGATTGTTGCGCGAGCGCGGTCGCGCCGATCGCGAAAGTTCCGGCGGTCGCGATGGCAATCAGGGTCTTGCGTGCACGTGTCATGTCTCTTGTCTCCAGTGGTTTGTCGGCAGGCCTTGGGTGGTCCGGAGCAGACATGCCTACCGAGGAAAGGCCCCGGATGTGATCAGGCTCAGCCTGGATCGAGCGCCCGCATGTCCTCGGCGCTCCAGCCCACGCGCAGGGATTCGCCCCGGCGCTTGATTGGATGCGCCTGCGCATTGGGAATCTTGACAATGAAGTCATCGACCCCGCATACGGCGACGCGGGTGCGAATGTGGTCGCCCAGATAGATCAGCTCTTCCACCCGAGCGTCGAATATGTTCGGAAGGCTGCCTTCGACCGGGTCGATCACGACGCGCTCCGGACGAAGCGAGAGCATGGTCTCGGCGCCTTCACCGCTCACACGAATGCGCTGGGCGCGAACCGTCTCGCCGTGTTCGAGCTGCACCGAACAGTGCTTGCCGTCGATGTCTGTCACGACGCCGCGCAGCCGATTGTTCTCGCCGATGAACCCGGCGACGAACGCGCTCTCTGGCCGCTCGTAGAGATCCTCTGGCGTGGCCAGCTGCTGGATGACCCCGTCGTTGAACACCGCAATGCGATCGGACATGGTCAGCGCCTCGGTCTGATCGTGGGTGACGTAGACGACCGTGATGCCGAGCGAATCGTGGATGCGCTTGATCTCGTACTGCATCTGCTCGCGCAATTGCTTGTCGAGTGCGCCGAGTGGTTCGTCCATGAGCACCAGATCGGGTTCGAAAACCAGTGCGCGAGCTACCGCGATGCGTTGTTGCTGGCCGCCGGAGAGCTGGGCAGGACGACGGTTGCCGAACTCGCCCATCTCGACCATGTCCAGCGCGCGCTTGACCTTGCGATCGATCTCCGACCGTGATGTTTTGCGGACCTCGAGCGGGAACGCGAGGTTCTCCGTCACCGTCATGTGCGGAAACAACGCGTAGTTCTGAAACACCATGCCGATGCCACGCTTGTGTGGCGGCACGTTGTTGATAGGCGTGCCGTCCAGCAGGATTTCGCCATGTGTGGCGGTTTCAAATCCGGCCAGCATCATCAGGCAAGTCGTCTTGCCCGACCCGCTCGGTCCGAGCATGGTCAGAAATTCGCCACGCGCTATGTCGAGATTCAGGTCCTTGACGACAAGTGTTTCGCCGTCGTAGCTCTTCTGGACCGAATCGAACCGAACGAATGCTTCATTGGGTACGTCTGCGGCCGCTGCGGGGCCGTCGTCGGAGTTGGACATCCGTTATTGCATTTCAGAAATGAATATTTATAGCAACATAGATGCCGGGTGTGATTAAGTGGGGTTTTCCCGCAGAGGGATTTCCCTTAGGGAACGAGAGTACCCCCGAGTCGCCCGCGAAACCACGGAACGGGCAGACCGTTCTACCGCCGAATTCTGAGAGAATGGCGTGCTTTCGGACTCCGTCACCGCGTGTCATGCCGGTGCAGACTTTCATGGATCAGCTCAGTACCTACGAAAGAATTGGCGGCGAAGCCGTCGTCGCCAGCCTGTGCGACCGTTTCTACGCACTGATGGACAGCGTTCCGCAGTTTCGTGAGTTGCGCGACATGCACCCGCAGGATCTTCAAGGGTCGCGCGACAAGCTCTTCATGTTTCTTTCCGGCTGGCTGGGTGGGCCGGATCTCTTCGTCGAAAACTTCGGTCACCCGCGTTTGCGCGCGCGCCATATGCCGTTCGCGATCGGGACCCGCGAGCGCGATCAGTGGGTCGCCTGCATGATGCTGGCCATGGAGGAGGTCGGCATCGAGGAGGCGCTGCGCGAGCGCCTGCTGCAGAACTTCTTCCAGACAGCCGACTTCATGCGCAATAAGCCGGGGTGATCCTGTCCCGATTCGGTATCCAGTGCCGTGCGGCGCTGGAGCGACAATGTGATTCCGTGTAGCTTCGGTGTTCGCGACGCTGGCGATACCTCCGGTCTTAGTTTTTCCTTACTGAGTTCTCATCCATGACCACAACCCCTGCCCCCCGTCCCTTGAAAAGCCTTTGCGTGTATTGCGGTTCGTCCGTCGGTCGCGACACGGTCTATGCCGACGCCGCCCGTTCGCTGGCACGGGTGATGGTTGAGCGCGGGATTCGCCTGGTCTTTGGCGGTGGCAGCGTCGGCATCATGGGTGCGGTGGCCGACGAAGTGCTGCGCCTTGGCGGCGAAGCGGTCGGCGTGATTCCGCAGGCACTGATGCGCAAGGAGCTGGCGCACGCGGGCCTCACCGAAATGCATGTCACGCCGTCGATGCATGCACGAAAGACGCTGATGGCGGAGTTGTCCGATGCCTTCGTCGCGCTGCCCGGCGGCATTGGCACCTTCGAAGAGTTGTTCGAAGTCTGGACCTGGGGGCAACTCGGCTTTCACGACAAACCCTGCGCCATACTGAATGTGGGCGGCTACTACGATCGCCTGGTGGAGTTTCTCGATCATGCCTCGGCGGAGGAATTCGTCCGCCCGGTGCATCGGGGCATGCTTATCGTCGAATCCGATCCCGAGCTTTTGCTCGAGAGATTTTCGGCCTACCAACCACCCGCACAGCCAAAGTGGGTGAAGAGCGACGAAATCTGAACAATAAACCGGGGTCGTCCGTCATACGACTTTCCCAACGAGCGAGACGCCTGCATGAAAGCCCCCCGTATCGTCGTCCTTGCCGGCAGTAGCCGGCGTGATGCATTGTCCCGTCGCCTTGCCGCCGCATGTGTTGCGCCGTTGCAGGCGGCAGGCGCAGAGGTTGATTTGCTGGAACTTTCGGACTATCCGGCGCCCCTGTACAACGGCGACCTCGAGGCCGAATCCGGCTTGCCTGAGGCGATCATGCAGCTTCAACAAATCTTGTATGCGTGCGACGGGCTGCTGGTGGTGAATCCCGAGTACAACGGCTCCATCACGCCATTGCTCAAGAACACGCTCGACTGGTGCTCGAGACCCAACCCTGCCGACCGTGAACGCTCGGGTGGGGCGGTTTATGCCGGTCGGGCAGCGGCGGTCGTCGGTTCCTCACCCGGTGGTCTAGGTGGCATGCGGGCCCTCTTTCATGTGCGCGACATTCTTGGCTACCTTGGCATGCAGGTGATTCCGCAGCAACTCGCGGTGGGGAATGCTGGCAGTGCCATCGGGGACGACGGCATGTTGCGCGATGAGAGTCAGCGAAAAGTGCTCGACAAGCTGGCGACGGCGTTGGCCGACACCGCGCGCCGGCTAAGGTGCTGAGCGTTCCACCAGCGGCGATTTGCAGTATGAAAAGAACCGGCCCCGGTGTTGAGCACCAGGGCCGGTTTTTGCCGCTTTCGTTCAGCGGTCAGTCGCAGCTTACGCCAGGTCGAAGCGGTCGGCGTTCATGACCTTGTTCCAGGCGGCCACGAAGTCCTTGACGAACTTCTCCTTGTTGTCGTCCTGGGCGTACAGCTCGGCGTAGGCGCGCAGGATCGAGTTGGAGCCGAACACCAGATCGACTCGGGTCGCGGTCCATTTGGTGGCACCGCTCTTGCGATCGACGATGTCGTAGCTGTTGCGGCCGGTTGGCTTCCAGCTGTAGGCCATGTCGGTCAGATTGACGAAGAAGTCGTTGGTCAGCGCGCCGACGCGGTCGGTGAAAACCCCGTGCTTGCTGCCGCCGTGGTTGGCTCCGAGTACCCTCATGCCGCCGATCAGCACGGTCATTTCGGGTGCGGTCAGCCCCAGGAGCTGGGCGCGGTCGAGCAGCATTTCCTCGGGCTGGACCACGTAGTCCTTCTTCTGCCAGTTGCGGAAGCCGTCATGCACCGGTTCGAGCACTTCGAAGGACTCGACGTCGGTCTGCTCCTGCTTGGCGTCACCACGACCCGGGGCGAACGGCACCTCGACGGTGACGCCGGCTGCCTTCGCTGCCTGCTCGACACCGAGATTGCCGCCGAGCACGATCACGTCCGCGACGCTGGCGCCGGTTTCGGCCGCGATCTTCTCGTAGGCCGCGAGCACCTTGGCGAGACGTGCCGGTTCGTTGCCTTCCCAGTCCTTTTGCGGGGCAAGGCGGATGCGCGCACCGTTGGCGCCGCCACGGCAGTCCGAACCACGGAAGGTGCGGGCGCTGTCCCAGGCAGTGGCGACCATGTCGCCGACCGACAGGCCGGCGGCGGCGATCTTCGCCTTCACTGCTGCGACGTCATAGCTCTTGCTCCCGGCGGGAACAGGATCCTGCCAGATCAGGTCTTCGGCCGGCACTTCGGGGCCGATGTAGCGTGCCTTCGGGCCCATGTCGCGGTGAGTCAGCTTGAACCAGGCGCGTGCGAAGACTTCGGTGAAGTAGGCTGGATCCTTGTAGAAACGCTCGGAGATCTTGCGGTACTCCGGATCCATCTTCATCGCCATGTCGGCGTCGGTCATGATCGGGTTGTGACGAACCGACGGGTTTTCGGCGTCGACCGGCTTGTCCTCTTCCTTCATGTTCACCGGTTCCCACTGCCACGCGCCGGCCGGGCTCTTCTTGAGTTCCCAGTCGTAGTTGAGCAGAAGTTCGAAGTAACCGTTGTCCCACTGGGTCGGGTGCGTGGTCCACGCCCCTTCGAGCCCGCTGGTCACCGTGTTGTTGCCGATGCCGCGGGTCGTGTGGTTGTTCCAGCCCAAACCCTGCTCCTCGATGTCCGCGCCTTCCGGAGCGGGGCCGAGCTTGGCCGCGTCGCCATTGCCGTGTGCCTTGCCCACGGTGTGGCCGCCGGCGGTGAGGGCGACGGTTTCCTCGTCGTTCATTGCCATTCGGGCAAAGGTGACGCGTACATCATGCGCCGTCTTCAGCGGATCGGGCTTGCCGTCGACGCCTTCGGGGTTGACGTAGATGAGGCCCATCATCACCGCGGCCAACGGGTTCTCGAGGTCACGCTCGCCGGAGTAGCGGCTGTTGGGGTTGTCGGTGGGGGCCAGCCACTCCTTCTCGGAACCCCAGTAGATGTCCTTCTCGGGGTGCCAGATGTCGGCGCGGCCGAAACCGAAGCCAAAGGTCTTGAGGCCCATGGACTCGTAGGCGACGTTGCCGGCGAGGATGATGAGGTCGGCCCAGGAAAGCTTGTTGCCATACTTCTTCTTGATCGGCCAAAGCAGGCGGCGGGCCTTGTCGAGGTTGGCGTTGTCGGGCCAGGAGTTGAGCGGCGCGAAGCGCTGGTTGCCGGTGCCGCCACCGCCACGCCCATCGGCGATCCGGTAGGTGCCTGCCGAGTGCCAAGCCATGCGGATCATCAGGCCGCCGTAATGGCCCCAGTCGGCCGGCCACCATTCCTGGCTGTTCGTCATCAAGTCGGTGAGGTCCTTCTTGAGCGCCGCATAGTCCAGCTTCTTGACCTCTTCACGGTAGTCGAAATCGTCGCCCAGGGGATTCGTCTTGTGATCGTGCTGATGCAGGATGTCCAAGTTCAGCGCGTTCGGCCACCAGTTCATGTTCGAGTTGCCCGTGGCGGTGTTGCCGCCATGCATCACGGGACATTTGCCTTCGTTGCTCATGTTGTGATCCTCCTTCTCGTTGTTGAACACCGATCCGTCGTATCAAGTTCGTTCCGACGGGGGCGCTGCTCCAAATCCCTTCGGCAGGGTGCCGTGTTAAGTCTGTTTCAGGCTTTTTGCATCGATTGATGCACTATGAACCTGTCGTGACGTTTCCAGTCTAGGCGCCAGCCTTTACCGGGTCCATTTAGCATTGATTATCTTTCTGATAGCTTCAATGAATGTTGGCAGGAAATCGAAATAAGTTTCAGCAATTGCTAAGGAACCAGTGATTAAATCCGTTCGCTCTGAGCTTGTCGAAGGGCATTCCTCAGAAAATCCAGGGCTTTGACAGGCTCAGCCCGAACGGTGGGGTATAAATCAGTGCTTCCCTAATTCACTACTGAATCGCCTCCTCATTTGTTCGTGATGCTCAGCCCGGCCGCGGTGGAGCGGGTTGATTCGAACAGTTCGGCAAGATTGACAGTGGTCCGATGACTCTCGGGGGGCTTTGTTCCGCTATGCCGACTGCGGGGTGTGAAACAATGATCGGCGATCCTTGCGGGTGAAGAGGATGATTCGGTCATCGTACGCCACCCCGCTGCGGAATGATGCATCGCCTGTGTTTCAGTATGTAGTCGGGACGAGGTTCTGAGGGTGGAATGCGCGACGGTCACGGTGGCATTGGCCTGGCGCGATAGGCGCGTTGTTACAGCGACTTTGTCCGCTCATGCGTGGCGATGCGCATCGCCGCACACTATATTGACCTGGCATGGTCTTGATCATCCTTGGTGAAAGGAGTCGTCATGAAAGCGAAGTGTCTGTGCGGCGCCATTGAAGTGACGGCGCCGGATCATAAGGAGGTGAGCGTCTGCCACTGCAGCATTTGCCGGCGCTGGGGCGGCGGGCCCATGTTCGCCGTGCACTGCGGTCCGGAAGTGGGGTTTGGCGGTACGGCAGAACTGAGCCGATACAGGTCGTCCGAATGGGCGGAACGGGGTTTCTGCCCTACCTGCGGAACCCATCTCTTCTACCGTCTGCTGCCGTCAGACGAGTACATCCTCCCCGCTGGTCTTTTCCAGGATGAGGACGCATTCAAGCTCGCCAGCCAGATCTTCATCGATGAAAAACCTGGTTTCTACGACTTCGCCAACCGGACCCCGGTCCTGACCGGCGAACAGGTGTTCGCGCAGTTTGGCAGCGAGGAGGAATGAAAGCAGTTCGCGACGGGGGCGCCGTCCACCCTGCCATCAGGCCTCTGACGGCAGGACTTTCCCGAGCTGACGTTGTTTAGACCGGCGCTAGCAGTGCTTCGTCCACCAGAATCCAGGTCGCGGTCGCTGCCAGCAATGCAGCCATCGTGTAGTTGAACCGCGCGAGCAGTGTCGGTTCGTTCAACCGGTTCCGCAGCCGATCGCCGACGACTGCCCACAACGCAATGCAGGGCAGGTTCACGAGGGCGCACAGCACTGCGAGCAGCAGAGTGTCAAACCAGTCCGCGGAAGGCGCCAGGAATAGGATCGCCACGTTCAAGACCATCATCCATGCCTTTGGGTTGACCCACTGAAACATGGCTGCGGCGACGAAGCCGAGCGGCTGACCCCGGCCGGCCGAGCCGGGCTGGCTGGCATGCGCCTGCCGCCAGGCAAGCCACATCAGATAGCTGCAGCCCGAAGCGACAAGCAGCGGGCGCAACGAATCCAGCCAGATCATCATCCAGGCCAATGCGATGCCGACCAGCCACATCTGAAGCCCATGGCCCAGACTGATGCCGAGCATGTGGGGTAGCGTTCGACGGAATCCGAAGTTCACCCCGCTGGCGGCCAGCATCAGGTTGTTCGGGCCGGGGGTGACGGACATGGTGGCCACATAAGTCATCAAAGGCAGGTCGATCATGGTGTGCTCCACGCACGGTTGAGCCTGGCCATCAATGTACTGCGCCTTGAGGTCTGGTTACAGAGCCAGAATGAAACTACTATGTGGGGTACAAAGCTTTCTCTTCGTGACTGTACCCATGGTTTAGCCTGCTGCCTGTGTCCCCAATGACGAACGAATCCGTGCCGCTCTATCAGACACTTGCCAATGAGTTGCGTGATGCGATGAGCGACGGGCGCTTGTCGGCCGGCGCGCGGCTGCCTTCGGTGCGCGAAGCGGCGCACAGCCGAGGGCTGAGTATCAACACCGTGCTGGCGGCCTACCGGCAACTGGAGGCTCGGGGTTTCGTCGAGGCGAGACCTCAGTCGGGTTACTTTGTCCGTTCGCGCCTGGCGGCGCCTCCCGCGCCTGAGGCGGGTGCGCGGGCGGTCAGGCCGCGTCCGATCGAACCGGCGGTGCTGGACCGAATTGCCTCCGTCGTGGCGGCGCAGGCGGATCCAGAGCATGTCGACCTCTCTCTGGCCTGTCCGAAAGGTGGGGATTTCTATCCCGCCGCACGTCTGGCTCGTCTGGTTGCCGACACCGCCCGGAGACATCCGCATCTGATCGGAGACTATTCGCTGCCTCCGGGGTCGCGGCGCTTGCGGCGTGAAATCGCACGTCACGCGCAGGCCCTGGGATTGAGCATGGAGTCGGACGAGATCGTGCTGACCAATGGTTGTATGGAGGCGCTGCAGTTCGCCTTGCGCACCGTGACCCGCCCGGGAGATGCCGTGGCGATGGAATCGCCGACCTACTTCAACCTCATTCCGCTGGCCAAGCGGTTGGGATTGCAGATCATTGAGTTGCCCACGCATCCGGAGCGCGGGCTGTCCCTGGATGCGCTCGAGATGCTGTTGTCCGAACAACGGATCAAGGCGGTGGTGTGCATGCCGGACGTGCACAATCCCTTGGGAACCAGTATGCCGCTCGCCGCCAAGCGCCGACTGGCCTCGCTTGCGACCGAGTACCGCGTGCCGGTGATCGAGGATGCCCTTTATGCGGAGTTGCAGTACGCGACGCCGCTGCAGCCGGCGGTCAAGTCGTTCGATCGTGACGATTGGGTGATTCTGTGTGCGTCCTACACCAAGACACTCGCGCCCGGCTTTCGGATCGGCTGGATGGAGGCCGGGCGCTTCCACCGTGAGGTGGCGGATCTGAAGTTTTGCTCGTCCGTGGCGCAGCCCGCAGTGTTGTGCGAGGCACTGGGGACGTTTCTCGAGGACGGGGGGTACACCCAGCATTTGCGCCGGCTGCGGCGCCTTTATGCGTCACAGATTGACCGTCTCCGGGGCGTCATCGACGAGGTCTTTCCGACCGGAACGCGGGCGACCGATCCGACCGGAGGCTTTCTTCTGTGGGTCGAGCTGCCTGAGGGTTGCGATGCGAACCGACTGTTCGATGCGGCGCTGGCGCATGGCATCAGCATCACGCCCGGGACGCTGTTCTCGCCCTCGGGTCGATACGATCGGCATCTTCGACTATCGGGTTGTTATCCATTCTCCGACCGGCACATTCACGCCCTGGTCACTCTTGGCCAACTCGCCGCTGAGCAATGTCGCGGCAGATAGCCGTTCGGCCGCTGCCGTGTGTCGCGTTCCGGAGAGTCAGTACAGCGCGGCGGTGAGTTTGCGCCGGTATTCGCCCACGAGCGGGTGGCTGCCCAGCACGCTGAAGACCGACAGCAGCGTCTTGCGCGCGGCATCGTCGTTCCAGGCCCGGTCGCGCCGGATCATCTCGAGTAATTCGTCCATGCCCTCGGCGTGGCGGCCGGCTGCGACCAGCAACTCGGCCAGTTGCAGACGGCTTTCCATATCTTCGGGCTGCGCTGCGATGCGTTCCCGCAGCGAGGCTTCGTCTGCACCGCCGTGTCCAGCCAGGGCAAAGTTCACCTTTGCCAGCAAGGCCCGTGGCCGGTCGTCCATCAGTGTGACCGGCGAGAGGCTGTCCAGCAGCGGTTTGGCATCCTCGAAGCGTTCGAGCTCGACCAGGATCTCGGCCGCGTCGAGGCGAATCTGCTCGTTGCGATCGTCCAGTTGCGAGGCCTCGCCGAGCGTCCGAAGCGCGCATTCAAGATCGCCTGATGCGCGTAGTGTGGCCGCCTGAGCGCGGAGCTCGTCGGCCGGCGAGGGCAGGATTCGGTCGATGAACTCGCGTACCGCGCCTTCGGGCAAGGCGCCGGTGAACTCGTCGACCACCGCGCCGTGGTACACCGCCTTCACGTTGGGGATGCCCCGCACGCCGAACTGCGCGGCGAGGTCGGGGTTCTCGTCGGAGTTGATCTTGGCGAGGATGAACTTGCCGCCGCATTCCTCGGCCAGCTTCTCGAGAATCGGCTTGAGTACCTTGCACGGGCCGCACCATGGCGCCCAGAAGTCGATCACGACCGGGACGGTTTGCGATCCTTCGATGACGATCTGCTGGAAATTGTCGGCGTTGACGTCATGGGCGAAATGCATGGCGGGCTTCCGTGGAGATTGTCGATAGACGATAGTTTAGGGCGGTGAACAATGTTTCAAGGGGAAATCGCCAACCGGATTGCGCATGGGCGACCGGGACGAGCAGCGTGTGTCCTCGAGATCGTTCATCATTCCTGCATGTTTCGACTACGGAGACCGATATGAACGAATTGCTACGCTTCAGCCAGCTCGACGTCTTCACCGACCGCCCCCTACTGGGTAATCCGGTGGCCGTGGTGCACGATGCCGAGGGGCTAGACGATGCGGAGATGGCCGCTTTCGCGCGCTGGACCAATCTCTCGGAAACCACCTTTCTGCTCCCGCCCACGCAGCCCGGTGCGGATTACCGTTTGCGCATCTTCACCCCGGGCGGCGAACTCCCATTCGCGGGACATCCCACACTGGGCAGCTGCCGGGCCTGGCTGGACGCTGGCGGGACACCGGGCGATGGCGACGCGGTCGTACAGGAATGTGCCGTCGGGCTGGTGAGGATTCGCCGGACCGGCGAGCGGCTTGCATTCGCGGCGCCGCCTCTGCGGCGAAGAGGCCCGATGGAAGCGACCGAGCTTGCGCAGGTCGCGGCAGTTCTGGGGCTGTCCGCCGGAGAGATCGTCGCTCATCAATGGGTGGACAACGGACCGGGCTGGTGCGCCGTGATGCTCGGCAGCGCCGAGCGGGTGCTTGGCCTGCAGCCCGACTGGGTGGCGATGGGCGATCTGCGCGTCGGTGTCGTGGCACCGCAACCGGACGGTGCAGACACCGACTTCGAAGTGCGCGCCTTCATTCCCGCGATGGGGATTCGCGAAGACCCGGTCACCGGCAGCCTGAACGCGGGTCTCGCCCAATGGATGACCGCGGCCGGGCTGTCGGGCGACCGCTACGTTGCCCGACAAGGCACCGCGCTCGGCCGGGCGGGCAACGTCTACGTGGAACGGCTTGGCGACACGATCTGGATCGGCGGAGACGTGGTGGCATGCGTCAGCGGCAGCGTGCGCCTGCGTTGAGGCCCGGAGCTGCGCGTGTCCGCCGCGCCTGTGCCGAGTTCCGCCGCGACGTCTTCAGCCAGGCAGGGGAATGAACTCTTCCTCGTCACCAGGGACTTTGGGGAAACGTCCTTCGCGCCAGTCGGATCTGGCCTGTTCGATGCGTTCCTTCCGGCTCGAGACGAAGTTCCAGTCGATGAAGCGTTGGCCGAGGGGTTCGCCTCCGATCAGGGCGATGCGCGATTCGGCCTCTGCCTCGACGACGAGATTCGACCCGTCGGACAGAATCGCCATGGCATGCTCGGGCAGGTTCGTATCCTCCATTTTCAGCGCGCCACTGACGACGTACAGCGCACGCTCGGCAGCGTTCGGCAAGCTCAGGCGCTGGCCTTTTCGCAAGTGGGCTTCGACGTAGAGCGTGTCGGCGAAGGTTTTCACCGGAGACGTCGCGCCATAGGCTGAGCCCATCATCACCCGCAACGGCACGCCGTCGACCGTCCGGGTCGGGATGCTCTCCCCGGGGTAGTGGTGGAAGGCCGGTTCGATTTCCTCGTCCGCCTCCGGCAAGGCCAGCCAGAGCTGCAGTCCGTGAAGCCGGTGCGCCGCAGCGGTCACTTCGGGGCGCTCGCGTTCGGAATGCACGATGCCCCGACCGGCGACCATGAGGTTGATGTCGCCAGGCACGATGGCCTGCAGACTGCCGAGCGAATCGCGGTGCAGCATCTCGCCTTCGAACAGATAGGTCACGGTGGCGAGGTTGATGTGCGGGTGAGGGCGCACGTTGATGCCCTTGCCCGGCGGGAAGTCGGCCGGGCCCATGTGGTCGAAGAAGATCCAGGGGCCGACCATCTTGCATTGCGCCGTGGGCAGGAGGCGGCGCACGGAGAAGCCGCCGAGATCCTTGTCACGCGGTTGCAGCAGCAGTCTCACTGCGTTCTCACCAGGGGTGGATGTGCATTCCGCCGCGGCGTTCGGGTAGTTGTCGCTCATGTTGCCTCCTCCGCTGTCTCAGTGTGTGGTTGTGGTTGTGGTTGCAGGGCGTGCGCCTGCCAGCTTGCGTTATTCTGGGAGACCCCGGGTTTGCACCCGTAGTTGCCCCTTCCACCTTGGGAAACCTCGATGAAGCCTCTCCATCTGGCGCTTGGCGTGCGCGATATCGCTGAAACCGTAACAGACTACACCCATAGGATCGGTTGCCCGCCGGTGCTGGTGGTGCCGGGTGAATATGCGCTTTGGCGAACTGCTCAGCTCAATCTGTCGGTGCGTCGGGTCGCGGAGGAGCAGGTCGGGCAGCTTCGCCACCTCGGTTGGGAGGACGATGCAACTAAAGAGTTCTCGAGCGATGTCGACTGCAATGGCGTGCTATGGGAACGCTTTGACGCGCGCGAGCAAGCGAGAGAAATCCGCGAGATATGGCCCGCAGTCGATTACGATCCGCCGCGGTGATGTCTGGTCTGGTGCGATTTCTTGCTGCATTGCTCGTCTTTTCAGTCGTTGCCTGCAGCCGTGACCAGCCGGTGGTCTTTGCGCCCCTGCCGCCGGGTGCGGTGGTGCTCGTGGTCGGCGACAGTCTCGTGGCCGGCACCGGTGCGAGCCAGGCGCAGGCGTGGCCGGTCGGACTCGCTCGGCGTACGCGGTGGGAAATCGTCAATGCCGGTGTGCCGGGCGACACCACGGCCGGGGCCCTCGAGCGTCTGCCTGACCTGATTGCGGATCACAGGCCCGATGCGTTGATCATCGCGATCGGCGGTAACGACTTCCTGCGCAATGTGCCGACCGACGTGACCCGGGCGAACCTCGAGGTGCTGATCCGCGAAAGCCGTGCGACGAGCCGTCATGTGGCGCTGGTTGCGATACCGGCGCTATCCCTCGGGCGTGCCGCCGTGGGGCGCCTGTCGGATCACGAGATGTATGCGGCGCTTGCGCGTGAGCATGAACTGGCGTTGGTGCCGTCGGCGGTGTCCGATGTGCTGTCGCGTGAGGAGTGGCGTTCGGACCGCATTCATGCAAATGCCGAAGGCTACGCGCGAATCGCGGAGAAGGTCGCCGAATCGCTGGCAGCCCAAGGCTGGGTTCGACGCTGACGCTGCTTGAGTGGCGCACTGGCGCGAACTTTGGCGCACTCGTGTTGCCCACCTTGGATGGGCCGGACTCGCAAGGACGGCACGTGTCGCATCACTGCGGAGGAGAAGACCATGAAGAATCCGTTGCCTGGACGCCGTTACGATCAACCCGCTTCCCCTTCGCGCCGCCGTGCGCTCGGCGTTGGCGCCGGCATTGGTGCCGGCTGGATGTTGACCTCGCTGGGTTTCGCTCCGGCGTCCCTGGCGCAGAGCGCGGGGAGTGTCGAATTGGTCACAAAACCGATTCCGGGCACCGGCGAAAGCCTGCCGGTGATCGGCATCGGCACCGCGCGCCGCTTCGACGTCGGTGCGCCCGAAGCAGAACGTGCGCCCCTGCGTGAAGTGTTGCGTGATCTGCCGCGGCTCGGCGGTCGGCTGGTCGACACCGCGCCGTCCTACGGTAATGCCGAGACCGTGATCGGCGACCTGATGCAGGAGCTCGGCAATCGCGACGAGATCTTCCTCGCGACCAAGGTCGGGGCCGGGCGTAATGGTGCTGCGGCCGGGCTCGCGGAGATGGAGGCGTCGATGCGTCGCCTGCGTACCGACCGCTTCGACTTGCTGATGGTGCACAACCTCGCGGGCATCGACGACATGCTGCCGGTGTTGCGCGAATGGAAGGCCGCCGGACGCATTCGCTATCTGGGCATGAGCACGTCCTTCGAGCGCCAGTACGACGATTTCGTGGCGGTCATGGAGCGCGAGCAACTCGACTTCATCCAGGTCGATTACGCGATCGACAACCGCTCGGCCGAGGCACGCATCCTCCCGCTCGCCGCCGAGCGCGGCATCGCCGTGTTGACCAACCTGCCGTTCGGGCGCGGGCGCGTCTTCCGTGCCTTCGGTGACCAGCCGATTCCGGACTGGGCGGCAGAGTACGGCATCGAGAGCTGGGCGCAGTTCGCGCTCAAGTACGTGGTGTCGCATCCGGCGGTGACAGTGGCGATTCCAGGCACCGCGCGGCCGGATTACCTGCGCGACAACCTCGGTGCCGCCCGCGCGCCGATGCCCGACGAAGCGGTTCGCGAACGCATGGCAGCACTCGTCGCCGCAGCCTGAGCGCGGCCGATGTCCTGGTTGATCACGCGCCTCGGCCTGCGGGCCATAGACGCGCGCAAGGGAGAAGTTGCCGCGCTACTGTGGTCGTGCGCCTACTTTTTCCTGATCCTGACCGCGTACTACATCCTGCGGCCGATTCGTGACGAGATGGGCGTGCTCGGCGGGGTGCAGAATCTCGCCTGGCTGTTCACCGGCACGTTGATCGGCACGCTGTTGCTGCACCCGGTGTATGCGGGGCTGGTGTCAAAACTGCCGCGTAGGCGTTTCATCGCGCTGACCTACCGCTTCTTCATCCTCAATCTCGTCGCCTTCTTCGCGCTGTTCAGTTTTGCAGACGCCGCGCAAAGCGTCTGGGTCGGGCGTTTCTTCTTCATCTGGTTGAGCGTGTTCAATCTCTTCGTGGTGTCGGTGTTCTGGTCCTTCATGACCGATCTCTATCGGCCGGCTCAGAGCAAGCGCCTGTTTGGCGTGGTCGCGGTAGGCGGCACGTTGGGGGCGCTGCTCGGTTCGACGATCACGACCAGCATGGTGGGCGTGCTTGGGCCGGTGAACCTGCTGCTCGTGTCGGCGCTGTTCCTGGAGATCGCCGCGCGTACCGCCGGGGCGCTCGATCGGCACGAGGACCAGCTTGCGGCGGAGGCGCGTGCCGAGGCAGCCGAACGTGGCCAGGTCAACGGCGAACCCGATCCGTTGGTGCACGGCAGCGAGATCATCGGCGGCGGTGTGGCGGAAGGGGTGCGCCATGTATTGCGCTCTCCCTATCTCCTCGGGATTGCGGCGTTGATGCTGTTCTATACGATCGCCGCCACCTTCCTGTATTTCCAGCGCATCGACATTGTCTCGCGGGTGTTCGAGGATGATCCGGCGGGGCGAATCCGGTTGTTCGGTGGCATGGATATGGCGACCAACGTACTGACCCTTGGTACGCAGATCTTTCTCACCGGGCGGTTGCTGCGCTGGTTGGGTGTGGGCTTCGGTCTGGCCTTCCTGCCGGTGGTCTGCCTGATTGGATTCGGATTTCTTGGCGCGGCCCCGGTGCTCGCCGTGGTCGTGGTGTTCGAGGTGTTGCGGCGGGCGGGCAATTTCGCGCTGTCGCGCCCGGCGCGCGAGGTGCTTTACACCGTGATGTCGCGCAGCGACAAGTACAAGGCCAAGAACTTCAACGACACCTTCGTCTATCGGCTCGGCGACCAGATCGGTTCCTGGTCATACACCGCGATGGCCTGGCTCGGGCTTGGGCTGTCGGGTCTGGCGTTCAGCATGCTGCCGTTGTCGCTTGCGTGGCTGATGCTGGCGCTGTGGCTGGGACGCGAGCATCGGCGAATGCAGCAGCAGGGCGGGGAGGGCGGCAGTCAGCGCACGAGATGAGGTCGAACGGGTTTCCTCTGTCATTCCGCTGCAAGGCGCCGCATCACGGCGTGCCATCCCTCGGTCGCCTTCGCGCCGCTCTCGCCAAATGCGCGGTCGAGCAGGTCGGCCTGAATCTCGGTGAGCTGCGCTTCCAGCGCACGCCCCGCCTCGGTGAGGGACATACGGCGAACCCGACGGTCTTCGGCGTCGCTCTCGGCGAATACCAGCTCGCGCTCGATCAGTGCACGCAGCGGTGCGTTCAGCGCCTGCTTGCTTACGCCCAGGGTGTCGATCAGTGCGCCGACCGAGATGCCGGGATTGCGGCCGACGAAGTAGAGGATGCGGTGATGCACCCGCCCCAGGCCCTGGGCTTCAAGCAGTCGGTCGGCTCCGGCAGTGAAGGCGCGGTAGGCGAAATAGAAGCGTTCGATCGCGCGGCGCGGATCCTTGTCGTCAAATGGGTCAAGCATGTTGACATGATAGTCCGGCGCGCCTATCGTTGAAACAGGTCAAGTTGCTTGACGTTTCTTACTGGATTCGACATGGACCATCGCCCGCTGCCCAAGCTCTCGTCACGTGTGGATCGCCTGCAGGCGTCCACCATCCGTCAGATTCTTTCGGTGATCGATCGTCCAGGGATGATCTCCTTCGCCGGGGGGCTGCCTTCGCCGGACAGCTTTCCTGATTTGTCGCATGTCGATCTGCCCGCCTCGGTGCTGCAATACGGGCCGAGCGAGGGCGAGGCGGCGCTGCGCGAGCAGATCTCGAGCGAAATGAACGCGATCGGCCTGCGCTGCAGCGCCGATCAGGTATTGGTGCTGTCCGGTTCCCAACAGGGTATCGATCTGGTCGCCAAGCTGTTCATCGACAGTGGCACGACGGTGGCGGTCGAAACGCCGACCTATCTGGCGGCACTGCAGGTGTTCCGCTTCTTCGGGGCACGCTTTACGCAGCTCGATCCGCGCGAGGCGAAGGCCGGCCTCGATGCTGACGAATTGCCGGCCCTGGCTTACGCGATTCCCAGCTTCCAGAATCCGACCGGACATTGCTATGACGCCGCAGAGCGCGCAGCACTGGCGCACGCCTGCGACACGCTTGGCGTGCCCTTGTTCGAGGACGACCCGTATCGCGACCTGGCCTACGACGACTGCGAGCGCACGCCGGTCTGCGCCCGACTCGAACGGGCGCCGTGGATCTATCAAGGCTCCTTCTCGAAGACGCTCGCACCCGGATTGCGTCTCGGTTTCATGGTCGCGTCGCCCGAGCTCGTTCCCTTGTTGCTCCGTCTCAAGCAGGCGGCCGACCTGCACAGCAATCGCGTGAGCCAGCATCTGGTGCTGGCGCAGTTGCGCTCGCCCGGGCGCGCCGAGCGAATGGCGCGTGTGGTCGATGGCTACCGGCGCAAGCGCGACCGCTTCGCCGAGGCGCTCCAGCGCCATTTCGCCGATCTGGCGACCTGGGAAACGCCGCCGGGGGGGCTGTTCTTCTGGCTGGACCTGGTGGCGCCGCTGGATACCCGCGATCTGCTCTCCGAGGCGATCGAGCGCGGCGTGGCCTTCATGCCAGGGGAACTCTTCTATGCCGACAAGGCGCCGGCACATGGCACGATGCGGCTGAATTTCAGTCATGCGGACGAAGCAGCCATCGAGCGCGGACTTGGAATGCTCGCCGATCTGGTGCGGGCGCGCATCGGATCGGTTGCGCTGACGTCCATCAACGCCTGACAAGGCCTGCCCGATTCGGGCATCATGACGCTGATCTGCTGTGTGAATTCGCAGGAGCGAGGCCTATGAGCACCGAAAGCGCAGGATTGTGGGGTACCCCGCGGTTTTCCGAGATCTTCTTCGAGGTTTTCGATGCGTTGCCGCGCCAGGGGCCAGGCAACAAAGCAAGCGCGCAACGGGCGTTGGCGATGTGTGCCGGCCTGCCCCAGGCACCGGCGATTCTCGATCTCGGCTGCGGCTCGGGATGTCAGACGCTTTATCTCGCCGAGCTCACCGGCGGGAGCATCACCGCGTTGGATTCCCACGAGCCGGCGATCGCCCGCCTGCGCGCCGAGGCTGCGCGACGTGGCTTGTCCGGGCGCATCGAGGCCATGGTCGGCGACATGGCGGATCCGCCTGTGCCGCAGGCGACGTTCGATCTCGTCTGGTCGGAGGGTGCGCTCTACAACATCGGCATCGAACCCGCGCTCGATGTCTGCGCGCGAGTGCTCAAACCGGGCGGTCATCTTGTCTTCACCGATGCGGCGTGGCGGCGTGACGATCCGCCGGAGGCGGTGCGTGCCGGCTTCGAAGCGGATTATCCCGGCATGGGGCGGGTCGAAGATCTGCTTGCGCTGATTGCGCGGAGCAGGTTTGAGCTGTTGGGGCATTTCACGTTGCCCGACGAGGCCTGGTGGGACGATTTCTACTCGCCGATGGAGGCCCGCGTCGCCGACCTGCGACGTAAATACAGTGACGACTCCGAGGCGCTCGAGCTTCTTGCAGGCATCGGCCGCGAGCCGGAACTTCACCGTCTGCATTCGGATTGCTACGCCTACGAGTTCATCGTTTGTCGTCTCGGGAGCTGAGACGGATGTCCAGTTGCCTGTTGATCGCAGACGTTCAGCGCAGCTTAGTGAACGCTCGCACCGCGCTCGCTGGCCGATCCGAGGTGCTTTGACGTACCCTGAGGGTTTGTTGAACCGCAGGCTGACTGCAAACGATGAGTGTCACACCTCTTTTCGAATACTGGTTCGTCACGATGGCGGCATTGTTCGTCATCGTCAATCCGCTGACCACCGCCTTTGTCTTCGTCTCCCTCCTGCCGCGTGCCTCGGCGCAGTTGCGCAATCGAATCGCACGCCGTTCAGCCTTGATCGCAACCGGAATCTTCGTGACCTTTGCGTTGTTGGGCAGCGTGATCTTCAAACTGTTCGGCATCACGCTGGAGGCGTTCCGCATCGCCGGGGGCCTGATTCTCTTTGGCATTGCGATGGGCATGATCCGCAAGGGGCAGGACGAGGGGGAGGAAGCCGCGGGGGGAGATCCGCACGGTGATGGTCGTCTTGCGAACGATATCTCGGTGATTCCGCTCGCGATTCCCTTCATCAGCGGCCCGGGCTCGATCGCCACGGTAATGATCCTGACCAAGGAGGCGCCGACTGCCTGGCATGTTCTGCTGGTGTTTCTGTCGATCGTAGTGACCACCGGTGCGTGTTACCTGGCGATGATCTACGCGCATCATCTGGTCCGCTACCTCGGCGAAACCGGCAAGGAGATCGTCACCCGGCTGTTCGGGATCATTCTCGCGGTCATCGCGGTGCAGTTCGTGATCAATGGGGTCCTGGACGTTTACCGAAGCCTGTAGTGTGATCGGGCACGCCCAGGGCGAGTTTCAATGTTCGCGCACCGGCGGGTGCGACGCAGAAAGAGGGCAAAGGCATGGCGAATGGTTGGCTGGTGGGGCAGATCAAGGTGAAGAGTGCGGACAGTTTCGCGCAGTACCGCGAACGGGTGCCGGCGACGATCGCGCCCTTTGGTGGCGAGATCGTGTTTCGCGGTCAGGCCGGAAGGGTGTTGGCGGGGGCGTGTGACATGCCCGACATCGTCGTCCTGCGCTTCCCCGATCTGCAAGCCCTCGAAGCCTGGTATGCCTCGGCCGCCTATCAGTCGCTGATCCCGTTGCGCGAGGCGGCCTTCGATTGCGTATTGATGGCCTATGAGGGGTGACGCCCCGGGTGCGTGGGATGCGTGCGTTGCCGTGCTGGGTTAGTATTGGCGCTCGACTGAAACGGAATACTTTGCATGGCGTCCATCGAGATCACCTCCGAGAACTTCTCCTCGATCCTGGAGAACAACGACATCATCTTTCTGGATTTCTGGGCAGAATGGTGCGGGCCATGCAGAGGGTTTGCGCCGATCTACGAGGCGGCAGCGGAGGCCAACCCGGATATCGTTTTCGGCAAGGTCGACACCGAGGCCCAGCAGGAGCTGGCGGGGACTTTTCAGATTCGTTCGATTCCAACCATCGCCGCCATTCGCGAGGGGGTAATGGTTTTCCGTGAATCAGGCGCCCTACCGGCCTCGAGCCTGGATCAGGTGATCGATGGCGTGCGCCGGCTCGACATGGCGGAAGTTCGCGCCGAGATCGCAGCACAACAAGCAGCGCAGCAGGCGTCGCAGCAATGATCAGGGTCGCGTGACGGCAGCCGGAACAGTCAGTCGCAGAAGATAAAAAACATAATTTCATCGAGAGAGCAGCAGTCCCCCGCGTAGCGCTTGCCTGTCTGACGAGTGGGCGTAGCAGTGGCGAGCGACGCGGGCATGAGTCGCCGTGCAATCCTCGGGATCACGAGTGATGCAGGCGCGAGAAAGGGGGAGGGCTCGAATGAACGGTTTGGGTGGTGTCGACCGGATTAGGGGGGACCTGTTCGGCGGCTTGACTGCGGGCGTCGTCGCATTGCCGCTGGCGCTTGCGTTTGGTGTGGCTTCGGGTGCCGGAGCGGCCGCTGGTCTTTATGGCGCAATCGCACTGGGCTTGATCGCGGCGCTTTTCGGCGGTACCAGGATGCAGATCTCCGGGCCGACCGGTCCGATGACCGTGGTGTTTGCATCGGTGCTGGTGGCGGTCGGCGGCGACATCGCGATGGCGATGGCGGCGGTGCTGGTCGGTGGCCTGATTCAGATCGGACTCGGTCTGTGCAAGGCCGGCGGGCTGGTCCGCTTCATCCCCTACCCGGTGGTGTCCGGTTTCATGAGCGGCATCGGGGTCATCATCATTCTGTTGCAGATCGCGCCGGCAGTTGGTGCGCGGCCGCTGTCTTCGCCACTCGAAAAAGTCCTGTCCTTGCCCGAGACGCTGGCAGCGTTCAATTGGCAGGCGGCGCTCCTGGCGGCGCTCACGCTGATCATCGTGTTCAAGACCCCGATGCGTTACAGCCGCATCGTGCCTGCGCCTCTCATCGCGCTGATCGCGATCACGTTGTTCTCGGTGCTGTTCGGTCTCCAGGTGCCGGTGATAGGCGAAATTCCGATGGGCCTCCCGGAGCTGACCATCCCGAAGTTCTCGATCGAGACCTGGACCACCATCCTTGTGCTGGGCGGTACGCTGGCACTGCTCGGCAGCATCGACAGCCTGCTGACTTCGCTGGTGGCCGATTCGGTGACCCGTACCCGCCACGAATCCAACCGCGAACTCATTGGCCAGGGGGCGGGCAATATTCTGTGTGCCTTTGTCGGTGGGTTGCCCGGCGCGGGCGCGACGATGCGGACTGTGGTCAACATCAAGGCGGGAGGCCGTGGCCGTCTGTCGGGGGTGGCCCATGCCCTCTTCCTGCTAGCCCTGCTGCTCGGAGCTGCTCCGTTGGCGACCCAGATCCCACTCGCGGTGCTCGCCGGGATTCTGATCAAGGTTGGGGTCGACATCCTCGACTATCGGCTATTGAAGCTGTTGAAAAGCGCGCCACGAACCGACGTCGCCGTGATGGGCGCGGTGTTCGGACTGACAGTGTTCGTTGATCTGATTGTTGCGGTCGGTGCGGGTGTGGCGATGTCCATGGGTCTGATCATCCACCGCCTGATCCAGCAGGTCAGCTTCAGTGTCAAGCCGGTCGCAGAGGGGCCGGGAAGTGCCATGGAGGGGGCCGTGCGAATCATCGAGATCGACGGGCCGTTTTTCTTCGGCTCAGCGAGTCGTTTGCTCGACCGGGCGGATCAGGTCATGGAAACCGGGGCCGTGGTGTTCGACTGCACCCGGGTTCCGTTCATGGATCTGTCAGCTCAGTTCGCGCTGGAGGAGATGATCGAGCGCCTCAAAGATATCGAGATTCCAGCATTCGTCGCAGTCGCGGACGATCAGTACGAAGCGCTGGCCCGCTTGAAGGCGCCGCATATCCCTCCCAGCATCCTGTTCCGGGATTTCGACTCGGCGCTCAGTGCGGCGCGGGGTGCGACAGGCGCTTGAAGGCGCGTCGTCCCAGTGGACGGAGGCCTGACCACAGTAGCGCTGCCAGCGCTGCCGCTTCGAGCCAGACTGGCAGCAGTTCCGCGGCTGCACCGGCCTGCGCGACAACGTCGATGCCGCTCATGCCGATGAGCGCATCGACGACAAGGCCGATCGCGATCGTGCTGCCGACGATGCCGAGCAGATAGCAACCGAGGCCGGCGGTGCCGAATTCCCGTCGTAACAGCCCGAGCGTGGCGGCGCTGGTGATCGGCCCGGCGAGCAGGAAGACCAGCACGGTGCCCGGGGACACGCCCGCCAGCAGCATGCCCGCCGCGATCGGTGTTGCGGCCGCCGCGCAAATGTAGAGCGGAATTCCGATAACCGCCATCAGAAGCATGGCCACCAGGCCGCTGCCGTGGTTCGCCAGCGTCTGTGGCGGAACCAGCGCGATCAGCACGCCGGCGATGATCAGGCCACCGAGCAGCCATGGGCCGATGTCCTCGAGCAGGTCGCCGAATGCATAGCGCATGCCGGCCCGCAGACGCGTGCCCAGCTCTTGTCCATGCGCGCCCGGATGATCGTGTTGATGGCTGCTGTCGCTGCCGCTTTCGCAACTCGAGCCACAACAACCGCCGCAACTCTTGGCGCCAGCCTGCTCGTGCGTCACGTCACGACTGCCGGCCGCGACGAGTACGCCGGTCACGATGGCGGTGGATACTGCGCCGATCGCTCGCGCGACCATCATGAAGGGTCCGAGAAGAGCGTAACTGAGGGCAAGCGAATCGACTCCGATGCCCGGCGTGCCGATGAGAAACGCGGTGGTCGCCCCGCGGCCGGCGCCGGCGCGGTGAAGGGTCAGCGCGGTGGGAATTGCGCCGCAGGAGCACAAGGGTAAGGGGGCGCCGATGACCGCTGCACGGGCGATGCCGCCCAGGCCCTCGCCACCGACCCAGCGCTTGAGCACCGCATCGGGCAGCAAGGCCTTGATGAGGCCTGAGACGATCAGGCCCAGCAGCAGCCAGGGTGCAGCGGACAAGGCCACTGGCAGGATCGAGTTCAGCAGGCTCATGGTTTTCGACCTCGACGAGAAGCGACTTGCAGTCGCACGATGATGGATCTAGTGTGAACCCTGTAATCGTTACAGGGTCAAGCGCGATGCAGACAGATTTCCGGATCGGCGAGGCCGCGCAAATGAGCGGGTGCTCGCCGGAAACCATACGCCACTACGAGCGGCTCGGTCTGCTCGGGGCTGCGCCGCGCAGTGCGGGCGGTTATCGGGTATTCGACCGGCCCACCATCGAACGACTGGGTTTCATCCGGCATGGACGCGAACTGGGTCTGGATCTTGAGACGATCCGTGAACTCCTCGCGCTGGCCGACGACCCGGATGCCGAGTGTGGCGAAGCAGACCGCATCGCAGCCCGCCATCTGGCCTTGCTCGAGGTCAGGATTGCAGCAATGCAGAAGCTGGCCGAGGAGTTGCGTTCGATGACCGAACAGCAATGTGCCGGCCACCGCGTGGCCGAATGCAGAATCATCGAGGCTTTGTTTCGCGGACCCTGCGGGCTGGAGGTCGCTCAGGACGGTCGCGGCCCCGCGGTTTCGGTTGCAGCCGGCTCAGGATAAGGCGGTTCGACATCGCCCGGCTCGGGAGCGCTTGTCTCGTTGGCGGGCGCGGGCGCCTCGACGAGTTCCCGGTGCACGCACACTGCAGTCGCGCGTGGGCGTATCCGGACGCCGCGAGACTCGGTGTGGGCGCGGGTAAAGGCTGCGCCGAACAATAGAATGAGTGCGGAGTAGTTCACCCACAGCAACAGCAGGGCGAGCGAACCGGCCGCGCCGTAGGTCGACGCGGTTGCGGTGTTGGCCAGATAGAAGGCGATGCCGAGGCGCCCGACCGAGAACAGGAGTGCGGTGAGCATCGCGCCGGGAAGGACGTCGCGCCAGGACAACTGGACGTCTGGCAGCACGCGGAAGATCGCGGCGAAAAGTGCGGTGGCGACCGCGAGCCCGATCAGGCTCTCCAGGCCGACCAGAATGAAACCCGGTATCCACAGCCAGTCACCGGCGAGTGCGATCAGCGCACGCAGACCCACCGTGAGCAGCAGCGAAACCAGCATGATGAAGCCGATCACCAGCACGACGGTGAGCGACAGCACGCGTGACACGATGAACAGGAGGATGCTGCTCCGGCTTGGCTTGGGCGCCACGCCCCAGATCGCGTTCAGAGAGATCTGCATCTGCGCGAAAACCGTCGTCGCGCCGAATATCATCGCTCCGAGTCCGAGGAGCGTCGGCAACAGGCCGGACTGGTCGATCTGGCTGCTCGCGACCGCGGTCTGTACCGCCTCGGCTGCCTGCGTGCCGATGGTGTCCTCGAGCTGCGCCGCGATTCGTCCCTCGGCGGCTTCCTCGCCCAGCACGAGGCCGACGATGGTGACCGCGATGATCATCACCGGCGCGATCGAAAACACCGTGAAAAAAGCCAGCGCCGCAGCGAACACGAAAGCGTTGCCATCGAGCCAGTACGAGAGGGATCGTCTGAGGACCCGGAACCAGAAAATAATCGTTTGCCACATGATCTAGACTGCGAATATCACTACCGCATGCTTGAGTGTCTGTGTCATTGTCCGGTAACACAATGGCAAGCGCAAACCACTGTCCACCATGACACCGAATTCCACGTTTCGCCGTCGTGCCGACAAGGAGGCTGGTGAGGCCATTGCGCAGCCTTCCGTCGTCAGTCAGCCGAGTCGGCGAATGCTCACGGGGCGAGCGGATGTGGAAGCGATGGTGGATGCCTTTCTGCGGGCGGGGATTCCGGTTTCGGTCTGCGTTCTTGCAGTCGATGGTCTCGCAAGCTACACGGAGAGCTTCGGCCTGGAAGAGCGACGGCACATGCTGTCGCGCTTGCGCTCGCTCGTGCTCAACAATGTGCGCGTCGAAGATGTGTTCGGCGAGATCGGCAACAGCCGCTTCGCGCTGTTGTTGCCGGGTATCGTGGCCGATGGCGCGGTACTGGTGGCCGAACGTCTTCTGCTCGCTTGCCGACTTGCAGCCTGGAATTGCGCTCCGGTCTCGCTGAGTCTTGGCGTGACCGCTGCGCGTCCTGGATGCCTGGCCGACGAACGTCTGCAGGCTGCCGAGTCGGCTGCCATGCTCGCATCACAGACCGGCGGAGCGCGAGTGCTGACCGCCGCTTGACGACGCTTCCCCTGGGCGGCGCATGCGGCCGGTTTTGTCAGCCCTTGAGCTTTGCCTTGTAGTCGCGAATACGCTGGGCATTGACGCCGAGATCGTTGCTGCCGACTCGTGACTTCGAGCGCACGTCGATGCGACTGACCGGCCCGTCGGCACGGATCCGGATCACGACGTCGTCCTTGAATCCGAACCAGAAACTGGTGTCGACCGCTTCGATATGGCCCGCTTGGAGGTCGTTGGCGGTGATCTCCCAGTCCATCGCGCGCGCGGCCGCCAGGGCGCGCTCGAACGCAGCTTCCGGCCCCACAGGCAGATAGCTCGGCACGATGTCGGGGTAGGATTCACGCTGCAATGCGGCGACCGGTTCGCCGGCATGGCTGACCGGATTCTCGGTGGCCGTGCGCAGTTGCGCCGCGGCGACAAACTGCGGCGGGTCGGCCAGGTCGGTGGAGATGTCGTGAATCGTCGGCACCTTGCTCGCCTGGATCAGGCCTTGTATCGGCAGTGCAAGCGCGGCGATGACGATGACGAAGGCAATCATCGACGTCGGCCGTTGCGCACGGTGCTTGGCCGAGATCAGGGTGCCTACGACCACCATGAGCACGAACAGGCCGATACAAAGCCCTAACGCGAGCAACTGGAAGCCGGTGGCGAAGTTCCACAGTTCCCCGCGGGTGCCGAATGCAGCGCCCGCAATGAGTACGACGGTGAGAAGGGATCCAGCAAAGGCGATGGTCGGAAGCTTCAAGATGGTTCTCCAGGAAGATCTTGTCGGGCTGCTATGCTTGAATTTTAGGCTGCGGAGCGAGACTCACCGTGACCTGCGTCAATTTGCGTAATGCAGATCATTTGGTCAGCGCGTGTCGACTGCGGATTGATGTGGTCGCCCGACTCGGTTGGCTGTCGTTGCTGACCTACCCCGGCTCAGTGCTTGCCGATACGGCTGACTCCGAACAGTTCGCGGTGTTGTTCATGCTGTTTCTCGCGGGTTTCACAGCTGTCATGCTGCTGTCAGCCATCCCGCGAAACGTCAGGCCCGATGTGGTGACTCCGAGCATGCTGAAGGCCTACGCCCGTAGCAAGGGACTGGTCGCAGAGGTCGTGCAGAATGGCGCGATGACGGTTCGCCGGCTGCGTGGCGTCTGGCGGCGTCTGCGCAGGCGTGATCCGTCGGAAGGTCAGCCTGGACTCGGCGAGGTGGTGTTTCGTGGCACGCTGAATGGCTTGCCATTTGTCATCGACGAAGTCTGGCACAACCGCTGGCTGGGTAACGCCTGGCAGCGCCGGCTCTATCTGCGGATGGCGGTGGAGTTGCCCGAAACACCGCCGGGGCTGGAAGTGAGACCCGGTGGCATCTGGGCGCGACTGAGCGGCAAGGCGGGCTTGCGCCGGGTTGGCATGACGGCGCACGAGGGCGTGCTCGTGGCCAGGTTCTCCAGGCGGCCGGTCGATCAGGCGCGTGAGCGCATGTTCCTGAATCACGAGCGCAGGCGTCTTCTCGAGTCCGCACAGGCGACATTCGGCGGCGTGCATGTCCATGATGGACGTCTCTACCTTGTGCATCCGCGATTTCAGGTGAACGTGCCGGTACTCGATCGCATGTATCATGGGCTTGCCGAGCTTGCCGCGGAGATCAGCCGGAGCGCGTAGAATCCCGGTTCATCTCCGAGCCCTCCGGCAAGCCCACCCAGTTTTCAGCATCCATGTCCTCCGAAACCTCTTTGACACCATTGTTTCAGGCCGTCCGGCGTTTCGCCGGGGAGGTGTGGTCGGTCTATTTCACCTTGCTCAAGGTCATGGTGCCGGCGCTCATCGTCGTCAAGCTGCTCGACCTCGTCGGCGCCACAGCAGTGCTGGCGCAGGGTATCGGTCCGTTGATGCAGCTCGTCGGACTGCCCGAGAGCATGGGTATCGTGTGGGCGGCAGCAATGCTGACCAACATCTACACCGGCATGATTGTTTTCGTGGAATATGCCGCTCATGAGCCATTGACGGTCGCGCAGGTGACGGTGCTCGGCAGCATGATTCTGGTCGCCCACTCACTACCGGTGGAGGGCGCGGTCGCACGTGCGGTGGGCGTGAGCTGGCGTGCGACGATTGCGCTGCGGGTGGGCGGTGCGCTGGCGCTCGGTATGATGCTCAATCTTGCCTATGGCCTCAGCGGCACGCTTCAGGCCGAGAGTCGTTTGCTGTGGCAGCCTTTGCCGGTGGACGATTCGCTCGCGATCTGGGCGCTGGATCAGCTTCGGCTCTTGCTGTTCGTTCTGGTCGCGATTGCGACGCTGATGGCGCTGCTGCGACTGCTGCGCGTGCTTGGTGTCGAGCGGCTGATGCACTGGCTGCTGTCACCGGTACTGCGCCTGATCGGCATCCGGCGCGAGGCTGCCAACATCACCATCATCGGCACCACGCTTGGCCTGAGCTACGGTGCCGGCCTGCTGATTCGCGAGGCACGCCAGGGTGCGTTGAGCCGGCGAGACGTGTTTCTGACCATGGGGTTCCTCGGGCTGTGTCACAGTGTGATCGAAGACACCTTGCTGATCCTGTTGCTCGGTGCCGATCTCAGCGGCATCCTCTGGGCGCGGCTTGCATTTGCGCTGCTGGTGATTGGAGTGCTCGCGAGGTTGTCCTTCCTTGATCGCAGGCTCGCTGCGCCCGAAAGGCCCTAGGGCCGTCAGGCCAGCCAGGCGACAAGCAGGGTGGCCAGCGCGATTGCGGCGCCTACCGTGGCGATGCGCTGCGGCCAGCGACGGAGGGGGCGCCCTTGGGCGATGCTGCCGAGGCAGTCGGTGGCGGGCCAGGCGCATTCCACACCGAGAAACTCCTGGCCACGACAGGCGCGACAAGACTTGCGGGTCAGCATCTCAGCGCTCCTCGATTGGGGTGGGCGGCATCGGGCTGGCGCCGATGCGATGCAGCAACGCGAGTTCGAGCACCGTGGGCGCCAGCATCGCCGAACAGCGGTCGTCGCGTCCCGGCGGGAGCTCCCGCTCAATGACGGTGTGCACTCCCGGAAGTATGTCCGGACCTTTCGCCGATGCGTTGCCCGCGAGCAGCAGTACGAAGGCCGCAAAAACGAGATTGATCGCAATGGCGGTGGCGAACACCCGTGCGATGAGACTGAACAGCTCGATGATGAAGGGGCGCTCGCGGGGCGCTTCCTGGTCCTGCGGGTTCAGTGTCGTGGTAGCGGTGCTCATGATCGTCTCCGTGCGGTTTGCGATGAAGCCATTTGACGCCCCGACAGGGGCAGCCCAGGGCGGGGAACATGGCAAAGTGACGATCAAAGGTGGCAGCAAAATGGCAAGCGCAGGGGCCCTCGGGCCGGAACGCGGGGCTTTGGTATAGTCGAACCCTCCCAAGCAGGAAGTCATGCCATGGCACGCAGGATCGCAATCGTCGAGGATGAGGCAGCCATCCGCGCAAACTACGCGGAGGCCCTCGCAAGGCAGGGCTACGATGTCGCCGCCTATGCGGATCGTCCGGAAGCGCTGGCGGCGTTCAAGTCGCGCCTGCCCGACCTGGCCATCATCGACATCGGCCTGGGTGACGAGCCGGAAGGCGGTTTCACCCTGTGCAGCGAGCTGCGTGCGATGTCGATGAGGCTGCCGATCATCTTTCTCACCGCACGCGACAGTGATTTCGACATCGTGTCGGGCCTGCGACTCGGTGCCGACGACTATCTCACCAAGGACGTCAGTCTGCCTCACCTGCTGGCGAGGGTGGCCGCGCTGTTCCGTCGCGTCGAGGCGCTGGCGGATTCACAGCCCAAGGAAGACAGGCTGGAGCGAGGTCCGCTGACGCTGGACGTGATGCGGCTCGCTGCGGAGTGGAAGGGCGAGCCGGTGGCGCTGACCCTGACCGAGTTCTGGATGGTGCACACCCTGGCGCGCAATGCCGGCCATGTGAAAAGTCGCGACCAGCTCATGCATGACGCGAGACTGGTCGATGACGGCACCATCACCTCGCACGTCAAGCGCATCCGGCGCAAATTCCAGGTGGTCGATGCCGGGTTCGACAGCATCGAAAGTGTCTACGGCATGGGCTACCGCTGGAAGGTTTGAAAACATGAGTCTCGGTTTGCGCGTTCGCCTGCGCACCAAACTCGCGATCCTGTCGCTGTTGCTGCTCGCGCTGCCCTGGGTGGGTTATCAGTACGTCAAGGAAATGGAGTCCTTCCTGCTCGAGGGGCAGCGCGAGGCGCTGGTGGCAACAGCCAGGGCGGTGGCCACTGCCCTGCATGACCGTCCATTGCTGATGCGGGTCCGCCCGCGCGCCGGCGGGACTTTCTTCGGCCCATCGGGCGGCTTGCTGCCGGGCGAGGAGCTGCTCGAACCCGCGTTGCCGGCACCTTTCCAGCCCCGCCCGGACCCGCTCGCGGTGGCAGAGGTCGAGGCGATTCTGCGCGGGCTGGAGCGCACCACCTCGCGCATCTGGGTGGTCAATCGCGATCTGCGCGTGCTCGCCCAGGCCGGCGACCTGCAGGTCGGGCAGGCAGTGGAATCCACTGGCTGGACTGCGTTCTGGCGCCCCTGGCTATCGCGCATGGTGACGCCACCGGGTGGGGAGGAAGAGATCGTCGAAACCCTCGATGCAGTCGTGACCGGACGCGAGATCGTCGATGCGCTGACCATGGGCGCGCCCGGTTCGCGTGTTCGCAGAATCATCGATGGACAAACGGTCGTGGTGTCGGCGGCGCACCCGATCTGGAGCGGTCATCAGGTGCTTGGAGCGGTGGTGGTCGAAGAGAGCACCCAGTCGATCCTGTCTCTGCGTAACCGGGCGCTGGAGCGCCTGTTTCTGCTCACGCTGGCGGGCTTCGCGCTGGCGGCTGTGCTGGTGTTCGGTTTCGCGCAGCGGCTGTCTTCACGTATCAGGCGGTTGAGCTCGGATGCCGAGAACGCGATAGACAATCGCGGGCGTATCACGCCCAACCTGAGCGGTTCCGAGGCGGGTGACGAGGTGGGTGATCTGTCGCGCAGTTTCACTCGCCTGCTGGAACGGCTTTCGCGACACCAGAACTACCTCGAGAGCATGGCGAGCCGCCTGTCGCATGAGCTGCGCACCCCGATCGCGGTGGTGCGCTCCTCACTCGAGAACTTGCGTACCGAACCCCTGCCCGAAGGGGCCCAGACCTACATGCAGCGTGCCGACGCCGGCCTGTCGCGTCTGTCGCGCATTCTGTCGCGCATGAGCGAGGCGACCCGCCTCGAGCAGGCGCTGGCGGCCACCGAGACCGAGCGCTTCGACCTCAGACTGGTGGTGGCAGAGTGTGTGAACGGCTATCGAATGGCATATCCCCAGCAGCGCATCGAATCATCGTTGCCGGGCTATCCGGTGTGGGTGCGCGGTGCGCCCGATCTGGCCGCGCAGATGCTCGACAAGCTTGTGGAGAATGCCGCCGACTTCGCGGTGGCCGACACGCCGCTGGAGATCAACCTCGCCTTCGACGGCGCTGGCGCGAAGCTGTCGGTGACGAATCGAGGCCCGCTGCTGCCGCCCGAACTGGAGGGGCAACTCTTCGAGTCGATGGTGTCGGCGCGCAAGCGCGATGGCGGCGGTGAACCCCACCTCGGCCTCGGTTTGTTCGTCGCCCGCATCATTGCCGACTTTCATGATGCGAAGCTGGCCGCCAACAACCTGCCGAGCGGCGACGGTGTGTGTTTCTCGGTGGCCTTCCGGCTCGCCTGAACCGGACGGCTTGCTGATCAGAACAGTGCGCCGACGCTCTCGCCGCTGTGGATGCGCTCGATGGCGGCGCCGAGCAGCGGCGCGACGCTGAGGACGGTGATCTTGTCCAGGCGCTTGTGCTCGGGCACGTGAACCGTATTGGTGACCACGATCGACTGGATGTCGGCATCGCGCAAACGCTCGATTGCCGGACCACACAGCACGCCATGCACTGCGCCCACATGGATGCTGCGCGCACCGGCGGCCTTGAGCGTATCGATGGTTGCAACGAGGGTGCCGGCGGTGGCGATCTCGTCGTCGAAGATCACCACGTCACGACCACTCACGTCGCCGACTACCTGCCCCTGTTTGACGTCGGTGTCGCTGACTCGACGTTTGTCGATGATTGCCATCGGCACCCCCAGACGCTCGGAGAAGCGGCCCACACGCTTCGCACCGCCCGCGTCGGTGGCCACCGCCACGATCGAGGACAGATCGTGGGTCTTGCGAAAGTGGTCGACGATGATCGGGATCGCGCTGAGATGGTCGACCGGCACGCTGAAGAAGCCATGCACCTGGTCGGCATGCAGATCCATGGTCAGCACCCGGTTGGCGCCGGCGGTGACCAGCATGTCGGCAATCAACCTGCCGGTGATCGAGATCCGGGGCGCATCCTTCTTGTCCGATCGCGCATAGGAATAGTAGGGGATGACCGCGGTCACGCGACGTGCCGAAGCGCTGCGCAGCGCGTCCAGCGTGATCATCAGCTCCAGGATGTGGTCGCTTACCGGTTCGGAAAAGGACTGGACCACGAACACATCCCGCTCGCGCACGTTCTCGCGAACCTGCACATGCAGGTTGTCGTTGGAGAAGCGCGAGATCGTGAGCGGACTGGCATCGATGCCGAGGCGCTCGCAAATCTCTTCGGTCAATGCGGAGTTGGAGCCGCAGGTGAAAATGCGCAGAGCGTTGTTCATGAGTGGGGGTGCGGAGCTCGAGATGAGCGGAATGTTACAGCCCCAACAACTTGAAACAAAGCGGTTGAAACGTGAGCTGCCGCTTGTGATCTGATTGGTATACCGAATCACGTGTCCGCTGTGCCCCGCGCAGCGTAGCGGTTTCAGCCACCAACAAGGAGAACGATCATGAAAACCCGAATTCTGCTACCCCTCGCGATTCTCGTTTTTGCCACCACCGGCTGTGCCACCTGGGACAGCATGAGTTCGCGCCAGAAGAGCGCGGTCGTCGGTGCCGGCGTGGGTGGTGTGGCCGGTGCCGTGGTGACCGACGGCGGTGTCTTGGGCACCGTGGGCGGCGCCGCAATCGGCGGTGTGATCGGCGATCAGGTCGGCAAGCAGCGCTGAGGGCCTCAGCCCTTTGACGAGGAAAGCGCAGCCATGATCTTCACGGTCAGGCGCTGCGCTATCGGAATCGCAATGAAGGCGGCAATCGCCGCCAGCGGCCAAACCATGATGAAGTTCTTGGCCCATAGCGCGACATAATTGCTCGGGAAACCGAGATTCAGCCAGGTGATGATGCCGGTCATCAGGAAGGCCATGATGCCTGCCATGATGACCGGCTGAATGTGTTGCGGCTTGAGTTTCATTTCGAGCGCCTCGATGTTTATTAGCCGCTGATTATATAATGCGCAACCGGTGTTTCCCGGTTGTGTCGACAGGCTGTCTCAGCGGCGGCCCAAGGTTGAGAGTTGGGCCAGCGGCTTCAACTCGCAGCCAGAGTCTTCGAGCGCCTTGCGTACTGCGCGGGCGACCTCGACCGCATGTGCGTTGTCGCCGTGCACGCAGACACTGTGAAACGGCACCGCCAGACGTCGCCCGGACATCGACACGATGCCGCCCGCGTCGAGCATGCGCAGTACATGGCGCACACACTCCCGGGTGTCGGTGAGTACCGCGCCCGGCTGGCTGCGCGGCACAAGATGCCCTTGTTCGTTGTAGGCGCGGTCGGCGAACACCTCGCCGGCGACGACGAGACCTTCGTGTTCCCCGGCAGTCACGAGCTTCGAGCCTGCGGGAGCGAGCAGGATGAGCTCGGCGTCGAAAGTGCGCACCGCGCGTGCAAAGCGGTTTGCCAGCGCCTCGTCCTCGGCCGCCATGTTGCTGAGCGCTCCGTGCGGTTTGACGTGCGTCATCGTCATGCCCTCGACCCGCGCAATTCCGGCCAGTGCCGAGAGCTGGTAGAGGACTGTTGCCTGCAACTCGTCGGCCGCCATCTGCATCGGCCGGCGACCGAATCCTTGCAGGTCGGGATAGGAAGGGTGGGCGCCGATACTCACACCGGCTTTCTTTGCCGCGTGCACGGTGCGACGCATGACCAACGGATCGCCGGCATGAAAGCCGCAGGCGATGCTGGCACTTCCGACGATGCCGAGCATTGCGGCATCGTCGCCCATTTTCCAGGCACCGAAGGATTCGCCGAGGTCGGCGTTGAGGTTGAGTTGCATTTGGCTATTCTGTCATATCCGGTTGCGCGCCGCCGCTGCGGGCTGCATCGACGACCCCGCTCACCAGGTTGCTGCGGTAGAGGGCATCGATGTCGATCGATTGCCCGGAATCCGGGGCACAGGGACGGATGCTCTGGATCGCCCTGGCCAGGCGTTGCGCGCTGTCGCGGGCGGCGGTCACACCCTCGGCGGCGCTGACGGCGGTGAAGCGGATGCTCGCCCCCGGCGGTTTTCCGGCCACGCGATCGAGGTCCGCACTGATTATGGTGGCGATCTTGGGGTAGCCGCCGGCGGTCTGGGCGTCCGCGAGCAAGGCGATGGCTTGCCCGTTGCCCGGGACCTGAATTGCACCGGGGACGATCGCGTCCGAAACGATCTCGCTGTCCATTCCGGGCAGATGGGCGATGGCGGGGCCTTCCAGGCGAATCCCCATGCGATCGGATGCGGTGCCCACCCGGTAGTCACCGGCCAGCAATGTGGCCAGGCCGGCATCACCGAAATGATCGAACTGAGGGCCGGGTACGACGCGGATTGGTCTGTCCTCGGTCGTCCAGGGGGCGGGGAGTTCAAGCTCGCGTCCGTCCGGCACGTCGGTCGCCACCGGCAGCTGGTCGCCGGCGCTCAGCGCACGCCCGGCCAGTCCCCCGAGCGCCGCGCGGGAATAGGTCGAGCAACTCCCCAGCACCGGCACCAGCTTCAGTCCCTGGATGGCGATCATCGCAAGGCGGCCGGGTCCGATCGACACCACGCGCAAACGCTCACCCGGCGCGAGCGTGACGCTTCGCCAGGCGGCAAGGGTGACACGCTCATCGCCGCGAATCAGTTCCAGGCGTGCCGACCCTGCCACCGCGATTCGCACCGATCCGCCGACCGCCGCAAGGCACTGTCCGCCGTCGTAGCATTCGACGACCGGGTGGTCTGCAGAGTTGCCCGCCAGTGTGTTGGCAATCTGCATCAGCGCGGGGTCGAGGACGCCCGACGCGGGCACACCGATGCGGCGGAAACCGGGGCGACCCCGATCCTGTATCGACGTATATACGCCGGTGGCAGTAAGTTCGAGCCATGCCTTCATGCCGGCTTCGCCTCGCAGCTCGTCTGAAAGGCGCTGGCATCGAGTTCGCCGGCGGCGAGCGCGCGTTCGATTCGCGCATACTCCGTTGCCGAAACAGGATCGAAGCGTACATGGTCACCGGCCTGCAGCAAGGCCGGTGCCTCCTGGCGTGCGTCAAAAAGCGGCACCGGACAGCGCCCCAACAGGTGCCAGCCGCCCGGGCTCTCCCACGGATAGATCGCGGTCAGCCCGGTCGCGATTGCGACACTGCCAGCCGGCACCCTGGTCCGGGGTTCGGTGCGGCGCGGCAGGTGCAACGGCTCCGGCAGATCTCCCATGAAGGGAAAACCGGGCAGAAAGCCGAGCATGTACACCACGTACTCGCACCCGCTGTGCAGGTGCACGACGGTTTTCGTATCGCCGTCGATGGTGTGCGCGACGCTGTCCAGATCGGGGGCGAAACTCGGCTCGTAGCAGGCGGGCAGCAACCAGTGCCGACCTTGCAGCGGCTGCTCGAGACTACTGCCCGGCAAGGTGTTCAAGAGCTCTGTGATGCGGTCGTGATCGGTTTCGAGCGGGTCGAAGATTACCGTTAGTGAGCGAAAGGTCGGCATCGTCTCGACGATGCCGTGCAGATGCCCCTGTGCCCGCGCGGCGCCAATCGCCTGGTCGAGTGCGCTCACTGCGGCCTGCAGCGCGGGGTCGATACGGTCGCCGAACTCCAGGGTCAGCGCCGTGTCGCCGAGAGGGAGGATTCGGTAGTGCGGCATGATTCCCAGGATCATCGCCGAGCGTGCATGCAGGGTCAATCCACGGTCGATCGGGTAGAATCCGGCCTTCTGCCGGCATGTCTGTCGGCCACCCCTCCTTCAATCGATCGCCATCCATGACCAGCACCCCGTTTCCGCCCGAGATCCTGCGCGATGTCGAGAAGCGCCGTACCTTCGGCATCATCTCCCACCCCGACGCGGGCAAGACTACGCTGACCGAGAAGCTGCTGCTGTTCGGCGGCGCAATCCAGCTCGCGGGCACGGTGAAGGCGCGCAAAAGTGCGCGTCACGCGACCTCGGACTGGATGGAGGTGGAGAAGCAGCGCGGCATTTCGGTGACTAGCTCGGTGATGCAGTTCGAGTACGAAGGGCACACCATCAACCTGCTCGACACCCCGGGCCACCAGGATTTCTCGGAGGATACCTATCGGGTGCTGACTGCAGTCGACGCCGCGGTGATGGTGATCGACGCGGCCAAGGGCGTGGAAGCGCAGACCATCAAGCTGCTCGAGGTCTGCCGCCTGCGCAACACCCCGATCATCACCTTTGTGAACAAGCTCGACCGCGAGGTGAAGGAACCCTTCGACCTGCTTTCGGAGATCGAGGACGTGCTCAAGATCGAGTGCGCGCCGGTTACCTGGCCGCTGGGCATGGGCAAGGCGTTTCGCGGCGTGTATCACCTGCTTCAGGACCAGGTGCTGCGCTTCACGCCGGGCGAAGAGCGACGAGTCGACGCCGAAGTCATAAAGGGGCTGGACAACCCGCAGCTCGATACCCTGTTTCCGATGGAGATTGGTCAGTTGCGTGATGACGTCGAACTCATCGGCGGCGCTTCTGCACCATTCTCGCTCGAAGATTTCCTCGCTGGCCGGCAGACGCCGGTGTTCTTCGGCTCCGGTATCAACAATTTCGGCGTGCAGGAGATCCTGCAGTCGCTCATCGACTGGGCGCCGGCACCGCAGCCGCGTGATGCCGGCAAGCGGATGGTCGAGCCGGCCGAAGCACCGTTCTCGGGCTTCGTGTTCAAAATCCAGGCCAACATGGACCCCAAGCACCGCGACCGCATCGCCTTCTTCCGCATCTGCTCGGGGCGCTATACCTCGGGCATGAAGGTCAAGCATGTGCGTCTGGGTCGCGACATGAAGCTCGCCAACGCGCTGACCTTCATGGCCAATGAGCGAGTGCACAAGGAAGACGGTGTGGCCGGTGACATCATCGGCATCCACAACCATGGCCAGCTGCAAATCGGCGACACGCTCACCGAGGGCGAGAACCTGGGCTTCAAGGGCATCCCGTACTTCGCGCCGGAACTGTTCCGTGCCGCGCGCCTGCGCGACCCGCTCAAGACCAAGCAGTTGCAGAAAGGTTTGCAGGAGTTGGGCGAGGAAGGAGCGATCCAGGTCTTCGAGCAGGAGGGCGGCCAGATGCTGCTCGGCGCGGTCGGCCAACTGCAGTTCGAGGTGGTCGCTCAGCGCCTGAAGGATGAGTACAAGGTCGATGCGATCTTCGAGTCGGCCGAGATCTACACCGCCCGCTGGCTCACCTTTCCGGACGAGATCACCCGCCGAAATTTCGAGCGCGAACAGGCGATCCGGCTTGGCAAGGATGTCGATGGCAATCCCGTGTATCTTGCGAGTACCCGCTACAACCTCGACGTGACAATGGAAAAATGGCCCAAGGTCGGCTTCCATGCCACCCGCGAGCACGGGCAGGTGCTCGACTGAATCAGAACCCTAAGCCGCCCGTGACGGTCTGATGATCATGAGCGACGATACGACAACCCAGCGCCGCATCGGGCGCGGCATGATCGTGCTGGCCTGGCTGGCGGCGCTAGCCGTGTTGTGGCTGTTCTTCGACGATGCGCTCGACCGACGGGAGAACCCCAACCGCAACCTCTCGGTGCAGGGCGACAGCAGCGAACTGGTGCTGACGCGCAACCGCGCCGGGCACTACGTCGCGCCCGGCACCATCAATGGCCAGCCGGTGGTCTTCCTGCTCGATACCGGCGCGACCCAGGTCTCGGTGCCGGCCCACCTCGGACCGAACCTCGGACTGACGCCCGGGGCGCCAATGCAGGTGATGACCGCCAACGGTGCGGTGACGGTACGTGCGACGACGATCGACGAACTTGGCCTCGGGCCATTCCGGATCCACAACGTCCGCAGCCATCTCAATCCGGGGTTTCGAGACGAACAGGTTTTGCTCGGCATGAGTGTGCTGAAGCATCTGGAATTCACCCAGCGCGGAAACACCCTGATCCTGCGCCCGCACGGGGGCTGAAAAAAAGCCCCGCATCGCGGGGCTTCTTCGTGTTGAGGGCGCTCAGCTCTCGAGCAGGCTGCGCAGCATCCACGCAGTCTTTTCATGTACCTGCATACGCTGGGTCAGCAGGTCGGCCGTCGGCTCATCGGAGGCTTTGTCGACCGCAGGCAGGATGCTGCGCGCGGTCTTCACCACCGCTTCCTGGCCGAGCACGAGATGCTTGATCATATCCTTGGCCGATAGCCCGCCCTCCGGCTCCTTCAGGCTGCCCAGCTTCTGGAACTCGGCGTAGGTGCCCGGTGCGGGAAAGCCCAGAGCACGAATGCGCTCGGCAATGGCATCCACCGCCAGCGCGAGTTCATTGTATTGCTGCTCGAACATCAGATGCAGCGTGTTGAACATCGGCCCGGTGACGTTCCAGTGAAAGTTGTGAGTCGTCAGGTACAACGTGTAGGTGTCGGCCAGCAGGCGCGACAGCCCATCTGCGATCTTGGCGCGGTCTTTCTTGTTGATGCCGATATCGATTTCCATGCCGGATTCTCCTGAATGGTGGTTTGAGGGCGCGCTGGTGCCGCCCGTGGATCGATTGCGAGGGGTCAGATACGATGGTAAACAATGCCCGCGCTTCGCGCCAATGGAATCCACGAATGCTGGCAGTACGGCGTCTCTATACCTGTGAGCACCGGGCGCACGCGGATGCGCTACCTGATGAAGTCCATCAGCGCCCGCCAGCTGTCCTGGTCGGCATGTTCATCATACGCGAGGGGCATTCCGTACTGGTTGCCGATCTCGGTGGCGCCGGGGTTGGTGAAGCTGTGTAACACACCGGGGTAGCTGAGCAGGGTCAGGTCGGCTCCGGCGGCCATCATTTCGGTGACGAAACCGCCAACCTGATCGGGCGGGACCATCGGATCGGCGCCGCCGGTGGCGACGAGGATGCGCGCATTGACGCTGCCGGCCTGGGCCGGATTGTCAGTGCCGAGGCTGCCATGGAAGCTCGCTACGCCGGCCAGGTCCGCCCCCATGCGTGCCTGGTGGAGCACCACTGCGCCGCCGAAGCAGTAACCTATGGCGTAGATGCGCGCATTATCGACGCTCGCTTCGCTGGCAAGCAGTGCGCGCGCGGCGTCGAAGCGGGCGCCCATCTTCTCCGGCTCGGCCAGCGCTGCCTGCATGAAGGCTTGGGCGTCGCTTGGGTGATCGGCGACGTGGCCGTGGCCGTACATGTCGACCGCGATCGCAGTGTAGCCGGCCTCGGCTAGCAGGCGGGCGCGTTCGCGGGCGTAGTCGTTCAGCCCCCACCATTCATGGATGACGATGACGCCGGGGCCCGCTTCGGCCTTGCCGGAGGCGTAGAGCACGGCGGAGCCGAGCCCGTCTTCCAGCGTGATCTCGCGCGATTCCACCGAAGCGAGGGCTGGCATCGTTGCAACGACGACCATGGCGGCAATCCAGTGACGCAGTTTCATGGGGTTCTCCTCTCTGTTGTAATTGGTGCCAGCTTCTTCCGCTCCCATGCGCCCGCTTCAGCGCAGCAATTTCGAGGTGTGAAAGTGCGCTGCGCTCTCTGCGGCATGGTCGAACCACATGCAACGAACGATGCGGTTCATCTGTGTGCCCCATCGGTTGGGGAAGGGCGTCAGGAACCCTGTTTCGTTCCACATGGCCACTATTCAACATAGATCACGTGGCAGCTTGGCGCTCTGGTGAGACGGCGATCCGCGGTCGCACTGGATCCTTGGTCGGCGAACCCACGCTTTCGACACCCGGTACAGCCCGCAGGCGATCCGGACATGTTGCTACTGATGGGCTTGAGTCTGAGCGTGCAGTACGGCCTGCGCATTGCCGACTTTCGCCGTCCGCCCTCCACCCCCGAGGAGATCGCGGCGATGAGCTTCATGCCCTTTGCAGAAGCCGCGGTGTTCATGCTGATGCTCATGCTCTGGATGGTGTCGGGCACGCTGTACTTGCAGCTTGCCGACATCCTTGGCCTGGCGTCTCCACGCACGGCCCTGATTACCCTCTTCGTGGTGTGCGCCTACGCCGTCATGCTGATGCGCGGACTCGGCGAGATTCGGGAAGTCCGCGATGTGCGCCGGCGGATTGCTTGGCTTCGCGACACGCTTCCAGGCTCATCAAGGCTGACAACGTAGTAATGGAGTTGAACGTGTTGGGGTGCTGGAAAGCTACTTGAGCCCGGCACTCCGAGACCGAGGTTTTACGGGCCGCTTCACGAAGCTAAACGTCCTTTCCGTGGCATTACCGCTGGACGGTGGCAGCCGGCCAGATGCAGACGTAGCGGTATCGAAGAATCTGGTAACGCGAATGACCTTTAACTGATTCGGCACCTGCTGCTGGGAGCGTCAAGGCCTACCGCGAAAGTCGGTGACGCCGATACGGTGGCATGAGTCTTACCCGGCAGGGTTTCGTTCGGAGTGGCAGGCCTTGCGCTGGCTGCGTAAGGACAGCACGAACACCGTATCGATCTCGGGCACGTAGCGATACAAGGCTACATACCCAAGGGAACGACGGCCAATCACCAGTTCGCGCTTGGCATTCGCCACCAGGCGACCGATCAACGGGTTCTGCGCCAGAATGTTCAAGACAGCAATGATCTCGCCAATACGCAGCCCAGGATTTTCCACCTCATAGTGGGTCAGGTGATCGAGGACGCGATCAAAGTCTTCTGCAACCTCCGGTGCCAACCCGATGCGGGACACCTTCAGCGTGCCAGCTTGCGCGCAACGGGGCGCTTCGCTACCTTGCCGGCCATGTGCGCTTCCAGATAGCCGCGCATTTCCTGCCACGGGATGGTCTTGCCGGTGGCCACAATGCGGGCATAGCGAGCTTCCGCTACCGAATCAAAATCAGCACGACGTTCCGCTTGCTCGGTCTTCTCGGCGACCGCTTCGAGGATGAAACCGTGAGCAGTCGTTCCGACGTCAGTCCGGGTCGAACGACAGGGTCAAACAAAAGCAACGGATGTGGTTGACAAAGGTGGGGTGATTTAGGATTATTGGTCCGGACAAACGGACATACGGATGTCCGGCATAAACGCAGTGCCATCGATGCACTGCAAACGGGCACCGGGAGGAGCGAGATGGCGTTGGAAATTCCAGCGGAAGACCGGGTAGACGTTCAAAGCGCGGTTGCGAGACTGTCTTCGGTGGTGGCGTCCGCGGCGACGCGCCTGAGGGCAGTGGATGTCTGCGAACCCTTCGCTGAAGTGCTGTTGGCAACACGCCGACAGCCCATGCCGGCTGTGACAGGTGCTCAAGTGGCACCGGCGTCAATCTCCAGCGGAAGTGCCCTGGATGCAGTCAGTGAGTCGTTCGCGAGGATTGCGGCCGGTCGGACAACGCCATCCGCCTGGATGAGCCTGGACCGGAACGAAGCGCTTGCGCGGGCGGTCAAGCTGGACGAGGACCGCTCGACGGGCGCCGCGGTTGGCGTGCTTCACGGCGTGCCCGTGGGGCTCAAGGATATGTTCGACCGCAGAGGTCGTGTTTCCAGCTGGGGCTCGACGGTCCGGCGTGACGAAGCGCCTGCGGGTATGGATGCGACCATCGTCAGCCGGCTCGAACAAGCCGGTGCCGTCGTGATCGGTGCATTGCACATGGCTGAGTTCGCAATGTCGCCCACCGGTCTCAACGACCAGCTCGGCCACGGCACCAATCCTCACGATCCGCAGCGGGTTTCCGGGGGGAGTTCGAGCGGGGCCGGCATGGTGGTGGGCGCACGCGAGGTGCCACTGGCAATCGGTTCCGACACCGGGGGGTCGGTGCGACTGCCCGCTGCGTTGTGCGGGGTGACCGGCCTCAAGCCAACACAGTTTCGCCTGAGTGTCGCCGGTGCAATGCCGTTGTCACCGAGTCTCGATTGCATTGGCCCTCTGGGTTTGAGTGCCGACCTGTGTGGCAGAGCGCTTGCCGCGATGGCTGGTGCCGATCCGTCCGACGCATCGTGCGTGCATCTGCCGGTTCGCGCAGGAGGTTGGCTCGGCCGAAAGGCGGGTGACTTCTCCGTCGCCGTCCCGCGGCTCGTTTCAGGCGAATACTTGAGTTCCGAAATGCTCGCGTCCCTGAAACGTGTGCGAGGCGAACTCGCTGAGGTGGGCATGCGATTTGTCGAGGTCGATCTGCCCGATCTGGGGCTCTACGGAGACCTGGCTTCGGTGCTGCTGGCGGTGGAGTCGGCGGCGGTCCACCGTCATGATTTGGCCAAACGGCCCGAAGTGTTCGGTCGTCAGGTTCGTCGCCGTCTGTCCAGGGGTTTACTCGTCACTGGGCTCGACTATCACGAATCACAACGCCTGCGTGCCCCCCTTTTGCGCCGCTTCATGCGCGAGACGCTGGAGGGCATCGATGCCTTGTTGCTTCCGACGACTCCAGCGGGCGCACCGCGCATCAAAGACACGGTCGGGGACGACCACCTGAAGCTTGAACGAGAGTTCGGAAAGCTCTCGTATTGGACGCGTGGCATCAACTACCTGGGTCTTCCGGCCCTGTCATTGCCAGCCGGTGTCGATTCGGACGGACTGCCACTGAGTGTGCAGTTCGTGGGTGGGGCGTTCGATGAGGAACGTCTTCTGGCAATCGGTCACATCTTTCAGTCCATCAGCGACTGGCATCTGCATTCGCCCCCAAAGTCGTGATGGCGGGGACATTCAGCAAGTACGAATAACGGAGGAGCACATGAAGAAAACCCTCGTGGCCGCGCTGGCGGTAATCGGTCTGGTGTCGGCTCCGGCGCAGGCCGTGGAGATTGTCATCACGAGCGAGATTCCGCTCACGACGAATCCAAGCCCATACATCGTTCAGTTTCTTGAGGAGATCGAGGCCCGCACGAGCGGCGCGGTGACCGGCAAGTACTTTGCCGTGTCGCAGCTCTACAACGACCGCGACGCCCTGGCCGCGTTGGGCACGGGCGCGGTACACATGGTCTGGCCGGTCGCCTCCCGGCTGGAGCTATTCGACAAGCGCACCGGTGTGCTGAGTCTGCCGTTCGGTCTGACCGAAGCGCAGATGACCAACGAGTGCTTCGCCGACGGTCTCGCGGAGGAGATTTCCGGCTATCTCGCGCCTGCAGGCATGACGATTCTCGGCTTTCTGCGAACTGCCGAACTCGTCTTTCTGATGCGCGACAAGGATATCCAGAGCGTCGCCGATCTGCGGCGCCAGAAGATCCGCGTCGTCGGCGGTCGCGTGATGCTCGATGCGATGCGTGCAGTGCAGGCCAGCCCGATTTCGATGGCGGCGTCCGAGATGTCGGTCGCGTTGGCGCAGGGTGCGATCGATGGGGCGATGACGTCGCCCGCGGGGTGGGTGGATGTGTTGGGTACCTCGGCGAAGTACGGCGCGCTTTTCCCCGGTATGTCGCTGGCCACTTCTCCCGTGGTCGTCGACAAGACCTGGTTCGACGGGCTCGATGAGGGGCATCGCGACGCGATCTCGGAGGTGGTCGATTCGATCATCGAGCGTCAGTGGCAGGAAACCGTGGCCAGGGACAAGGAACTCATCGAGCAGATGGTCGCGCAGGGTTCGCAGTACCGCGTCGTCGACCCGGCCGAGGTGGAAAGGCTACGCGAGGTATTCCAGCAGGCCAGCGCCGAGTATGTGAGTGCCAACGCCGACGCGGTGGCCGCGCTCGAGCGGTTGAACGCAGTTTGCCTGGGCAACTGAGTCCGGGTGGGGAGTGAGGTGAGCGCGAGGATCGCGCCATCCCAATGAGAAAAACGCAGAGGAATACGGAGAAACCACAAATGAGTCTGAAGAAAGTCGGCGAACAGCGCTACCGGGGGCAGATCGGCCGGTACTTCGAAGATTTCGAGATCGGCGACGTGTACGAGCACCGTCCGGGCAGGACGATGACGGATGTTGACAACATTCACTTCTCGCTAATGACGATGAACTACCACCCGATGCATTGCGATGCCGCCTACGCGGAGAAAAGCGAGTTCGGCAAGTTGCTCATCAACAGCGGCCTGACGCTGGCTGTGGTGCTTGGCATGACCGTGCCCGACGTTAGCGGCAAGGCGATTGCAAACCTCGGATGGAACGACATCAAGCTGATCGCCCCGGTATTCGCCGGCGACACGATCTACGCCGAATCCGAGGTGCTGGCCAAGCGGGCGTCGAAGTCGCGCCCCGGGCAAGGCATCGTCACCGTGCGCACGATCGGCAAGAAGGCCGATGGCACGGTGTTCATGAGCTTCGAGCGGAACGTACTCATCCAGATGCGCGAAGGAAACATCGACGAGGCTGCGGGTTACTGACCGTCGCTCACGGTTTCGACTTGAAGTGAGCTGGGGCTGAACGATGGTCCCGGTAGCAATCAACGGGTCACTGATCCGAACAAACTAAACGAGGAGACATCAATGAAAGGATTCACCCGATTTATCGCCGGCGTTTCGCTTATTTCCGGCGCGCTGCTGGCCCAGAACGTCATCGCGACCGAACTCGTGCTGCCCAGCGAGGTGGCCGCCACACACTGGAAAACCCGTTACATGAACGAGTTCGCCGAGCAGGTGGCGGCGCGCTCCAACGGCGAGGTCACGGTGAAGATCTTCCCCGCCGGGCAGCTCTACAGCGACCAGGACGCCCTCGCAGCGCTGGGTACCGGCGCTGTGCACATGGTTTGGCCGGTTGCGGTCCGGACGGAAACGATCGAACCGCGCACTGGGGTCATCAATCTCCCGTTCTCGCTCAGCGACGACATGATGAACAACGCGTGCTTCGCGTCCGGCATCACCGAACTGATGTCCTCGTACGTAGAACCGCGGAACCTGCGCATTCTTGGCTTCCTGCGCACCTCCGATCTGATGTTCGTGTTTCGCGATCGCGAGGTCACGCGAATGGAGGATCTGAGAAACGCCAAGATCCGTGTGACCGGTGGCCGCGTGTTCCAGGAGACCATGCGCAGCCTGCAGGTCAGTCCGGTGTCGATGGCGGCGTCCGAGATGAGTACCGCCCTGGCGCAGGGTGCGATCGACGGCATCTTTACCTCGCCGGCCGGTTGGGCGGAGATGATTGGCATGACCGGCAAGTATGGCTGGTACGTGCCGGGCTTCTCGCTCTCGACCTACGCGATCACAGTGGACAAAGGATGGTTCGACGGGCTACCGGAGGCGCATCGTGCCGCGATCGTTGATGCCATCGCCGACATCTCGCCACGCCAGTGGCAGGAAGTGAAAGTCGATGACGACGCGCTGATTCAGAAGATGATCGACCAAGGCGCGGTCTTCCATGTCGCGGACGACGAGGAGCGTGCGCGCTGGCAGGCGCTGTCGCAGGAGAACGCCAAACTGTTCTCCGAACGTTATGGCGACGTGGTGGAGCAATTCAACGCACTCGGAGCGCGCTGTGGCGTCGGCAACTGAACGTGACGAAGAGACGGGCCGGCCGAGCCGGCCCGGGCTCTGGCACCGCTTCGAGTCGGGCCTTCTGCTGAGCGGGGCGACCGTGCTGTTCCTGTCGGCGACCGTGATCATGCTGTACGAAGCCGTTGGCCGGGCCTTTCTGAATACCAGTTACTTCTGGGCCGAGGAGGCGGTTCGTTACCTCATGGTTTGGGCATTCTTTCTGACCGTCGGAGCAGCCGGCACGGCTGGTCACCACATCCGAACCGATCTGCTGGTCGAGAGGCTGGGGAGACGGGCTCAGCAGGTCTGTCACTTCCTGGCCAGCCTCACCGGTCTCGGATTCAGCGGCGTTCTGTTCTACGCCTCGCTCCCACAGGTCCAGCGCTACTACACCATGGGCATGATGACAGAGTCGAACCTCGATCTGCCGCTCTGGGCGCTGTTTCTGGCAATGCCGATCGGTGCGGTGCTCTTCTTCGCCTACTACCTTTCCTGCCTCTTGCGAACGCTCAAGGGCGAAAACCCCTTCGCTGCTAGCGGTCCGACCGGATCCGAACTCTAGGAGACAAGACCTTGTTGATGTTCATTGCACTGGCGGTCACGCTGGTATTCCTGGCGTTCGGCACGCACGTCGCGGTCGCCCTCGGTCTGGTCACGGCCGGACTGGTGCTGCTGTTCGACGGCGTGCCGACGACAGTGATCGCCCAGACTGCCTTCAAGTCGGTCAACAGCTATCCGCTGATGGCCATTCCCATGTTCGTGCTTGCCGGCAACCTGATGATGAAGGGGCAGATCGCGAACCTCATGATCGAACTGGTCGGCAGTGTGGTTCGTGCGGTAAAGGGCGGCTTGGCCCTCACCGTGCTGATCACCAGCGTGTTCTTCGCCGCGGTATCGGGTTCGAGCGTGGCATCGGCCGCAGCCATCGGGGCGTCGACGGTTGAAGGGCTGAAGCGCGAGAAGTATCCCGCGCGTTTCTCGGCTGCCATCGTCGCCGTCGGCGGAACTCTTGGTCTCATGATTCCGCCGTCACTTGCCTTCATCCTGATCGGTTCGATCGTTGGCCTGCCGGTCGACAAGCTCTTCATCGCGGGTCTGCTGCCGGGTCTGATGGAAGCGATCATGTTGATGATCGCCACGGTGTTTTTCGCCAAGCGAAACAACTATGGCGCCAAGGCGATTCGGCCTGATTGGCGCGGTTTCGGCAGGCGGCTGCCAGGTGCCACGGCGGCACTGGCCATGCCGGTGCTGGTGTTGGGGAGCATTTATACCGGCTTCCTGACGCCGACCGAGGTGTCGGCCTTCGCGGCGGCCTATGCTGCGCTGCTGTGTCTGTTCGTCTATCGCAGCATCACGGTTGGCGGGATGTGGGGCGTGGCCAAGGACTCGCTGCTGCAGACGACGATGATCTTCGCGGTCGTGATGGGTGGCAGTCTGGTGGGCTTCATGCTTGCGCGGATGGGTGTGTCGGCCCAGCTGGTGAGCTACATCACCGCCATGGAGATGAGCGCCTGGCAGTTCCTGCTTGTGGTCAACGTCGTGTTGCTCATCCTCGGCATGTTCCTCGACGGGATCGCCCTGATCGTCCTGACTGCACCGCTGTTGTTCCCGATCGCCATCGCGCTCGGAATCGATCCTATCCACTTCGCTGTGATCATGGTGGCCAACGTCGAGATCGCGACCCTCACGCCGCCCATCGGGCTGAATCTCTTCGTCATGAGCGGCATCGCGAAGATTCCGGTGCATGAAGTCGCACGCGGGGTACTGCCCTTCTACGCCGTCCGCGTCATCGGCTTGATGCTGATCACCTACGTGCCTGCCATATCCCTGTTTCTCCTTCGTTGAACAAGGAACCCAAGATCATGAACACTCGAAACGAAACACTTCCCGACAGCAAGAGCAACACCACGCTCGCGCAGACGCTCGCCTGCTTCGCCAGCGAGCTCAGGGATGAAGATGTCCCACAGGCGGTGCGTGAGCGTGCACGTTATCTGATGCTGGATGCGGTCGGCATTGCCTTCGCGTCCACTCAGTACGAATTCGCACATCGCACGCTCTCCGCCGTGAGCGAGTTCGGTGGCGGCGACATCGACGTTATCGGCTTCGGCACTCGTCTGGCGTTGCGAGACGCGGTGTTGATGAACGGGCTGCTGGTACATGGTCTCGACTATGACGACACCCACACCCGCGGTGTGATCCACGCTACCGCGAGTTGCTTCCCGACCGCACTCGGGGTCGCTGCGGCGGGTGGGCTGTCGGGTCGCGAACTGGTCACGGCTTATGTGATTGGCATGGAGGTGGCGACACGACTTGGTTCGGTCGCCAAGGGTGGTTTCCACCAGACCGGTTTCCATCCCACCGGTCTGATCGGCACCTTCGCATGCGCGCTGATCGCGGGCCGCCTGCGTGGCTTGAACGAACGTCAGCTCTCCATGGCACAGGGCATCGCCTTGTCGGTAGCGTCGGGAAGCCTCGAGTTCCTGCAGGACGGGGCCTGGACCAAGCGCATGCACCCCGGTTGGGCCGGCGCCGCGGGTATTACGGCCGCCGCCCTGGCGCGTAATGGTTTCATCGGACCCCAGGCGGCCTACGAGGGGCGTTTCGGCCTGTTCAATAGCCACCTGGGTTCGCTGGCCGAACAGTGCGACTACTCGCTGGCAAGCGAGGGTCTGGGTGAAACCTGGGAGGTGTCGGCGGTGGCGGTAAAGCCATTGCCGGCCTGCCACTTCACACATGCCTGCGCGGACGCCGCGGTGTCCTTGAGACGCGAGCATGGTATCGAGGCCGGAGACATTGCGAGCGTACGCGCACTGATCCCGTCCGAGGTCATCAAGACGGTGTGCGAACCCGTGGCCAACAAGCAGAAGCCGCAGAACAGCTACGACGCCCAGTTCAGTATTCCCTACGCGGTGGCCTCGGGGCTTGTGCGTGGCCGCTTCGGGCTCGGGGAGCTCGAGCCGGACGCGCTCGCCGACCCGGTCGCCCTCGAGGTGGCCGGCAAGGTGAAGTACGAGATCGATCCTGAGTCGGCCTTCCCGAAGTACTACTCCGGAGAGGTGATCGTGACGTTGACGGATGGGCGGGAGTTGCGCCACCGCGAGCACATCAACCGTGGTGCATCCGACCGACCTCTCAGCGCCGACGACATCGTCTCCAAGTACCTGGAGAACGCGCGCATGGCGGTTTCCGAGGCGCGCGCGATGCAGGTGCTCGAATCCATTCTCGCCCTCGACGACATGCAGGCGAACGAACTTTCGCGTGGCCTCGGTGGCCGCGCCTGACCCACAAACCTGACTGAGAGTAACGAAATGAGCGACAACTTCGACCAGAACAACGAACAGGAAAACCTGATTCTCGACATGATTGACCGCTTCCTCGAGACCGAGGTGAGCCCGTTCGTCCAGAAGCTCGAACACCACGACGTCTACCCGAGCGAGATCGTCGAAAAGATGAAGGAGATGGGGCTGTTCGGTTGCATCATCTCTGAGGAATACGGCGGCCTGGGGCTGTCCACCTCCTCCTACGCGAAGATCGTCGAGCGCATCGCGCGCACCTGGATGTCGTTGTCCGGCATCATCAATTCGCATCTGATCATGGCCTCGGCTGTGCAGCGCCATGGCACGCCGGAGCAAAAGGCCTATTTCCTGCCGCGTTTTGCTACCGGTGAGTTGCGGGGCGGCATCGGCCTGACCGAACCGGATGCCGGCACGGACCTGCAGGCGATCCGCACCGTCGCCAAACGTGACGGTGACCATTACGTGGTCAATGGCGCGAAGACCTGGATCACCAACAGCATGTACGGAAACTGCATCGCCCTGCTGGTGAAGACCGATCCGACCGCCAATCCGCGTCACAAGGGGATGAGTCTGCTGCTGGCCGAAAAGGGCCAGGGTTTCAAAGTCGTGCGCAAGCTGGAGAAGCTGGGCTATCGCGGCATCGACACCTGCGAACTGGTCTTCGAAGACTACCGCGTGCCGGTCGACCGCCTGATCGGCGGTGTCGAAGGCGTTGGCCTCAAGCAAGTGCTCTCCGGCCTCGAACTGGGCCGGATCAATGTCGCAGCGCGTGGCGTCGGCGTCGCGCGTGCCGCGCTCGAGGAATCGGTGGCCTATGCCCAAGTGCGCAAGACCTTCGGTAAGCCGATCTGCGAGCATCAGGCGATTCAACTCATGCTGGGCGAGATGGCGACCCGAGTCGAGGCATCCCGTCTGCTCGTGGAATCGGCCGCGAGGGCGTTCGATCGGGGAGAGCGCTGCGACATGGAGGCGGGCATGGCCAAGTACTTCGCGACGGAGGCGGCGGTGCGCAATTCAATGGACGCGATGCGCGTCCACGGCGGGTACGGGTACTCGAAGGAATACAACATCGAACGCTATTACCGCGACGCGCCGCTGCTGACCATCGGCGAAGGCACCAACGAATTGCAGCGAATCATCATCGCCAAGCAATTGATCGAGAGGAATCCGGCATGAGTCTCCCGCTTGAAGGCGTTCGCATCATCGCCGTGGAGCAGTATGGTGCAGGCCCGTTCGGTACCCAGCATCTGGCCGATCTCGGGGCTGAAGTGATCAAGATCGAAAACCCGGGTGACGGAGGCGACGTGGGCCGCAGCGTAGGGCCGCACTTCTTCGCGCCAGGTGATAGCCACTTTCATCAGTCGTTCAACCGGAACAAGAAGAGCATGACGCTCGACCTCAAGAAGCCGGAGGGGAAAGCGGTGCTGCACGAATTGGTGAAAGGAGCCGACGCGGTCTTCGACAATCTCAGGGGCGACCTGCCCGAAAAACTCGGTCTGACCTACGACAAACTGAAAACGTACAATCCGCGGATCGTCTGCGCGCATCTGTCGGCCTACGGGCGCAGCGGACCGCGTGCTGCCTGGCCCGGCTACGACTATCTGATGCAGGCCGAGGCGGGATACCTGTCGCTGACCGGCGAGCCGGGTGGCCCTCCGGCCCGCTTCGGACTGTCGATCATCGACATGATGACCGGCACGATGTCAGCACTGGCGCTGGTTTCGGGCGTGCTCGGGGCGCGCCAGAGCGGAGTAGGACGCGATGTGGACGTCAATCTGTTCGAAGTCGCGATGCACAACCTGAGCTATGTCGGCACTTGGTATCTCAACGAGGGCGTCACCACCTCGCGCGCGCCCCGCTCGAGCCACCCTTCGCTGACTCCGAGTCAGCTATACAAGACGAAGGATGGCTGGATCTTCATCATGTGCAACAAGGAGAAGTTCTGGGGTGTGCTTGCCGATGCGATCGACAGGCCCGAGTGGGCGACAGAGCAGCGTTTTGCGGACTTCAAGGCGCGGCTCGCGCATCGGGACGAGTTGACCGACGCGCTCGACGAGGTGCTCAGCAGCGCGACCACGGCGGAGTGGATGCAGAAGCTCGCAGGCAAAGTACCAGCGGCCCCGGTATATGATGTCGCCCAGGCGCTCGATAACGAGTACGTACGCGAACAGGGTATCGTCGTCGAGGTGCCGCACCCGGTGCGCGGGTCGATCAAGACGCTCGCGTGCCCGATCCGATGCCCGGGAGAGACCTTGCCGGTTCGTCCCGCTCCCGGGCTCGGCGCGAACACCCGCGACATCCTCAGGGAAATTCGTGACGACGACGAATGGATCGCGTCACTGGAAGCCGAGAAGGTGATATGACGAACTTCACCCCGAACCTCCTCGCGGCCGGTCAGCCGCGGTATCTGGTGTTGGCACAGGCGTTGATCGACGACATTCGTGGTGGCCGGTATCCGGTCGACAGCCTGTTGCCTACCGAGCACGAGCTGTGTCAGCAGTTCAACGTAAGTCGGCACACGGTCCGCGAGGCGGTTCGGCGGTTGTTTGAGCTCGGGCTGGTCACCCGTCAGCCGGGCGTGGGGACGAAGGTCAAGGCGAATCAGATCGCGTCCCGATACGTGCAGGCGAGCGAGGGGATTTCCGACCTGTTCCAGTATGTTCGCGACGTGCGCTTGAAGATTTGCGCCAGCGAGGACGTGATCGCCGACGAGAGTCTGGCCGATCTGCTCGAATGTCGGGTCGGCCAGGCGTGGCTGCAAATCAAGGGCGAGCGCTACATTCCGGACGAGGACCTTCCCTTGTCGCTGACGGACGTCTACATCGCACGCCAGTATCGTGGCGTCGTCGAAGAGCTCGGAGACCCGTCGCTGCCGATCTACGCGATCATCGAACAGAAGTATGGCGTGAGGGTGGTCGAAGTCCGCCAGGAGATCAGCGCGGTGCTGATCGACGAGGGGGCGGCGTCGAGGCTTGGCACCCAATCCGGTGCGGCCGGACTGAAGGTTGTGCGCAAGTATTTCGCGACGAACGACGAGCTCTTCGAGGTGGCGGTCAGCCTGCATCCGGGTGACCGCTTCAGCTATTCGACCACACAGCGCCTCGAGCGCGTGGGCGGGGCCGATTCGAGGTGAAACCCGCGCTTCAGGTTGGCCTGATGCCTTTGCTGATCACGCTGGGCATTCAGGCGCTCGTGTCGATGGCCTCGCTGACGCCGCCGGTGCTCGCGCCCGCTGCTGCGGCCGAAATCGGCGTTCCGGCATCATTGATTGGTTTGTTCGTGGGCCTCGTGTACATCGGCAGCATGCTGTCCAGTCTGGGCAGTGGGGATCTCATTGGCCGTTTTGGTGCGATCCGGATCAGCCAGGCCTGTCTGATTCTGTGTGCGGCCGGGTTGGCGTTGGCGACCGTGGGTGTGCCGGCGGCGATCGTGCTGAGTGCGCTGTTGATCGGGTTTGGTTATGGCCCGGTGACGCCCGCGAGCAGTCATATTCTCGCCCGCACCACACCGGCCAATCGCATGGGTTTCGTGTTCTCGCTTAAGCAGACCGGCGTGCCGCTGGGTGGCATGTTGGCCGGGGCGCTGGTGCCGACGATGGTGTTGCTTGCCGGGTGGCGTGGTGCTGCACTCGCGGTGGCCTTGTTCTGTGTGGTCATGGCTGTCCTGACTCAACCGATCCGCGCGGCGCTCGATGATGATCGTGACGCCCACAGGCGGATTTCACTCAGTGGCGTGCTCGGTCCGTTGAGGATGGTCTTCGCCTACAAGGCGGTTCGGGACTTGGCGATTTGCTCGTTCTTTTTCGGTGCGATGCAGCTGTGCCTCACGACCTTCTTGGTGACTTATCTCACCGAGGAGTTCGGTCTTCGTCTCGTCGCGGCCGGATTGGTGTTGTCGGTTGCTCAGGCTGCAGGCATCTTCGGGCGCCTGCTGTGGGGTTGGGTAGCGGATCACTGGATCGCGTCGCGCATTCTGCTTGGCCTGCTAGCGGTCGGAATGGCCTCCTGTGCGCTGCTGCTGGCGGTCTACGCACATGGATGGCCGTTCGCCTGGGTGTTGGTCTTGTGCGCCGCTTTCGGGGGGACGGCGATCGGCTGGAACGGGGTCTATCTTGCGGAAATCGCGCGCCTTGCACCTGCTGGGCAGACTGGCGCGATGACCGGTGGTGCGCTGTTTATCACCTACTCCGGCGTGGTCGCCGGACCGCCATTGTTCGCGGGCATCGTGTCGATGACTGGAGAACACGCGAGCGGGTTTCTTGCTTTCGGTTTGATCGTCATGCTGATTGGCATGTCGCTCGTGCTCACACGTGCGCAGCGGACCGACCCTGAGGCGGACCGTCAAGCCAGACGAAGGATCAATCAATAGGAGATGTCGGTGTCTGTACGTTCTTATCTGTTCGTTCCGGGTGACCGTCCCGAGCGGTTTGACAAAGCGGCCGCATCGGGCGCGGACCTGGTGATACTGGATCTCGAGGATGGTGTGCTGCCTGAACGAAAGGACATCGCCCGCGAGGCGGTCCGCGAGTGGCTCTCCCGGGGCGGCAAGGCCTGCGTCAGGGTCAATGGCGTCGGCACTGAATGGTACGAGGAAGACTGTCGTCTTGCTGAGACCGCACCAGTCCTCGCTGCAATGCTCCCGAAGGCGGAGGCGGAGACCGAGCTTGCCGATTTCGTGAAGCGCGTGCCTGCCGGGGTGCCGGTGATACCCGTTATCGAATCGGCGTTGGGTGTGTGGAAGGTGCTCGAACTCGCGCAGGTGCCCGGGGTGACCCGACTGGCGTTCGGGTCGGTCGACTTTCAGCTGGACACGGGGATAGAAGGCGAGGGCGAGGCCTTGTTGTACGCCCGTTCTCGCATCGTGCTAGCGTCGGCGGTGGCGAGGTTGGAGGCCCCGGTCGACGGCGTGACCCTGGCCATCGACGATGCGGAGCGCCTGGCCGGCGATGTGTCGTTGGCGCGCGAACTCGGTTTCGGGGCCAAGCTGTGCATCCATCCGCGACAGGTGGCGGCGGTGAACGAGGGTTTCTGCCCCACTGATGAAGAGCTGGTGTGGGCGAGGTCGGTGGTCGAGGCGTCCGCCAGCTCGGATGGATTGGGCGCGATCCGCCTGAATGGAAAGCTGATTGATCGCCCGGTGGTCGAACGGGCAAAGCGAATGCTGGAGGGAGCACGATGAGTGAAAACGCCTTGGTCGCCGAAACGCCTCAGGTCATCCCCGACGAATATGAACTGATCACGCACAAGCTGCCGCTCGCGAACGCACGACTCATCGAACTGGGCTGCGGAGACGCGGCGATGAGTCGCCGTTTGGCCGAAGGAACGGCTGTGCGCGAGATCGTTGCGCTCGAGGTCGATGAGTCGCAGCTAGAGCGAAATCTCGCACGGGACTGGCCCCCGTCGATCACGGTCTCCCGGGGGGCGGCAGAGTCGATTGATGCGCCAGACGAGAGCTTTGACCATGCGATGATGCTCAAATCGCTGCATCACGTGCGCGTCGAAGCAATGGATCAGGCCCTGGCCGAAGTCCATCGCGTGTTGCGTCCCGGTGGGCTGCTGTATGTCTCCGAGCCGGTGTTCGACGGCGAATTCAATGAGATCATGCGTCTGTTCCACGATGAGAATGTCGTTCGCGAGGCGGCCATCGCCGCGATGGGCCGCGCCTGCGAGAAGGGAATTTACGAGCGGGCGGATCAGATCCACTTTCTGGCACCGATCACCTTTTCGGATTTCGCCGATTTCGAGCGCAGGATGATGAATCTGTCCCATACGCAGCTTGACATTGATTCAGTCACACGTGAGCGGGTTCGCCAACTGTTCGAGTCTCACATGGGACAAGGTGGGGTGAGCTTCGAGCGGCCAATGCGAGTGGACTTGCTGCGCAAGAGGATGGATCCCCAGTAAGCTTGTTCCTGATCCCCAATGCCGCCGACAGTTGTGCCTGGAACGAGGTCACACGCACCCCTGTGGTGCATGAAGCGCATGAGTCTGCCCCTTCGATTCGCCTGACCATTGCATGAATGTCCTGAACACCGCGGCCTGACGCCCCGGCCTTAGTCGTTGCCCGGGCTGGCATCGATCTTGCACTGCGAAGTGCCGTAAAGGCTCTTTCCGGCAGGCAGGCGATGTTCGCGAATCTTCACCACCTCTCCCATCACGCGGCTTGGCGGCGGCAGCTCGAGATGCTGCTCGAGTCGACCGGCGATGGGATCTATGGCATCGACCTCAACGGTCGCTGCATCTTCATCAATGGTGCCGGCGCGCGCATGCTGGGCTTCGAGGCGGATGAGGTGCTTGGGCGCAACATGCACTACCTCATCCATCATTCGCATGCCAATTGCAGCCTGATGCCGGTTCACGATTGCCGGATCTTCAAGGCGTTTCAGGAAGGGGAGGGGTGTCGCGTCGAGGATGAGGTGTTGTGGCGTCGGGACGGCACGGCGTTTCCGGCCGAGTACGCGTCCTACCCGATCCGCGACGGCGACAAGGTGGTTGGGGCGGTGGTGACGTTCACCGACATCACCGAGCGCAAGCGCACCGAGGCGGCGCTGCATGCGGCACGCGGCGAACTGGAGCGCCGGGTGGCCGAGCGTACCGCGGAGTTGTCGGCTGCGAACACGCAGTTGCGCCAGACGCGCGACAGCCTGCGTCGGCTCTCGGCGCACATGAACCGGCTGCGCGAGGAGGAACGGGCGCACATTGCGCGCGAGATTCACGACGATCTGGGCGCGTCGCTGACGGCGATGCAGCTCGAGCTCAACTGGTTGCGAAAGCGGCTTGCCGGCGACGAGAAGGTGAGCGAGCGCATCGACGCGGCGCTGGATATCGGCCGAGACGCGATGAGCGCGACGCGCCGGATTCTCAATGACCTGCGTCCGGGCGTGCTCGACCATCTTGGCCTGTGGGCAGCGCTCGAGGCGCTGCTGACCGAGACGCAGACGCGCAGCGGCCTGCGTTGCACCTTTGCCTGCCCGGAAGAGGTTGAGCGCTGTCGGCTGGGGCGGGACGCAGAGATTGCGGTGTACCGCATCGTGCAGGAGGTGCTGACCAACGTGAAGCGCCATGCCGGGGCCCGTCGTGTGAGTATCGTCTCGCGGGCACTGGGCCGCGACTTGGTGGTGGAAGTGGAGGATGACGGCTGTGGCATGCAGGTGCCGCAGGCGCCGACCAGCTTCGGGCTGCTGGGCATGCAGGAGCGCGCGCACGCGATCGGCGGTGAACTCACCATCGAGAGCACGCCGGGGCGCGGCACCGCGGTGCGTCTGCGTCTGCCGGGGGTGGTGGCATGATGGAGGCGGGAAGCATCCACCTGCTGGTCGTCGATGACCACATGATCATCCGTCGTGGACTGGTCCAGATTCTCTCGGAATGCGAAGGCATCGGACCCTTCCGTGAAGCCGGAGACGGCCCGACGGCGATCCGCCTGATGCGCGACGGACCGGCTGACGTGGTGTTGCTCGATGTCGCGCTCGGCGAGCGCGACGGGCTGGACGTGCTCAAGACCTTGCGCGCCGAGTTTCCCGCCACTGGGGTGGTGATGCTGTCGGTGTATCCCGAGTCGCAGTTCGCGGTGCGCGCGATTCGTGCCGGCGCCGGGGCGTATCTGAACAAGGGGTGCTCGCCCGATGACCTGGCGGCCGCGATTCGCAAGGTGGCGGCCGGCGGACTGTACGTCACCCCCAGCATTGCCGAGCTGCTGGCCCGCAGCGTGCGCGAGCACGAGGCCCGCGCACCGCACGAGAGCCTCTCCAACCGGGAATTCCAGGTGCTGGAGCTGTTTGCGCAGGGCCGCTCGGTCTCCGAGATTGCGCAGCAGTTGTCGTTGTCGGCCAACACCATATCGACCTATCGCGCGCGCATCTTCGAGAAGCTCGAGGTACGCAACATGGCCGAACTGCTCAGCTATGCCGCGCGGCATGACATGCTCGTGCGCTGAGTCCGTTCAGCTACATGAGTCCGGCGCCGCGCAGCAGGGTGATGCCGGCACTGGTGGCGATGATCGAACCCAGCGTGGTGAGCGCGATGATGTTGGCTGCGAGCGTGGCGTTGCCGCCCATGGCCCGCACCATCACGTAGCTCGCGGCGGCGGTCGGGGCGCTCGACATCAGCATCAGCACACCCAGTTCGATGCCACGGAAGCCGACCATGATGCCGCCGGCCGTCATCAGCAGCGGCACCAGCACCAGCTTGAGGCCGGCGGCCTGGAAGGTGTTGCTCATCGCGTCGCGCAGGCTGGCGAAGTTGAGCGACGCGCCGGTGCACAGCAAGGCCAGCGGCAGCGTCATGTCGGCGAAGTAGCGACCCGACTGCAGCACCAGCGAGGGCAGGCGGATCTCGAAGTAGGACACCGGCAGGGCCAGCACGATGCCGATGATCAGTGGATTGGTGAAGATGCCCTTGACCATGCCGCCGACGCCGCGACGCTTGGCCAGCGAGCGGTTGAGCGTGATGACTGCGAGCACGTTGTAGAGAATGGTGACCAGACCGAGGTAGAGCGAGGCGGCGACCAGACCGGCCTCGCCGTAGGCATTGACGCAGTAGGCCAGGCCGACGATGCCCATGTTGGAGCGGAACGCCCCCTGCACCACCACGCCCCGGTCCTCGCGCGGATGCACGCTCCGCGAAGCGAGCAGCTCGAGCGCGATGAAGATCACGGCGGTCGCCAGCAGGCCGTAGAGGATGAGTCCCGCGTTGGCGGCGTCGTCGAAATCCGTGGTCGCGATGCTGATGAACAGCAGGGCCGGAAGGGCGACGTTGAATACCAGTTTCGAGCCCGCGTCGATGAAGGGCTCCGTGATCAGGCCGATGCGGCGCAGCCACACGCCGAGCAACAGGATCACGAAGATCGGGCCGGTGACCGAGAACGAGAATTCGAGAATGCTGAGAAAGTCGGCCATCAGGGTGCCCGGGCGCGCTGCAAGGCGATCCACTCTACGCCGCGACCCGGCATGCGGCAATGCGGAATATCCGAAAGCGGCCTTCGGCGTGGACGAAACGCACGACAGACGCGACCACAGGCTGTAGTGCTTTCACTACAGAAGAATCACGACAACGGTGATGGTGCCCGTCTGTTGCATTGCGGAAGATGGACCCCGACAGAAAACGCTTTCGGGAGTCGCACGATGCGCAAGCAGGGTTTCAGGGTCGGGATGTACGTCTTCAAGGACGCCGAGATCGTCGATTACGCGGCACCGGTGGGCGTGATCTCGGTGGCCCGTCGCTTCGACCCGGCACTGGACGTGTTCCTGATCGCAGACGCCATGCGCCCGGTGCAGACCCAGGCCGGCATTACGGTGATGCCCAACTACGCGCTCGACGACCAACC
>NZ_WTVM01000059.1 GCF_012910885.1 Azoarcus taiwanensis | reverse complement strand
TCGAAGAGAAAACGGGGCGACACCGCAGAGAAAAGCGGTGATTTGCCGGAGAAATTGAACCGAGTTCGGTCGCTGTCATTGTTTGGCGGCGGGATTCAACGAAAACCTCGCGTTATTCGAGGTGCCCTATAGTGAGTCCGCGCGTAGCCTGCCAGTTGTGCGGTATTTGGATCATAGATAACTTCGCTAATCGATCTATTTCGAATGTGCTGATTCGTCATTGCGCTTAGACGGTCACTGGTAATCATCTGCCAACCCGCTGCTGAACAGAACCTCTGCATCCTGGCCCATGGCAATAGCATCCTGTACTTCCGGCCGTTTCAAGTCGAGCACGCGCAGTTTGTCGCTGCCCTTCACCTGGGCAATGGACTCGATCCGCCGATAAGCATCGGCATGACTGGCTGCGTACAGTGCCAAGCCTTGCAGCTTGGCAAGCGCATCACTCAAATGCAGACCATGCGGGTCAACCAGATCGACTACGAGCGTACCATCCTGCTCAGCGAAGAACAGGAAGTCTGGGCGAACGATTGCATACTGCTCGGCCTTTTTATAGGCAATTCCCAGCGAAGCCTGTCCAGGCTGCTGCGGGTTGCGATACCAGAATGAGAATCCCGGCCTTGTCGATTCAGTCTCAACCACTGTCCGCTCCCAGTCATTCAGTTCAGCGGGGTACTTACCGGCCTCATTGCACAGCAAGTGGCCATCCCAGACAGGGAGCACTCTCACCTTGCTGTTTTCGTTCGCCTTGGTCGCCTCATAACGGGCCTCGGGCTTGAGCAAGCCCACGTCCTGCGGCTCCGTGCTCATTTCGATGATCTGCCGGTAGGACTCGCGTCGATCATCGCTGAGCGCCTTGATCTGCGCCCCGTACTTGGCCAGCCAGTCCTTCGCCAGCTTATCCGCCTCGGCATCAAAATAAGCCTGCGCCTCCAACACCAGCCCCAAACCGGCAACGGTTACGCGAGCTTCCATGATGGCTTCAAGAAAGCCCTCCGGGTCTTCGTTCCGGTCGGCTTCCTGGCTCGCCAGATGGTCGACATACGAATGAGCAATCGCCGGGCTGAAGATGCGCGCCGCACGGCGGTAGGCATCGTCGATCACCGCCATATCGGCATCTTCCCAGAACTGTTCCAGGCTCCGGCCCTGTCCCAGCATGTCTGCTTTCACGGTTTTCCCGTCCACAACTAACACGGACTGCCGCTTGGCCTTGATCTTGGCTTCGTTGTCGGCCTGAAACGAATCCAAGGCTGCGTGCATCTCGGCGTGTGCCAGTCTGCCCGCGCCGGACAGAATATCGTCGGACGCCAATTCGTGTGCCAACGAAGTCAACCTGACCGCAGGCCTGGCACCACGTTGCGGCCGCGTTTGTGACGGCAACGCCTCGAATGCTTCCCACACGGCAGGCGCGACAGCAGGGTTCGGCTGCACCTCCATGTAGTCGATCAACACGCGCCCAGGCGTTGCCGCCTCGTTGCCAGTTGTCAGCTCATCGACCACCTGCTCCACGGCCTTGCGATTGAATTTCGGCAGCAAGCAGTCCACTGTGTTCAGGCGGTCGTTGCCAGGAATACGGCGGGCCAGCGGCGAACGTACCAGGCGACCCAGCAACTGCGTGATGTGCGTCTTGTCGCTGGCCGCACGGAACGACACCATGACCTCGGCACGCGGGCAATCCCAGCCGGTGCTGATCGCATCCTTGGCAATCAGCACCCGCACCCAGGCCGATTCTTGAACTCGCTGCGGCTCGATGTAGGGCACATCGCGGTTACCGAAGCGCTGTGTGGTGTGATCCCCAAAAACATGCGCCACGCTGGCAGAGGGCAGCTCAGGGTAGCGCTCGAAAATGGTATCCAGCGCCCGCCCGATTTCATCGGGGTCAGGCGTGTTGGGCACCTGCAAAACCATCAATGGCACGACAAGCTGAGCTTCCTGTTGCTGCTTGGAATAAGCGCCCCAGGCAAGACTGGATTCCTTCAATTTATCGGTCGCACGCCGCACCAGCACGGTATCGAAATCGCCCGCATTGTCTGGAATATCCAGCAGGATGGTGTCCTTGATCAGGCCGGACTCTTGCACCTTGGACGCATCAACTTCCACATTGGGCAGCTTGATGTGTTTGCCTGCCGACTCAATCGCTTTGTTGAACCGATCCACCGTGGCTGAAATACCCCAGACAGCAGGAACACCGGGCACGCTGCCCACGCCATTGATGAGCCGCTGCACAATCGTGCTTTTGGCGTTCTGGCTGGCTGCTGTCTGCACACCCATACCACGGTGCGCCTCATCCAGCACCAGATAAAGCGTCAAATCCGGGTCTTCAATGGTGTTCTGAATAGTGTCCCAAATCGTGTATGCCCGCAGGTCGGGCCGCATGTCCGCGAAGGTGCTGTCCAGCTTGGCGGCCATTTCTTCAGGATCATGGCCACGCACCAGCAAGCTGTTCTTGCTGAGCTTCTGGGTATTGAGGAAGTAAATTTTCCCCGCCTGGAATTTCGGTCTGTTGAAGGTGTTTTCCACCACCACCAGGTCGGTGTAGTTGATGCGGTCACTCGCCTCGATAAAGCGAAAGCGGGTCTGTTCGTTCAGCGAAGGGTCGTCGCTGAACCAGATCACCACCGCGCCGGGGTCGGCATCAAAGCTGAACTCATCATCACCGTGAAACAGCGCCTCGAATGTGGCAGCGGCCATCACGGTCTTACCCGCACCAGTCACCGCTGTAAGCGAAAACGCCGTTCGGTCGGATTCGTTATGCCACAGGCGGCGGGCCTTGCCCAGGTTATTCAGGGAGTCGCGGACGGCGTCGCGCTGGTAGTCTTTGAGCGTGAACTTCATCCGTTACTCTCCGTTAGTGAAGCTGAAATTGGTCAGATACGATTCGTACAAGCGCACCGGCTCGACGCCATCGGGCAACCGCTTGGCAATCGCCTGGAAGCGGCGGTCATCATCGGTGACGATATAGGCAATGCGTACTCCATCGGCCTTAGCCAGCGCCTTGATAAAGGGTGTGGCCGCATCCACATTGCTGAGCAAGCCATAAGTATTGGCCACCGCCCACCCATTGTCGGGCAGCTTGTCTATGCGACAGCCCTGCGCTCCTGCTCGCAGCCACAGCAACGGCGCAATCCGGTTGAACGCCAGGTTGTAATTGACCGATACCGGCGTCTCATAGGTCAGCGTGAAGAACTCTGCGTTTTCCTCGAAGCCTTCAGCCATCGGAAATTCATCGGTGAATTTGTAGTCGCCCTTGATGGGTTCGCCGTCGGGTGTCTTGCCCGTGATGGCAGCGGCAACGCGAGGTTTGGTGATGTAGTCGCAGATGCCCCACTTTTCCCACTCGGCATCGCCGGGACGCCAACCTGCTTCGCGCAACTTTTTCTGTTCGTCAGCGGCAACTTCGTTGTTAGTCACACTGATGCATTGGCGCTGCCCGCCGTCTTGCTTGTTAAGCCGCATTACAGCGTGCGCAGTGGTTCCAGAACCAGAAAAGAAGTCGAGAATAACAGCCTCCGATTTGTCAGAGACAAAGAAACGTAGTGCATCTTCAACCGCATAGAGCGACTTTGGAAATGGAAATCTGCGATAAGGAAGAAAATTCAGCAGCAACCTCGTGCCGTATTGTGTCGCATCATGTGAACCAATACGCCATTGAGAGCCAGGTACGGTAACGCGATCTGTCGTTTCTAGTGTCGAAGTAATTACCGATCCGTCGTCGCGACGCCCAAGCACCTCATAAGTTCCGTTCTCAATTTTCGAACGCTCGCCCTCTGCCAGGTAATATACGGGAGTTGTTTCACCCTTCAGTTCTCCAAGTCGAAGCCCTCCGGACGACAAAACTTCTCTCACAGTGGATGGCTTAAGCCGCCAACGTCCCTCTGTTCCGTTTTTGCGGATGGGCCAAACAGCTATCGTTCCATCGGGAGCTACCGTGTCGTGACGATTCGCACCTACCCCAATTGGCTCACCAACGCTATGGAACGATTTCCCATCTTCATAAACAAAAAAAGGGTAGAAAGTTTCAGGGTGCCCGTCTCGAGTTGGACTTGATCCAGATTTTCGAAGTAAATCCCATCGAATGTCACCTTTATGAGTTCGGCCCTTTGTCGTGATCCACTCGTCAGAAAGGCGAATTGGTTTGACCCCGCTTCGCCCCAGCATCACGAAAAAATAATACTCGTCGGATCTGCCGAAATACCCTGCACGAGCAACCGCTGCTGGGTTGATTGAAACACTAACCATTTGGGTTCTAGCTTCTGGGAATACCTGTTCTAAAAGCAACCCAAGCCGCAGATACTCCTTTTCATCAATAGTTACGATCAACACTGAATCCGCCGGATTCAACAATTCTTTCGCTACCAGCAAGCGGCGCTCCATCATCGCCAGCCATTTGCTGTGACGATATTGGTCGTCGCCCTCCACATAGTCGTTGTTATACTTCCAGTCCTTCGCCCCGGTGTTATACGGCGGGTCGATATAGATGACGTCCACCTTTCCCCGGTGGGTATAGGTCAGCGCTTTGAGAGCGTGGTAGTTCTCACCGTTGATGACGGTGTGGCACGGCTTGTCGCCACCACGCTGCACTTTACCGGTGCTGACCAGGCCGGGATAGATGATGTCGCGGAACTGGGCTACCACCACCAAATCCCCCAGCGCCACGGTCTGCATTTCGACCTCTGTCGCATCCAGCAGCTCCAAGTCAGCCGTTTTCTTCGCCTTGTGGATCGACTTCACCTGCCACAGCCGCTGATCGCCCTTTTGGGTTGTGCCACGTTCCGACAGCACGCGCACCTTGTCGCCCTTGCGTATCGGGCGCAGCGGCAGTTCAACCGCTTCGGGGCTATGCCGCTCGAAGTTCAAGCCGAAGGGAAGGCGCGAAGAGAGAATCTTGAACTCTCGATCCAACTCAGCCCCCAGGGCCGAATCTTTGGCTTTTGCCTTGGCAATCAAATCAGTCAGTCTGGACACGGAAATGCTTTCCCTCTTTTGTTTCTTCGCTATTGATGGCGTGGTTGTACGACGCCGCAATGCTTGTAAATCGTGGTTCGAGATACGCCATAGCGACGGGCCACGTCAGCCACCTGAATATGGGGGTCACGCAGCAGGGCTTTGATCTCTCTAACCTGCTGTTCATCCAGCTTCGGCTTGCGGCCACCGGCGCGGCCACGGGCACGAGCGGCCGCCAACCCGGCTTGCGTCCGCTCTCGGATCAAACCGCGCTCAAATTCGGCCAGCGCTGCGAACACATGAAAAATAAGCTTGCCCGCCGCGCTGCCGGTTTCGATCTTTTCTGTCAAACTTTCAAAGCCGATGCTGCGCTGCTCAAGATCGGTCACGATCTGCACAAGGTCTGGCAGGCTGCGCCCGAGCCGATCCAGCCGCCACACCACCAGGGTGTCCCCTGCCCGCAGCGCCTTGCGGCACTGCTCAAGCTCGGGGCGAGCCGTATTCTTGCCACTGGCCGCTTCTTCATAGATCAGGCCACACCCAGCCTGCTGGAGCGCGTCGCGCTGCAGGTCAAGGTGCTGATCATCGGTTGATACGCGGGCGTATCCTATGCGTTGATTCATGGACGTATCCGGGACATTGAAAACTTGACGCCGATATTAACACCAGAGAGCGGCTTTCACGAAGGTAAATGTCACTTTCAGAAGGCGACAGCACGAAATATCAAAAGTCGACCGCACGGTCTTTTCTGACGTTGGAGTCGCCTCAGAAAACGGAAAATAAAGCACGCTAAGGCGTAGTTCCCTCGGGCTACACCGCGTCCGCACTGCGCGGTTCTTTCTTCCCTTGCAGTGACGCAATCAGCGGGCAGGAAACGTTCCCCTTCCGCGCATGGCAGGCGCACACCAAATCAGACAGCACGGCCTCCATGCGCGCCAGGTCAGCCATCCTCTCGCGCACGTCCTTGAGCTTGTGCTCGGCCAGGCTGCTGGCTTCCTCGCAATGGGTGCCATCCTCCAGCCGCAGCAGCTCGGCGATCTCATCCAGGCTGAAGCCCAACCGCTGGGCTGATTTCACGAAGCGCACCCGCGTTACATCCGTCTCGCCATAGCGGCGAATGCTGCCGTAAGGCTTGTCCGGTTCCGGGAGCAAGCCCTTGCGCTGATAGAACCGGATGGTCTCCACATTGACCCCGGCCGTCCTGGCGAAAACGCCAATGGTCAGGTTCTCCAAATTGTTTTCCATATCGCTTGACTCCGTACATAACTACGGAAGTAAGCTTAAGCTATCCAATTCAGATTCGAAAGGACAAACGTATGTCTGAACCTCAAAACGGGCGCGGCGCGCTCTTCACTGGCGGGCTGGCCGCCATCCTCGCCTCGGCTTGCTGCCTCGGGCCGCTGGTTCTGATCGCCTTGGGGTTCAGCGGCGCTTGGATCGGCAACTTGACGGTGTTGGAACCCTATCGCCCCATCTTTATCGGCGTGGCGCTGGTGGCGTTGTTCTTCGCCTGGCGGCGCATCTACCGGCCGTCAGCCGCCTGCAAACCGGGTGAGGTTTGCGCGATTCCCCAAGTGCGAGCTACTTACAAGCTCATTTTCTGGGGCGTGGCCGTGCTGGTTTTGGTCGCGCTCGGATTTCCCTACGTCGTGCCATTTTTCTATTGATCACAGGAGTTCACCATGAAAAAGCTGCTTTCCGCCCTTGCCCTCGCTGCCGTTGTTGCCCCCGTGTGGGCCGCCACCCAGACCGTTACGCTGTCCGTACCGGGCATGACCTGCTCGGCCTGTCCGATCACTGTCAAGAAGGCGATTTCCAAGGTCGATGGCGTCAGTAAAGTTGACGTGACCTTCGAGACGCGCGAAGCGGTGGTCACCTTCGATGATGCCAAGACCAGCGTGCAGAAACTGACCAAGGCTACCGAGGATGCGGGCTACCCATCATCAGTCAAGAACTGATCATGAAAGACCCGAAGACACTGCTGCGGGTCAGCATCATTGGCACAACCCTCGTGGCGCTGTGTTGCTTCACCCCTGTTCTGGTCATTTTGCTCGGTGTGGTCGGCTTGTCCGCGCTGACCGGCTATCTGGACTATGTGCTGCTGCCTGCGCTGGCGATTTTCATCGGCTTGACCATCTACGCCATCCAACGAAAACGCCAAGCCGATGCCTGCTGCACCCCGAAATTCAATGGAGTAAAAAAATGACCGAAATCACCGTGAATGGCATGACCTGCACATCCTGCGCCACCCATGTCAAAGATGCTTTGGAAAAGATTCCCGGCGTGAATGCCGCTGTGGTGTCCTATCCAGAAAGCCGCGCGCAAGTCATGGCAGACACCGCCGTGAGCCACAACCAACTGCTGGCCGCCATCGCCGCATTGGGTTATCAAGGCTCGATCCGGGTTGGTGATTTCAAAGATGAACCAAAAATCCGTGATGCACTTGAGGGCGCCGGTTTGCATATCGCCATCATTGGCAGCGGCGGGGCCGCGATGGCGGCGGCGCTGAAGGCCGTCGAGCAAGGCGCGACGGTCACGCTGATCGAACGCGGCACCATCGGCGGCACCTGCGTCAATATCGGCTGTGTGCCGTCCAAGATCATGATCCGCGCTGCCCATATTGCCCATCTGCGCCGGGAAAGTCCGTTCGACGGCGGTATTGCGGCAACTGTGCCTGCGATTGACCGCAGCAAACTGCTGGCCCAGCAGCAGGCCCGTGTCGATGAACTGCGGCACGCCAAATACGAAGGCATCCTGGACGGCAATCCAGCCATCACCGTTTTGCACGGTGAAGCGCGTTTCAAGGACGACCAGAGCCTGGTCGTCCGTTTGAACGAGGGTGGCGAGCGCGAGGTAACGTTCGACCGCTGCCTGGTCGCCACCGGTGCCAGTCCGGCCGTGCCGCCGATTCCGGGCCTGAAAGAGTCACCCTACTGGACTTCCACCGAAGCGCTTGTCAGCGACACCATTCCCGCACGCCTGGCCGTGATCGGTTCGTCGGTGGTGGCGTTGGAACTGGCGCAAGCCTTTGCCCGGCTCGGCAGCCAGGTCACGATCCTGGCACGCAGCACCTTGTTCTTCCGGGAAGACCCGGCCATCGGCGAGGCCGTGACAGCCGCTTTCCGCGCCGAGGGCATCGAGGTGCTGGAGCACACGCAAGCCAGCCAGGTCGCCCATGTGAACGGCGAATTCGTGCTGACCACCGGACACGGTGAATTGCGCGCTGACAAGTTGCTGGTTGCCACCGGTCGGGCACCGAATACGCGCAGCCTCGCGCTGGACGCGGCGGGGGTCACTGTCAATGCGCAAGGGGCCATCGTTATCGACCAAGGCATGCGCACGAGCAACCCGAACATCTACGCGGCCGGCGACTGCACCGACCAGCCGCAGTTCGTCTACGTGGCAGCGGCCGCCGGCACCCGTGCCGCGATCAACATGACCGGCGGCGACGCAGCCCTCAATCTGACCGCGATGCCGGCAGTGGTGTTCACCGACCCGCAAGTCGCCACCGTGGGCTACAGCGAGGCGGAAGCGCACCACGATGGCATCGAGACCGACAGTCGCACGCTGACACTCGACAACGTTCCGCGAGCGCTTGCCAACTTCGACACACGCGGCTTCATCAAGCTGGTCATCGAGGAAGGTAGCGGACGGCTCATCGGCGTGCAGGCGGTGGCCCCGGAAGCGGGCGAACTGATCCAGACGGCGGTGCTCGCCATCCGCAACCGCATGACGGTGCAGGAACTGGCCGACCAGTTGTTCCCCTACCTGACAATGGTCGAGGGGTTGAAGCTTGCGGCGCAGACCTTCAACAAGGACGTGAAGCAGCTTTCCTGCTGCGCTGGATAAAAAAAGGAGGTTTTCAATGAGCGCCTACACCGTGTCCCGGCTGGCCCTTGATGCCGGGGTGAGCGTGCATATCGTGCGCGACTACCTGCTGCGCGGATTGCTGCGTCCGGTGGCGTGCACCCCGGGCGGCTATGGCCTGTTCGATGATGCCGCCTTGCAACGGCTGTGCTTCGTGCGGGCGGCCTTCGAGGCGGGCATCGGCCTGGACGCGCTGGCGCGGCTGTGCCGGGCGCTGGATGCTGCGGACGGCGATGAAGCGGCCGCGCAGCTTGCCGTTCTGCGCCAGTTCGTCGAGCGTCGGCGCGAAGCGTTGGCCGATCTGGAGGTGCAGTTGGCCACCATGCCGACCGAGCCGGCACAGCACGCGGAGAGTCTGCCATGAACAGCCCCGAGCGCTTGCCGTCCGAGACGCACAAACCGATCACCGGCTACCTGTGGGGCGCGCTGGCCGTGCTCACCTGTCCCTGCCATTTGCCGATTCTCGCCATTGTGCTGGCCGGCACGACGGCCGGCGCGTTCATCGGAGAGTACTGGGGTATCGCAGCCCTCACGCTGACCGGTTTGTTCGTCCTGTCTGTGACACGACTGCTGCGGGCCTTCAAAGATCGATCATGAGCGCTTCCCATTGAGACAAACCACGCTGTCGCTACGTTGCCTCATGCCGGCATCAAATTCGGCTGAGTAGCTTCTCGCCATCTGGACGTAGCTCACCCTTGGGTGAAACATGCCGATACAGGGTCTGCCGCGTGACGCCAAGTTCCTGGCACAGGTCGCCGACCTTGGTCTCTGGCTGACCCATTGCCGCCATCGCCAGCCGCAGCTTGGCGGCGGTCATCTTGAACGGCCGGCCGCCTTTCCGCCCGCGCGCGCGGGCCGAGGCTAGGCCGGCAATCGTGCGCTCCGCGATCAACTCGCGCTCGAACTCGGCCAGGGCGGCGAAGATGCCAAAGACCAGCTTGCCGGCGGCGGTCGTGGTGTCGATGGCCGCGCCGTGCCCGGTTAATACCTTCAAGCCGATGCCGCGCCCAGTCAGGTCGTGCACGGTGTTGATGAGATGTCGCAGGTCGCGTCCGAGCCGATCCAGTTTCCACACGACCAGTGTGTCGCCAGTTCGCAACGCCTTCAGGCAGCTCGTCAAGCCGGGCCGATCCTCGCGCATGCCGGATGCCTGGTCCTCGTAAAGATGTACTGGATCGACCCCGGCGGCAATCAGCGCGTCGCGCTGCAAATCGGTAGCCTGGGAGCCGTCCGCCTTCGATACCCGCATGTAGCCTATCAGCATGTCGTACCTGTCACATATACGTTCGATTATGTGACAGTGTGAGCCAGAAAGTTCTCGCCGTCAAAAACTGTCACTTAACCCGTCATTTAGTCTAAGACCTGCAAACGGCCATTCAGGCTCGTAATGTGACAAAAACTCCGGCGGGATGCCCTCCTTGGTGAACGTGGCGCGCAAACGTTCCAGGGATTCGGGGTCGCGTCGCCCGTAGGACGCCAGTGTGAACAGCAAGCGGGCCGTCTCCGGGTTGTGTCGCGCTTCAATGATGGCCTCATCGATGGCCTGGGCTGCTCGTTGCCAGTGGTTGATGGGTTCCGGCTTCGGCACCTTCGCCGGCAGGCCGTTGGTGAAACCAGTGTGCGGCTCCGTCTGAAACAGCGCGGCCTGTTCCCCGCGCGGGATCAGCGCCTTTGACTCGATCAGCGTGATGGCGGTGGCCGCCGCCTCCAGCATCTGCCACTGCACCGCCGGGGCCAGAATCTCGTAGGGACGCCACAGACTCTGCCCGGCGCGCAGCGGATGGCCGCAGCGCTCCCAGACATGGCGGATGCTCGCCGAGCAACTGCCGCAGTGCGAGAGCGGCGTGTTCAGCTCATCAAGCAGGGTGCGCAGCAGCCGGAACCACAAGCCGGCGTGGACACGCCGACGCGGCAGCTCCACAAAACCCGTCGTCAGCGCCTGCCAGGTGCGCCGGTCCATGCAGGCGATTGCGTCATCGGCAGGGCGCGGCGCAGCATCGGCGATTTCCCACTGAAGATACCGGCCGGGCATGCCCCAGTAGGACTCCAGCCAGCAGCCATGCTGCGGGCAGCTCAGCATCAAGGGGAGCTGCCAGACGAGTAGCACAGCTTGATTCGTTGGATCGTTCAGACACTGCGGACACGCCCGGCGAATCGTCTGGCTCGGTAGCCAGGCACGCCAGCGAGTGATGGACCGCACCTTGCGGGTGCGCTTGGGCAGGAGCACCGCGCATTGGAATGTATAGGTTTCCAAGGCTGCTGGTACCGAATCGTCGAGACTGTCGAGCAGCCACGGCACCCAGCCTGCAAGACTCATGCTGCGCAACCGCTCCAGCTCGACGCCACTGCGCTGGCAGAGCGCCGTCAGCAACGACAAGGATGGTGCGGTATCCAGGTCATCAAGTTGGCTGTGACCAAGATCGTGGGCCAGCAGCTCGTGCACGTCCATCTGGTAGCAGGCGGCGACCCGGTTGAGCCATGAGGACAGGGCTTCGCCTTCCTTGGGTGCCGGATGCAGCGGCCAGCGCGGCGCGGACTTCACATCAGTTCCCGCTCGAACTGTCGCCGCCGCTCACTGGGGCCGATGTAGTCGGCCATGCTGAGCGTGCGGTGGTTGATCGCTTCCTCGCCACTCTCCACGGCGGCGACGGCCGCCGCCACCAGCAGATGTGCAAGCTCGCCGATGGTGCCTTCGCTCCGGGTGAGCAGGTAGCGGGCCATGTCCAGCGTGGCAATCGGGGATGGCCGCCGTAGCGGGAGTGACGCCGCGAAGCTGGCCAGCAGCGAGCAGCAGTCCTCATTGGCCTCCCACGGCGGCAGCAGCATCGGCTCGAAGCGGTTTTCCAACTGATCGTCCGAACGGATGGCCAGGTACGCCTCGCGCGTGCCGACCCCGACCAGGGGGATACGCAGCTCGTTGCCGAGGAAGCGCAGCAGGTTGAGGAACTCGCGCCGGTTAACGCTGTTGCCAGCCAGTACATTGTGCAGTTCGTCGATCACCAGCATGCGCACGCCGACCTTGCGCAGCAGGGCCAGCGCCAGTTGCTCCATTTCCGGCAGCCGTGGGCGCGGGCGCAGCGGCGCGCCCATCGCAGCCAGCAGCGCGACATAGAAGCGGATCACCGATGGCTCTGACGGCATCTGCACGACCAGCACCGGGATATGTTCTTGGTCAGCGTCGGTGCCGACCGGGTGCGCCCGCCGGAATTTCTCGACGATCATCGACTTGCCGTTGTTGGTGGGGCCGACCAGCAGCAGGTTTGGCATGCGTTGCTTGTTCGGCCACGCATACAGAGTTTCCAGCCGGTTCAGCGCCTCGACCGCGCGCGGGTAGCCGATCCAGCGGTCGGCGCGAATGCGCTGGATGCGCTCGTCTGCCGGCAGCCTGGCCAAACCCTGTGCCGCTGGCAGCAGGTGGGACAGGTCAATGACGGGATATTCGTCCACGGCTACCACTCCTCGATCTGATCGAACGGTTTGGCCGGCGGCAGGTTGTCTGCCTGCGGGTCAGCCATGTCCACATCCGGCGGTATGGGCTTGGCCGGTGGCTCCGACGTCTTGAGGTGCTGGCGGCGATCAGCGTCGCGCCGCGCCTTGCGCGTGGCCTTCTGGGCGGTGGTCACGATCTCGCGCATCTGCCCGATCATGCGGAACAGCGCCGACTCGTCCACCTGCTCGCGCCCGAGCTGACGCAATTTGGCCAGCGCCTGGCGTTGTTCCCAGAGGGTGACGGCCGGATGGGACAAGGTGCGGTAGTGGATCTCCAGATAGTGCTGACCTTCCGGTTCCAGTACCCAGATGCGGCTGATGTCGCGCGGATCGCGCCGGATCAGGAAGGCGGGCAAGCGCTCGCGCCGGGCAATCCACGGCTTGAGGGCGTCGGCGTAGTAGTGGATGTGGTCGATGACAAAGCCGGTGCGGGTCAGGGTGCGGCGGATCACCGGCAGGAAATCGACCAAAAACGCGGTGGGGCGGGTAACGACGGCCGGGACGCCAACGCGCTCCACGGCCTCGGCCCAGCGCGCGGCCGGCGGCTGGAGCAGGCCGTTGTGCACGGAGCCGTGATAGGTGCCTACCGCCAACGCGAGCCAGCGCTCCAGCTCGCGCAGCGTCAGGGTGGCCATCTTCTCGGAATCGTACTCGCCGCGCTGGCCGGGATTGGAGAAGGTCGTCCCCGGTAATTCGTCGTGGATCATCTGCATCGCCGTGCCGATGATCCGTTCCACGATGCCGCCGTAGTGCGGCTGGCCTGGTGGGCGATAGTCCAGCCGGATGCCATGCTGTTCGCAGCCACGGCGCAGCGCTTCGCTTTTGAACTCGGCCGCGTTGTCCAGATAGAGCAGCCTGGGCTTGCCGCTCATCGGCCAGTCCATTTCCACATTCAGCCCTTCCAGCCAGGGCCGCTTGTCGCAGGCGGCATGCGCGAGGCATAGGCCGACCGAGACGGCGGACGGCGCTTCCAGCGTGACCACCATGCCGAGTACGCAGCGCGTGAACACGTCGATGGCGAGGGTCAAATATGGGCGGCCAATCGGTTGCCGGTCGCGCTCGTCGACCACGATCAGGTCGATGACGGTGTGGTCGATCTGCACCTGTTCCAGCGGCATGGTGACTTCGGGCGGAATGCCACCCGCGCCTTGCAAGGGACGGGCAGCGTCCTGCCCGCCCCGGCTGCGGGCTATTTTCGCCGGGTGTAGTCCGGCAATCCGCTGGGCCACGGTGTTGCGCGCCGGCACCGGCAGCTTCTGGGTTTTGCACGCCTGCGCGACTTCGCGGTGGAACGCCGCCAGGCTGCGTTTCTGCTTGGTCAGGAAGCGCTTTTGCAGCAGCTCGCGGATGATGCGCTCGACCGGTTCCGGCAAGCGCCCCTTGCCTTTGCCGCCGCCGGATCGGCCGGGCGTCAGGTCTGTTACCAGGCCAGTACCCTGCCGGGCGCGACGGATCAGGACATATACCTGTCGCCGGGACAGGCCCAGCGCTTGGGCTGCCTCATCGGCGGCTTCATGCCCGACCACCTCAAGCGCTGCCAGTGGCCCGATGATTTCCGTCCGGTGCCGGGCTTGCGCCCATGCCTCGTCGGGCAGGGTGGCCACGCCTTGCGCGGCAATCGGTGGAGTGTCTGATGTCATGCCCAAACCTCGCTTTGGTGCACACGAGTATTGAGCATAGTCGAGATTGGTGCAGACGACTCCTGATATTGGGCTGTCAGGAGCCGTATGCACACCAGGCGTTACATCCAGTCAGATGGTGCGGTCGTCTTCTGAAAACGACAGTAAAGTGCGCCACTATGATCTGTTCAGAAAACCACCGTTTTCTGGACGCGGGTGCTTATCAAGTGGCAACCCATCCCGCCCATGTCGAGGGTAGGCGATCATGGCTACTCAGCCATTGCCCGAGTTGGGGATCAATCCAGTTGATGACTGTCACGCCGACAGCGTGCTGATCGAGCAGCGTTGGTGTCAGCCACAACAATGGCTCGTGATGAAAGACACGGTTTCGTAGGTCACGAATCTGGTTCAGTGCTGCCGAGATGTTATGCCGTTGCCGTTGTGGTTTCGGGCAACGGGTAAACACAAGGCGAAGGTCTTTCCAGAGGGCCGTCTGAAACTGCGTATTAAAAAGCGAACTCCAGAAGCCGAAAGTCAACTCTGCCAGCACCTTGTCTGGGGTCTGTGCTTCATGCCTTCGGGCCAGTTTCGCTTTGGCGTTGACTACTTCCTTGTTCTGCCATCTAAAGGCCGGATCACCCACCCAGGACTCCCACCAATCTGTCCGGCCATAGAGCCTGCTCAGGCGGGCATGGATGCCGTTTCGCAAGGCGATTTCCAAGACATTGAGTAGCGGCACCATCGCTTCAGACAGCAGGACGTTGCTGGAATAGTCAGCCGCCGCCCTGGCGACATCGCCACCTCTTTCAGCCCGATAGCGCCCCAGTCGGGCAGGGGAAAAGTGTTTCTCTAGGTCGTTCCAGTTCATTCTTCGTCACTTTGACTCATCGCGCAGTGCTGCTATACTGTTTGTGCAGCCCTAGGCTCAGTCCTCTCCCAGCCACCATACTGGTGATGACACTAGGTTCGTTCTGGCCCTGTTTGTGCAGGGCTACCCCAATTCCTCGACAGACCCGCCTACTGGCGGGTCTGTCGTTTCTGGTCCATCCCCAGCAAAGCCAGCTAGATAGCTAGTTATCACAGCAGCGCCGTCAGGTACGGTAGCGCCTGCGCCGCAAGCACGCCACCTGCCGCGTTTTCCAACACGGCTTTGATGCTCCCTGCGGTCGCCTTGATGATGGCCCACTTGGGCTTCGGCGATGCAGCCTGAGCCTGCAATGTTGCCAGCTCTGCCTGCAATTCATCGCGCACCTCGGCTTCGATGCGTCCCTGCTGGATAGCATCGCGCAGCAGCTCAATCAAGGCTGACAGCGCAGCCATGTCACCACCTGTTTGAGTCTGGGTCTGGTTAGAGCTATTCGATCCGATCTGGATTTGGGAGCCGCTTACGTCTCCGAAGTGGTAATGCTGCTGCTGCACAGTCTGCTTCTCCTGCTGAGTGAACGTCATGCCTTCCCCGAGCACGCCTTTGGCCTCCAGATCAAGCGCCCATTCGAGCACCCGACTCCGCACCTTCTCGATGACACCCTGCACCTGGACGGTGGAAAACCTAAGCGCCGGGCGCATCGTCACACCGTTCGCCTCGCGCATCATTTGCATCAGCGTGTGCTCGATGTTGGCCGGAAAGTGGCTGTAAATTCCGGTTGTGCTCTGAGCAAGCTGCATCAGCTCCGGCACCGACTGTCGTACAGCGAAGTCCGACAGCAGCTCGGCCATGTCTGGCGGCGCAAAAAACGGGATCGGGCCATGAATCGGGTTCTCGGCCATCAACTGCCCCTGTACCCGACGATAGTCCGGCACTTCCCCTGAGTAGTAGCCGTTCAGTTCGCTGCTGATCCAATCGACCAGCTCAGGCACGGCCAGACGCCGCGCAACAACCAGCGCCCGGCGTAACAAATCGCCGGGCGAGACTGAGGCATCAATTGCCGCATTTACCAGTTCCGGGACAAGAGCGGGCATCCTTCCTCCAAATTCTATCTATATGGCTAGATCGTTATATTCCGTTATTTTGGGAGTGGCTGCACCGTTTGATGAACACTCTTTTAGCGGCTAAAGAAAAGGGCGGCCAACAAGCCACCCTTTTGATCGCTGCATGCATCTCAAAAAATGCCCACAAATTCGGCGCAAGCTTGTTGCTCTCTTGGTCACCGGGATCGACACCCTTTCACCAGCGAGAGCCAGAAAAACCAGCAGCCTCAGCATACGGAGTATTGCCCGTACTTCCTCCAGCGAAAGATTCCATCACTCGGGCTACTTCTCGTTCAATTTGAACACCAGGCGGATAAGCAGACCGGTGCACGAAAGCGGCCACTTCCGTAGTGGCGTCCAGCTCTGTTGACAGATCACCGATCGGCTCAAATCGGGGTGACGACTCTTGCGGGCGGTTTTCATTCAAACGATCAAAAATGCTGCGCGTCATAGTCACACCTCCCGCTTAGTGTTGCCGTCGCTTTCACCGCCCAAGCTGTTACCGCCAAAGGAATGCGAGTTTTCACGGATCGAAGATGCCAAACGACCACCGGCTGTTTCAGCCACACGCTCTTTGAATCTCTCAGCCATCATCGAGCTAGCGCCCTTTACCAAATTTCCGGCTGTCCCCGCAGAAAGGCTTGCTGCCTGTTTGATACCGCCACCAGGGCTGCCGGTACTATCACCAAAGCCAGCCGCTTGAGCGAACGGTGTGCTGCCGGTATCGCTCCCATCTCCTGAGTTAGCGCCACCGCTGCCAACACTGCTGCTCGATATTCCCCCCATGCTGGGCATGTCGCTTCCGCTCGACATCGAGGCTTGTGCCTTGTCGAACGCCGCCTTGATGGCTGAACCGCCACCCGCTAGGTTTGCAGCACCAGCCATGACGGCAGAGCCTGCCACGCTTGCTGCGCCCGCTGCCATTCCTGCCGCCCCCATAACGGCACCTACCGCAGCTCCAGTACCGAAGTTGCCGATGCCGCCGGCAGACCCGATGCTGGACCCGGTGACAATTCCGGCTACCATCGGTGGCACTCGGTTAACCAGTGACAGCAATGCCATGCAGAACACCAACATGACGCCCAGCTCTTCGAAGTTGAGCACGTTTTGGTTCATCCTGGTGTAGAACGTCGACAGCATGTCGTTACCAATGCCGACCAGCAGCACCATTGTCATGATCTGAACGGCAACGCCAAGGACGGTCTTGTAGTAGTTAATTGCCATGTCCGAAGTCCAGCGCGATCCGCCGAACCCCAAGAAGAAGATGCCGGCATAGGCCATTAACCAAGCCGCAACAAGCATCAGCAGCATGTTGACGGCGACCAAGCCCAGAAGCAGCATAATTGCCGCGCTTAGTACCACACCCACCAGGCTATCGACCGGCGACCAGGCTGATAGGTTGTTGACGGCTTGCTTCCAGATCATAAAGCCCACGTCGACAATGCCTGACGGGGTGATTGAGGACACGCCGGCCGCCTGCTCACCGATTCTGGCCAATGACTGGATGATCGAGTTGGCAAACGCCGGCCCATTGACCAGCAGCCACCAGAAGAAGCCAGTGAAGATGATGAAACGGACCAACTCAGCGAAGAACTCCCCAATGTCCGCTTTGCGTAAGGCCATCATCCCGAACGTCCAGACCATCGAGATCACCACCAGCGTCCAGAACAGCCACGATGCAGCATCGATAATGACGTGCTGCCAACTGGCTGCTCGGGTGGAGAAGCCAGTTACCACCTGATCGAGCATTCCCTGGTTGGTCAGGTCAGCTTTGGCTAGACCAGAATGTAGCAACAGGACGGTGCCGCCCAGGACAGTTTTGGTTAGCGTTTTCATCAGTTGCTCTCCTGTTCTTGCGGCGCGGTCAAGTCCAACCAATTAAGCGGCTGTTCTGTGGGGGCAATGCCGCCGCCTGCTGGCCGGCGCGAGCACAACCCGGCAAATGTCTCCCGAGTTGCCTTGTCTTCGATCTTCATGATTTCTGCCATCTGGCAGTTGGCATCGTTGACCTCCGGCATGGTCGGAGCGGGTGGGGTGTTGTCGCAGCCAGCGATGGCGAGAAGGAAGCCTGCCAGCATCGGAATGGTGAATTTGTTCATGGGTGGCTCTCCTTGTCAGCGGGCCAGTTCGAGCCAGTTTTTGGGGCCGCTGGTCGGCGCTATCCGCGATTCGGTGGAAGCGGCATGGGCAGCCTGTTGCTTCGCATCGAGGTCGGCCTCGGCTTGTATCCGTGTCGCGATAACCTGGTGCTGCGCGAGCAACATGGCGCGCATCTGCAAGAGCTGGTTAGCCTGCTGGCTGGCAAGCTGGTTGGCATAGCCGAGGGCCTGCATTTGCCCGTCCGCACCCTGGGCGCTGTGTTGGAGACGTTCCAGTGTGCGGGCGTCTGATTGCAGCGCATCCTGCTGCTGTTTTAGGGCATGGAACAGGTCATCATTGGCGCGCTTTTGGCTTTCGCTCGCCAGGCGGCGGTTCTCGTTCATGGCTGCCCATTCGGCCTCTGTGCAACCGCCAGTGGCGTTAAAGCACGGCGAACCACGGTAGAAGGCCACGTCCTGGAACTTGCCGAGATACGCATCCAGGCTGCCGAGCTGGGTCTGGTAGTAATCCAGGGTGTTCATTGCCGAACGCAGGTTGTCCATCGTGCGGGTAGCCTGGTCCCAGATATACGCGGCTGGGGCCATGGTGTTCTGGAGCTGGTTTTCGTACTGCTGGAGCTGGGTTTGATACTGCTCGATCTGCTTGAGCGTTTGCGCCACCGACTCGATGGCGGTCATGACGTTTTGCGTCAGGTTGCCCCCGTCAATGACTGGAATCCCGGCCTGAGCCGGTAGCGAGCCGCCGCCGATGGCGAGCGAGATCAGGAGCGCGGTTTTAGCCGCTAAAATTTTGTGCGTTCTCATGGTCGATAACCTTTGCTGAAAGTGGCTAAGAGTCATCGAGTAGCTGCGCCACGGAGCTATTCGGTAATTGACCAGAGCGACACCGAAGCCCGGCCGTTTTTGCTTGAATCACGGTGTCGAAAATCTACTTGCTAGCGTGCTCGGCCTTTCCCTTGCCGCTTGGCCTTTTTGGCTGCTTGCTCGGCCCGCAGCTTGGCTTGACGTAATGCAATCGTTTCCGCGGGGGTGGGTGCTTGAGGCGCCTGGGGTTGCATCACTTGCTCGCTTCCTGCGATACGGAGAACGGGAAGTTGGCCCAGGGAGTGCAACTGGTTACGCCGCTGGGGTGGCGTCTGTTGGCCGATGGGCGAAACTCGACTTCTCAAACTTGCTACCGAGCCCTTAATTTTGCTTCGCCGCTGCAGCAGCTCTTGCCTCCGGCGCTCCAGGCCCGAATCGGCAAAGGTGATGGACAGGCGGCCGTCAACGGCCGCATGAATGATTCGGGCCTTGAACTCGGCGTCGCCGGTCACGGTGATTCGGCTGCCGTAACGCTCGGCCGCCATTCGCAGCGCAGCCTGCAAGCCGCGCAGGTCGTTTGCTCTGGAAACCTGCAGCTTGTCCCCGTCATCGCGCACCGCTGTTTGCCCCGCGCGATAGATGATCGTGCCCTTCTTGGTGATGTTGTCGATCTCCGAAGCGCTGCTGCCATGTGGCCCCCCATGGCCGGTCAGCGTGTGCCCTTGCAAGCCCTTGGCCGCGTCTCTGGCGCGCAGCGCATTCAGGGCCTCGTGGTTGCCCTGCATGGCTTCGGCCTTGAGCCAGTCGGCCCATGTGCGCGGCTGGAAGCCCTGATACAGCTTTTCACGCTCTCTGGTGTATTCGGCATGAATGGCATCCAGGCTAGCCCGCAACGCCTTGCTGGCCTGGGAATACAGTGCTTTCTTGCTGACCGTTCGGCCATCGACAACCTTGACCGTCGCACGGCGCAGCCTGTTCGCTCTCTTGGCGTCTTCAACAGCCCTGTCCTTGCGCCGCCTGGCGCTGCTCAGTGCGTCGGATCTTGCCAGGGCGAGGTTCTTTTGCTCGTTCTTGTAACGCGCATACAGCTCGGTGGTGTCGATCCGCATTGGCATCGGAGCTTTCTGATAGCTGCGCTTTGGCTTGGACGCATGCATCTCGGAGGACGCCTGGAAGGGGCCAATTCGAGCCTCCAAGGCCCGTTTGGATAGGTCGCGGGCAATGGTGCTGGCCTTGACCATAGTTCCATCGCTTGCTTCAACCACCAGTCCGTTACCGCGCTCGCGCAGAACCAACCCGTTATCGCGCATAACCTGGTGCAGCTCGGCCCAACTCGTCGAGCTTCGGATGTCCTCCAGGCATTGACGTTTGACCCAGCCGACCAGGCTTTCCATTCCTGAATGCTGTTCCATGTCGGCCACCCGCGCCTCGGACTGCGTTCGCCGGGGCTGATGGTTGTCCTGCTCAAGTCCGTAGTCCTGCTCCAGGATCGAGCAAAGCTCACCGAGCAAGCGGTATGACTGGAAAGGCTCGTGCATGGTGTTGCGTGTCGGATGGATCTTGTTGATCGCAATATGGATGTGCAGATTGTCGGTGTCGTTGTGCACCGCACTCACACGCTGGTGTTCGCCGTAACCCAGCCCGCTGCAAATGCGTTCTTCAATCGCTTTAAGGGTGGCTTCATCGGGTTGTTCACCCGCACGAAAGCTGACGATCAGGTGATAAGTCTTGTCGCCCTTGGCGCGAGTGTTCATGTGTTGCGTCGCAAGGATTTCTTCAATGGCGGCCGGAACTGTTGCAGCCTCACAGTTCGTTACCTGAACCATGCCCAGCCGATGATCCTTGCTTTGTGCATCGGTGATGTAGCCCACCAACCCGCCGAAATCGCTTTTACCGAGCGTTCGCATTGGGACGTGTTTGATGATCATGGCCACCTTCCGTTTTTTAGCCGCTAAAATCGTCAGCTCGCCCTGGGACGAACGATGGACTTCATCACCTCAGCCATTTCCGCCTGGGTCGCCTCGATGCGTTCCAGCAGGCGGTGAATGGTCTCCGCGCCAAAGGCGGCCGTTCTCACGTCATCGGTCAGCCACAGCTTCAGCAGGCCACCCAGTCGGCCAAGGTCGCCATTGATTCTGGCCAGCTCGCGCACACGCTCATAGTCGGTGATGCCCTGAACCCGGTAGCCCTGGCCTACGTTCAAGAGGAAGTTCGACAGGCTCTTGCCCGCCGCTCTGGCGTTCTCAGCGATGGCCTCGCGTTCCGAAGGGAGGCAATACACCTTGATTGGGGAATATGCTTTCCGGGTTGTTTTTCCTGTCTCCATGTGACGCCTCGTTACGTTGTATGACTGGCCTCGCAGAGCAGGATGACCGTTGAGCACCGCAGGTGCGAATAAGGTTCAGTGAAGAGGCCAACACGCTTGCGTGGTGGGCCTACTTCACCCATCCTGCCCGTAGTTCAGCGTCCATTTCTGCTGCATTTCAGTGCTGTCATTCCATGCATTTTTGGTGGTTACAGTTGTTTTTTGCTGATTTAGGCCTGCAATAGCAGGGTAACAGCGGAGTAATAGGCCATAGACAGCGCTCAAGTAGCGGGCTAGTAGCGCGGTAACAGCGCAGTAGCAGCGTTTGCAGCCATCAAAAAACAAGTTGTACGCCAAGGAAAAAACGCTGACGAGCGCTCTATTGGTTGCTCATTCCGGCACCTTCTTTCCGTAATGGGCACGGTATGCGTAATGCTCGTCGCAATCGGCAATCAGCCCCATCTGCTCAAGCATTCCACGCTCCCAGGACCCGGGCCGGCGACTACCGTCCGCAATGCTGGCCAACACATACCCAATCAGCGTATCCACACTGTCCATTGGATTTGGGGCGCTGTGCATACGGTGCAACTCGACGATGTATTCCAGTTCTCTCAGCACACTGTTGCTGACGTTGATCTGCATTTCATTCTCCAGAGAAGACCAATCCTCGCTCGAAAACCAAAGAGTTACGCTGATAAAAACCTGCCCATCCAACCCGCCCCTCAAATATCAATAAATGCGGTATGCCCCAGCATGTGCCAGCACCCCTCAATGAAACCATTACTGATATATGAGGGGCGCCAACTGCTTTATTGACACTTGAGGGGCGGCCATCAGTAGCTATCGCCGCAGTAGGCTCAAGGTCTCTCTACCTGGCGTCCAACCATCGGCCGCTGGCCGATTGCATAGCTCACCCTTTTCTCCCCCATAAGGTATAACCGTCCGCATCAAGCGGGCGGTTATACCGCCTGGATATCCTGAAATATCCTGAATACCCTGCAAGAAGCGCGAAAAATCGGGCCCCTGTGGCACGCTTCCGGGCCGGTGTGGCACGGCTTCGGGCCGGTGTGGCACGCTATCGGGCCCCTGTGGCACGCTTAACCCTGTCTTTCGCGCCCAACTCAATGCCGACTTCGGCCAACTTGATGGCATCTTCTTTCAACCGCAGCCGATACTTGCGCAGCATCATGCTGCTAAGCGCGTCGCCGGCTACGGCGCGAATCAATGTGTTTAAATGCCAGCCACCCGCAGGATCGTGCCTGTGGGTAAGCACGTGCCGGGCCAGCGCTTGGCTTATTCCGTGTTGCAGGCGAGCTATAGGGGCGGGCGAGTAGTACAAAGACAAATCTCTTTCCAGCAACATCACCAGGGCCGCACCCAGCCTGACGCGCCACAAGTGGCGCTCGCCGCCAGTAAACGGGTCGCGGCGGTGTCAAGGGCAAGCGAATTTTCCCCAGTGTGGTAATTCAAATTTCCCCACCCGGTTGGGTTTGCTCGTCAAATGAGCGGACGAGTCCGGATTTGAGCTTCTCCTTGAGGCGATAGGAGTTGCCGCGGATATTGAGCGTCACGGCGTGATGCAGGAGGCGGTCGAGAATCGCGGTGGCGATGACGCGATCGCCGAACACCTCGCCCCAGGCCCCGAAGCTCTGGTTGCTGGTCAGGATCATCGGACCACGCTCATAGCGGCGGCTGATCAGCTGGAAGAAGAGATTAGCGCCGATGCGCTCGATCGGCAGGTAGCCGATCTCGTCGATGATCAACAGGCGCGGCGTGGTGTAGAGCTTGAGCTTCTCGTCGAGTCGGCCTTCGGCAAGCGCCTTGGTCAGCGTCGCGATCAGCTGTGCCGCGGAAGTGAAGAGCACCCGATAGCCGGCCTCGATCGCCTTGATGCCGAGCGAGACCGCCAGATGGGTCTTGCCGACACCTGGCGGGCCGAGGACGATCACATTGTCCCCGTGTTCGATGTAGTGGCAGCTGGCCAGCGTCAGCACCTGGCGCTTGTCGATCGAGGGCTGATAGGCGAAGTCGAAGGTCTCCAGCGGCTTGACGAAGGGAAAGCGTGCCATGGCCGTGCGCATCGATACGTTCTTCGCGGTCTTGGCCGCAACTTCCTCGCCGAGTACCCGCTCGAGGAAATCCGCGTAAGGCAGATCCTCGGCGGCGGCATGCTGCAGCAGCGCCTCCAGGCGCTCGGCGCTCTTTTGCAGTCGCAGCTTATGCAAGTGCTCGCCAAGGCGCTCGAGCTGCGCCGGGGTGGGAAGCGCGGCGCCGGGTGCGGATGGGTTCGTGGTCTTGGCCATCATGCCACCTCCTGCCGGTCGTGTGCGGAACTGGTGTGGAGCAGGCTGTCGTAGAGCGCGAGATCGCGCACCTCCACGGCGAGCTCATCGGGCATGGGCCGCAAGCCGTCGCCACCGCGGGCCGATGCAGCCGGGCCCGCATGACGTTGGCGCGCATTGCGCATCGCTGCACCCGGGCCGTGTTCGGGGCAGACCGAGAGCTGAGCGCGCCCGGCCAGCACCGCGTGTTCGGCGACCAGGCGCCCACGGTGGCGAATCTGCCAGCTGCCGCCGACTCGCACGACTTCGACCGTCTGGCCGATCAGACCGAAGGGGACCGAGTAGCGGTTGGCGTCGATCGTCACCAGCCAATCTTCGCCCACCACACGGGAGCGGACCATCGCCTGCAGGAAGCTCGACTGCCCTGCGGTGGGCACCAGGGCGGCGGCCTCCTCGGCAAAGCGATCGATCGGTCGCTGGTGCGTCGTGCCGTGGATGCGCACGTCGGCGATCTCGACCTGCCAGCGCATCAGTTGCTGGTTGAAGTCCTCCAGATCGACGAAGCTGCGCCCCGGCACGAAGTTGCGCTTGACGTATTTCACGCCGGACTCGACCTTGCCCTTGGTCTGCGCCCGATACGGCTGACACAGCCGCGGGGTGAAGCCCCAGTGATCGGCGAAGGCGGAGAAGGTGGTGTTCCACCGCGGGCGGCGTTGGCCGTCGTCGCTGGCGAGTGTGCCGAGCACGACGGTGCGCATTCGATCGTAGAGCAGGCATTCACACCGGCCGCCAAAATGAGCGAAGGCCCGTTCGTGGGCGGCCAGCAACTCGGCCATGCGCTCGTTCATGAAACCCTCGGCGTAGCCGCGCCGGCTGTAGCCCAGAGTCATGACAAAGATGTGCACCTTGGCGCGCTGCTCACCGATGCGCACACTGACCTGCCCCCAGTCGACCTGTGCCTGCTCGCCCGGCGCGGTTTCGAAGCGGCGCTGCGTGAGCCCCGCCAGGCAGGCTTCGGCCCGCAACGGGCGTACCGCAAGCTTGACGGTCTCGTAGCTGCCGGCAAAGCCGCGCTGCGTGCGCAATTCCTGGTAGAGAA
>NZ_WTVM01000058.1 GCF_012910885.1 Azoarcus taiwanensis | reverse complement strand
GGCGAAAGCAGGAGGCGAAATGATGAAGCCGCCTGACCCATATAGGGCGCTTCGCATCCATTCAGGCGGACGCGGCGCGTCGGCCCAGGTTTCAACTTCCAATTAGTAGCGCGGCGTGAGAATCGCGCCAATTTCAGGAGATAGTGATGTTCTGGTTACTGCTGGTTTCCCTCCCTCCCTTGGTGGTCGCGCTCGCCTACGGGCGAGCGCCTCTTTTTGCCTGGGCAGGGGCTGGCGGCCTTTGGCTGCTGTTGATGGCCGTGACCACCGGTTGGCCGGTGGCGCTGACCGTTGTCGTGCTCGCGCTCTGGGCCAGCATCTTTGCCGTGTTCATGAGCGGCAAGCGTAAGTCGCTCATTAGCGCACCGATCTTCTCCGCCTTCCGCAAGGCCCTGCCGGCGATGTCGCAGACCGAGCGCGACGCACTCGAGGCCGGCACGGTGTGGTGGGAAGGCGAGCTCTTCCGGGGCAAGCCCGACTGGCAGCGCCTGCAGTCCTACCCGTGGCCCAAGCTGAACGAGGAGGAGCAGGCCTTTCTCGAGAACGAAACCGAGGAACTGTGCCGCCTGTGCAGCGACTGGGACTCGACCCAGCGCCAGGATCTGTCGCCGGAAGTCTGGCAATACATCAAGGACAAGGGTTTCCTCGGCATGATCATCCCGAAAGATTTCGGGGGCAAAGGCTTCTCGGCTTTCGCGCACTCGCAAGTGGTCACCAAGCTGTCGACCCGCTCGTCTGCGCCGGCGGTGACCGTGATGGTGCCGAACTCGCTCGGTCCTGCAGAGTTGCTGCTGCACTATGGCACGCCTGAGCAGAAGCAGCACTATCTGCCCAAGCTCGCTACGGGCGAAGCCATCCCCGCCTTTGCCTTGACCAGCCCGTGGGCCGGCTCCGACGCAGCGTCGATCCCGGATGCCGGCGTGGTGTGCAAGGGCATGTGGGAAGGTGAAGAAGTGCTCGGCATGCGGGTGAGCTTCGACAAGCGCTACATCACGCTCGCACCGGTGTGCACCGTGTTCGGTCTGGCTTTCCGGCTATATGATCCCGAGCATCTGCTGGGCGACGTCGAGGATCTCGGCATCACCTGCGCGCTGGTGCCGCGCGAAACACCGGGCGTGAACATCGGTCGCCGTCATCTGCCGCTCAACGCGGTGTGGATGAACGGCCCGATCCGCGGCAAGGACGTATTCATGCCGCTCGACTTCATCATCGGCGGGCCGACGATGGCCGGCCAGGGCTGGCGCATGCTCATGGAGTGTCTGGCTGCCGGGCGCTCGATTTCGCTGCCCGGCTCCAACACCGGCATGCAGAAGCTCACCGCACGTGCAGTCGGCGCCTATGCCCGGGTGCGCTACCAGTTCAAGACTGCGATCGGCCGCTTCGAGGGGGTCGAGGAGGCGCTCACCCGTATCGGCGCGAACACCTATCTGTCTGACTCCGCGCGTATCGTCACCGCCGGTGCGATCGACCTCGGCGAGAAGCCGTCGGTGGTGTCCGCCGTCGTGAAATATCACGTCACCGAGCGTGCGCGTCAGACCGTCAATGACGGCATGGACGTGATCGGCGGCAAGGGCATCTGCCTCGGACCGCAAAACTTCCTAGGTCGCGCCTATCAGCAGATCCCCGTCGGAATCACGGTCGAGGGCGCGAACATCCTGACCCGCAGTCTGATTCTGTTCGGACAGGGTGCGATTCGCTGCCATCCGTATGTGCTCGATGAGATGCATTCGGCACAGAAGAACGATCTCGACGCGTTCGACAACGCGTTGTGGAGCCATGTCGGCTATACGGTGAACAATGCCGCGCGGGCGGTGGTGATGGGTATCACCGGCTCGCACTTCGTCAAGGTGCCGGACAACGTCGCGCCGGAAACCGCGCGCTACTACCAGCAGCTGACCCGTTTTTCGGCGGCCTTCGCCTTCCTTGCCGACATCTCCATGGGCACCATGGGTGGTGCGCTCAAGCGCAAGGAAAAGCTCTCCGCACGCCTCGGTGACATTCTCTCGCTGATGTATCTGGCAACCACAACGCTCAAGCGATATGAGGCCGAAGGGCGGCAAGCCGCAGATGCGCCGCTGATGCACTGGGCGATCTGGGACTGCATGTTCCGCATCCAGAATGCTTTCGAGGGGGCGATAGCGAACTTCCCGAACCGGTTCTTCCAGTTCCTGCTGCGTCGTCTGGTGGTGTTCCCGCTTGGTCGTCCGTATGTCGTACCGTCCGACAAACTCGGCCACGAGGTCGCCAGCCTGCTTATCGAGCCGTCCGCGACCCGCGACCGCCTCACTGCCGATACCTACCTGCCCACAGATATCGAGGAGCCGGTGGCCGCGCTCGAGGCTGCGCTCGCGGCGACGGTCGCCGCCGAGCCTGTCGAGGCCAAGCTGCGCGAGGCGCAAAAGAGCGGACGCTTCCGTCCTGGGCTGAACGTGGGTGGCGATGTCGACTGGGTCTGGCGCGAAGCGCGCGAAGCCGGCGTGATCACCGATGACGAATACCGGATCGTCGAGGAGCGCAACCGCCTGCGCGACATGGTCATCCGTGTCGATGACTTCGCGTACGACTTCGGTCTGCGTGAGGCTTTGGCCGAGATCGACGACACTGCCCACGGCGCGCAGGAATTGCGCGCTGCGGCGTGAGCCAGGCGAGGAGCCCAGAGCGCATGACACGCGAAGTCTTCATCATCGACGGCGCCCGCACGCCGTTTCTCAAGGCGAAGAATGCACCGGGGCCGTTCGCCGCGTCGGATCTTGCGACTGCTGCTGGCACCGCATTGCTGCTGCGCCAGCCTTTCGCCCCGGATCAACTCGACGAGGTCATCCTGGGTTGCGCAAGCCCGTCGCCGGACGAGGTGAACATCGGCCGCGTTGTGGCGCTGCGCATGGGCTGCGGGCAGAAGGTGCCCGGCTGGACCGTGATGCGCAACTGCGCCAGCGGATTGCAGGCGCTGGATTCTGCCCTGGTTAACATCCGCGCCGGTCGATCGGATCTGGTGCTGGCCGGCGGGGTCGACGCCTTGTCGCGCGCGCCGCTACTGCTGTCGGACGCGATGGTGCGTTGGCTTTCCGGTTGGTATGCGGCGAAGAGCATGGGCCAGAAGGTGGCGGCATTGCGTCGCTTCAAGCCTGGCTACCTGGCGCCGGTGATCGGCATCATGAAGGGCCTGACCGATCCGATCGTCGGCCAGCTGATGGGGCAGACCGCGGAGAACCTGGCGCATCACTTCGGCATCAGCCGCGATGACATGGATGCCTTCTCGGTGCGCAGCCATCAACGCGTCTGCGCTGCGCAGGACGGGGGGCGCTTCGACGGCGAGGTCGTGCCGCTGGTCGATCGTGACGGCAGCGTCTACGCCACCGACGACGGCGTGCGCCGGGATTCGTCGATGGAGAACCTCGCCAAACTCAAGCCCTTCTTCGACAGGAAGTACGGTCGCGTGACGCCGGGCAACAGCTCGCAGATCACCGATGGCGCCGCCTGGCTGGTTCTGGCCTCGGCTGAGGCGGTCGAGCGTCATGGCCTCGAGCCGATGGCTCGCATCGTCGACAGCGAATGGGCCGGTCTCGACCCGGCGCAGATGGGCCTCGGTCCGGTGCACGCAGCGAGCCCGATCCTGCAGCGTCAGGCGCTCACGCTTGCGGACGTCGACTACTGGGAGATCAATGAAGCTTTCGCCGCCCAGGTCATCGCCTGCCTGCGCGCCTGGGACGACGAAACCTACAGCACCCGGCAGCTCGGCCTGCCGGCGCCGCTCGGCAAGCTCGATGAGAGCCGCCTGAACGTCGACGGCGGTGCAGTGGCGCTCGGCCACCCGGTCGGCGCGAGCGGTGCGCGCATCGTGCTCCATCTCGCCCACGTGCTGCGGCGCGAAGGCGCCAGGCGCGGTCTGGCGTCGATCTGTATTGGCGGCGGGCAGGGTGGAGCGATGCTGCTGGAGACCGTGTAATGAACATGAACTACAAGCACCTGAACCTGATTCGCAAGCCGTCCGGCGTGGTCTGGCTGCAACTCGACAAGGCGGACGCCTCGACCAATACACTCTCGGCTGACATGCTCGATGAGCTGGCGAATGTGTTTGCGGAACTCGAACGCGACCAACCTGCGGGATTGGTGATTACCTCGGCCAAGTCGGCAGGCTTCATCGCTGGTGCCGACATCGAGGAGTTCACCCGCATCGACTCCCCCGAAGCCGCACGTGCGCTCGTCGAGCGCGGCTGGTCGCTGTTCAACTGGCTCGCGCGCCTGCCCTTTCCGACGCTGGCGCTGATTCGCGGCCATTGCATGGGCGGTGGGCTGGAGCTCGCACTGGCGTGCCGTTACCGCATCGTCGTCGATGATCCGTCGACCAAGCTGGCCTTGCCGGAGGTCATGCTCGGCATCATGCCCGCCTGGGGCGGCATGATGCGGCTGCCTCGGGTCGTCGGTCCGGCGGTTGCGCTCGACATGATGCTCACTGGCAAGCCGGCCGACGCGAAGAAGGCAAAGCGTACCGGGCTGGCGGACGAGTGCGTGCCGGCTCGCGTCATGGAGAACGCCGCCGACATGCTCGTGATCTCCGGGCGCAAGCCTCGCTCACTGCCATTGATGGCGCGCCTGATGAACGGGCCGCTGCGAAGCGTCGTTGCCGGCAAGGCGGTCAAGCAGGTCGAGGGGCGCGCGCGCCGCGAGCACTATCCGGCGCCTTACGCAATCATCGAAACCTGGGCGAAACATGGTGGGAACGCGCTTGCCGTGCCTGCCGATTCACCTGCCTCGCTGGAGGCGATTTTCCGGTCGCCCACCGCCAAGAACCTGGTGCGGGTGTTCTTTCTGCAGGAACGCCTCAAGGGCTTCGGCAAGCCTGCCGAGGGTGCCGAGCCGTTCAAGCCGCGTCATGTACATGTTGTCGGTGCCGGTGTCATGGGCGGCGATATCGCCGCGGTGTGCGCCCAACGTGGCATGACGGTGACGTTGCAGGATCAGTCGGTCGACCGGATCGCCCCGGCGATCAAGCGCGCTGCAAAATTCTTCGAGCGCAAGTACAAGGGCGACAAGCGTCAGGTGCGCTTCGCGCTCGACCGCATGGTGCCGGACCCGGAAGGCTATGGCATCCGCCGCGCCGACGTGATCATCGAGGCGATCTTCGAGAACCTGGACGCCAAGCGTACCTTGTTCGCGCGTATCGAAAGCGAGGCCAAGCCGGATGCGGTGATCGCCACCAACACCTCCAGCCTGCGCATCGAGGATATCGCGACCGCGCTCGAGCAGCCGCAGCGACTGGTCGGCATCCATTTCTTCAATCCGGTGACCATGCTGCCGCTGGTGGAAGTGGTCGATGCCGAAGGCACCGACGCCCAGGCTTTGGGTCGTGCCGCCGAGTTTGTGCGTGCGATCGAGAAACTGCCGCTGCCGGTGAAGTCCGCGCCAGGGTTCCTGGTCAACGCCGCGCTCGGGCCCTACATGCTCGAGGCGCTGCGCTGCGTGGAAGAAGGCATTGCGCCCGAGGCGGTGGATCGTGCGCTGGTTGATTTCGGCATGCCGATGGGGCCGGTGGAGCTGGTCGATACCGTCGGGCTGGATATCGCTGTGGCGGCCGGCAAGGCGCTCACCGGTGACGCCGCAGCCGAGCCGCCGGCAAAGCTGATGTCGCTGGTGCAGGCCGGCAAGCTTGGCCGCAAGAGCGGCGAGGGTTATTACCGTTGGGAAAATGGCAAAGCCGTGAAGACCGCCGAGAATGCCAGCGCCGCGTCGCCGCAACTGGCCGAACGAGTGCTCGCGCCCCTGCTCGCGGCGGTACGCCGCTGTGTCGAGCAGGGCGTGGTGGCCGACGCGGATCTTGCCGATGCCGGGGTGATCTTCGGCACGGGCTTCTCGCCCTGGACCGGTGGGCCGACACACTTCCAGGCGTCGAAGGGCGTGGCGCCGCCCGAGCCGAGTCAGGCCGAGGCGCCGGAAACAGCGCTGCAAACCGCATGAAGGAGAGAACCCCGATGACGCATGCGAACGAATCGGATCACGTTACGAGTCTGCCGGAGGGCCGTCAGCCGGCCTTGCGCATCATGACCATGCCGGCCGATCTGAACCCGGCCGGCGACGTTTTCGGCGGCTGGATCATGGCCAACGTCGACATCGCCGGCGCGATTCCGGCCCGCCGTCGGGCCAAGTCGCGAGTCGCCACCATCGCGGTCAACTCCTTTCTGTTCAAGCAGCCGGTGTCGGTCGGCGACCTGGTGAGCTTTTATGCGGAGGTGAAATCCGTCGGCCGCACCTCGGTAACGGTCGACGTCGAGGTGTACGCCGAGCGTGATCCGGAGAACCCGGTGGTGGTCAAAGTCACCGAGGCGACGCTGACCTATGTCGCGCTCGACGATCGCGGCCGCAAGCGACCACTGCCGCAGGGTTGATGTGCTGAGGGGGGCCATCCCCCTCCTGGCCTCCCCCTTGAAGGGGAGGAAACTGCGGCCCATCTTTTCGCCCTTATCCAGGCGAAGTACCGGGCCAACGAATTCCCGTTCTGCATGAATAGCAGAACGTATCAAAGGAGGAGCAAGTGAATAGACTCGTCATCCGCAAGGTCGCCGTGCTCGGTGCCGGCGTCATGGGTGCGCAGATTGCGGCGCACTGTGTCAATGCCGACGTGCCGGTGGTGTTGTTCGATCTGCCCACCGACGGCGGCAAGCCGAACGCGATCGCCGACAAGGCCATCGCGGCGCTGAAGAAGCTGGACCCGGCGCCGCTCGGAGCCAAGGACAGGCTGGGCTTCATCGAGGCCGCGAATTATGCGACCGATCTCGAGAAGCTGCGCGAGGCCGACCTGATCATCGAGGCAATTGCCGAAAAGATGGAGTGGAAGCTCGATCTCTACGCCAAGGTCGCCCCCTACCTGCGCGAAGACGCGATCTTCGCGTCCAACACCTCGGGGCTGTCGATCGGCAAGCTGTCCGAGGGCATGCCGGCTGCGGTGCGCGGGCGCTTCTGCGGCATCCACTTCTTCAATCCGCCGCGCTACATGCCGCTGGTCGAGCTGATTCCCACTGTCGATACCGACCCGGCGATGCTGGATTCGCTCGAGACCTGGCTCACCGGCCGGCTCGGCAAGAGCATCGTCCGCGCCAAGGACACCCCGAACTTCGTCGCCAATCGCGTCGGCGTGTATTCCATCCTCGCGGTCATGCATCACACCGCGCGGCTCGGCCTCGGCTTCGACGAGGTCGATGCGCTCACCGGCCCGAAAATCGGTCGCCCTAAGAGCGCCACCTACCGCACCGCGGATGTCGTCGGGCTGGACACCCTCGCCCATGTCGTGGGCACGATGAAGGCCACATTACCGAATGATCCGTGGCATGCGATGTTCGAGCAGCCTGAGTGGCTGAAGGCCTTGATCGCCAAGGGTGCGCTGGGCCAGAAGACCCGCGCCGGTATCTACCGCAAACAGGGCAAGCAGATCATGGTGCTCGATCTGGCCAGTGCGGACTATCGTGCGAGTGGCGGTGAGATCGCCCCGGAAGTCGCCGAGATCCTCAAACTGCGCAATCCGGCCGAGAAGTTCGCCCGGTTGCGTGCGAGTGAGCATCCGCAGGCGCAGTTCCTGTGGTCCATCTTCCGCGATGTGTTCCATTACTGCGCGGTGCATCTGGGCGAGATCGCCGACAACGCACGCGACGTCGATCTGGCGATGCGCTGGGGCTTTGGTTGGGCGCAGGGTCCGTTCGAGACCTGGCAGGCCGCCGGCTGGCGTGACATCGCAGAGGCGATTCGCGCCGACATCGAGGCGGGTCGTGCGACCAGCAGCGCGCCCTTGCCCGCTTGGGTGTTCGAACGTGACGGTGTGCACGAGGCGGCGGGTTCGTTCTCCGCAACCGAATCCGCGTTGAAGCCGCGTTCGACGCTGTCGGTCTATGGGCGCCAGCTCTATCCGGAGCAGGTGCTCGGCGAGGCCGCGCCGGATCGTGGCGAAACCATCTGGGAGAACGATGGCGTGCGGCTGTGGTGCCGTCCCGACCAGGACGCCCGTATCGGCATCGTGTCATTCAAGTCCAAGATGCATGCAATCGGCGACGAGGTCATGGACGGCCTCATTGAGGCGGTGGCGCGTGCGGAACGCGATCTGGACGGTGTGGTGATCTGGCACGAGGCGCCGTTTGCGGTCGGTGCCAACCTGCAGCAGGTCGCCGAGGCCTGCAAGGCCGGCCAGTTCGACATGCTCGAGAAGGTGGTGGCCAAGTTCCAGCGTGCCTCGATGACGCTCAAGCACGCCCAGGTGCCGGTGGTCGCGGCGGTGCAGGGCATGGCGTTGGGTGGCGGGTGCGAGTTCCTGATGCATTCGGGCCATCGTGTCATGGCGCTGGAGTCCTACGTCGGTCTGGTCGAGGCCGGCGTCGGCCTGATTCCGGCCGGTGCCGGCTGCAAAGAGTTCGCGCTGCAGGCGCACCGGCTCGCCCAGCGCGCGGCCGGCGGCGACGTCTTCCTCTACGTGCAGAACATGTTCCAGACCATCGCCATGGCGACCGTCGCCAAGAGTGCGCTCGAGGCGGTGTCGCTCGGTTTCGCCAAGCCCTCGGACGACATCGTGTTCAACCCGAACGAGTTGCTGTATGTGGCGATCCGCCGCGCCCGGGCGATGGCCGAGGCCGGCTGGCGCCCGCCGATGGTCGAGCGGGCGGTCAAGGTCGCGGGACGCAACGGCATTGCTACCTGCGAACTGATGCTGATGAACATGGCCGAGGGTGGCTTCATCTCCGAGCATGACTACAAGGTCGCGCGTGCGGCTGCCACTGCCTTGTGTGGCGGCGAGGTCGATACCAATGCGAAGGTCTCGGAGCAGTGGATTCTCGACGTCGAGCGTGCGCTCTTCGTCGAACTGCTCAAGACCGAGAAGACACAGCAACGCATCGTGCACATGCTGGAAACCGGTAAGCCGCTGCGCAACTGATAACGGAGCATACGAACATGAGCAATCAAATACAGGACGCCTACATCGTCGCTGCAACCCGCACACCGGTGGCCAAACGCAACGGCATGTTCCGGAACGTGCGCCCGGACGACATGCTCGCCCACGTGCTGTCGGCGGTGGTCGGCAAGGTGCCGGGGCTGGATCCTAACGAGATCGCGGACGTGATCGTCGGCTGCGCGATGCCGGAGGCCGAGCAGGGCATGAACGTCGCCCGCATCGGCGTGCTGCTTGCGGGCCTGCCGGACACCGTACCAGGCCTCACCATCAACCGATTCTGTTCATCCGGGCTGCAGGCGGTGGCCGATGCCGCGGCGCGCATCCGGCTGGGCGAGGCGGATGTGATGATCGCCGCCGGCACCGAATCGATGACGGTCATGCCGCAGATCATGGGCAACAAGGTCAGCCTCAACCCGGCGATCTTCGAAAAGCGCGAAAACTACGGGATCGCCTTCGGCATGGGCTTGACCGCCGAAAAAGTCGCCGAGCAATGGAAGGTCAGCCGCGAGGATCAGGACGCTTTCGCGTTGCAGTCCAATCAGCGCGCGTGCGCGGCCATCGCCGCCGGTCATTTCCGCGACGAGATCACGCCTTATACGGTGCGCGGCCACATGCCGGGCGAAGGCGGCACGGTGCGCGTGGTCGAGCGCGTCTGCGATACCGATGAAGGCCCTCGCGCCGACGCATCGATCGAAACCCTGGGCAAGCTGCGCCCGGTGTTTGCCGCGCGTGGCTCGGTGACCGCCGGCAACAGCTCGCAGATGTCCGACGGTGCCGGTGCGGTGTTGCTGATGAGCGAGGCTGCGGTCAAACGCTACGGAGTGACCCCGATCGCGCGCTTTCGCAGTTACTCGGTGGCCGGCGTGCCACCGCAGATCATGGGTATCGGCCCGGTCGAGGCGATCCCGCGGGCGCTGAAGGCGGCGGGCGTGGCACAGGCCGACGTCGACTGGATCGAGCTGAACGAAGCCTTCGCAGCACAGGCGCTTGCAGTGATGCGCCAACTCGAGCTCGACCCGACCAAGGTCAATCCGCTCGGCGGTGCAATCGCGCTGGGTCATCCGCTGGGCGCAACTGGTGCGATCAGAGTCGCCACCCTGATGAATGCGATGCAGCGCGAGGCCGACTTGCGTTACGGCATGGTCAGCATGTGTATCGGTACCGGCATGGGGGCGGCAGGGTTGTTCGAGAAGGTTTGATCATCCCGGCCCGGTTGGCTCTGCCATCAATGGGCCAACGCAATAGCCCGAGGGCCATCGGCTGGAGCCCTCTGACCTGCCCTGGCAGCCTTGCTGGCTGCCAGGGCAGGTTTGTTTGAGGCCGCAAGCCGCGGCGGCGTATGAAATGCGGGCTAGTGAATAGTCTGAACAGCCTCAGGATTATGGAGGTGTCGTATGCGATATTTCTGTCGATACGATGTACCAGATCCGTCGCTGACGCCGATGATGAGCGGTTTGCCCTACAATCACGGTAAGTCATGGAGGAGGCACGATTATGGTGGGAAGGCGTGAGCTGTTGCGCGCGGTTGTCGCGTTGGTCGGACTGGTCTTCGGGGTTGCCGCGATTGCGCAGACGCCTGGTGTTACCGCTTCGAGCATCCGGATTGGGCAGTCAGCGGCTTTGTCCGGCGCGGCGGCTGAGCTTGGCACCGAGATGCGTCAGGGCATCGAGGCCTATTTCGCCACCGTGAATGCTGCGGGTGGTGTCAACGGCCGAAGGCTCGAGCTTGTCTCGCTTGATGACGGCTACGAGCCGGACCGCGCTGCACAGAACACGAGGACGCTGATCGAGGATGAGCAGGTTTTTGCCTTGCTTGGTTACGTCGGTACGCCGACGAGTGAAGCGTCCCTGCCAATCTTTACCGAGGCACGCGTCCCGTTCGTAGGGGCGTTTACGGGCGCCGAGCTGTTGCGCGATCCCTTCAATCGTTACATCTTCAACGTTCGGGCCAGCTACTATCAGGAAACCGGCAGGATCGTCGATCATCTGGTCGCAGCGGGTACCACACGCATCGCGGTTTTCCACCAGAACGATTCGTATGGGCGGGCCGGCCTTGAAGGTGTGAGAAGGGCAATGGAGCGCCACGGCCTGGAGATCCATGCCGTCGCGACGGTCGAACGCAACAGTACGGATGTCGCCGAAGCCACCAGGATCCTGACTGCCGCCGAGCCGGTGGCAATCATTCAGATCAGTGCCTATGCGTCCTGCGCTGCCTTGATAAAGGCAATGCAGGATCTGCGTGTACCGCCCCAGTTCTTCAACGTCTCCTTCGTCGGCAGCCGGCCGTTGGCCGAAGCCCTGGGGGATGTCGGACGAGGCGTGATCGTTTCCCAGGTCGTGCCCTTTCCTTTTTCCGGAGTGAGTCCCCTGGTGCGCACATATCGCGAGGCGATGGAGAGGCAGGGCACGACTAACCTGTCCTTCACCAGCATGGAGGGCTTTCTCGCCGCGATGGTCACCGTGGAAGGTCTGAGGCGCAGCGGCGAGGATCTCACCCGTGAGGGCTTTGTTCGTGCGATGGAGACGATCCGTGGGCACGACTTTGGCGGTTTTGTCGTGACCTTTACGGATGGCAACCACAATGGTTCCGATTTCGTGGACCTGACGATGATCAGCCGGGATGGAAGGTTCATTCGCTGAGACGCAGACAGAGCGTTGCAGTGATCATCGAAAGTCGCTGCGCGCAGCAAAGCATGGCAGGAGGTGACATGGCGGATACGGTGTTGCTCGAGGTTCAGGATTCGGTCGCTACGATCACCCTGAATCGCCCGGCGCAGATGAATGCGCTGTCGGTTGAGATGATGGAAGACATGCTCGCGGTGGTGCGCGGGCTGCGCAACCGTGATGATTTCGATGTGGTCGTGATCTGTGGTGCCGGTGATCACTTCATGGCCGGTGGCGACCTGAAGGATTTCTCGCGCTACTTCGACCAGGATTCGGCCGCTCGTCAGGTCAGCTTCCGCGCGATCATCGAACAATTGATCAACCCCATAGTCGAGGTGCTGCAGGGTTTGCGACAGCCGGTGGTCACGCAGGTGCGTGGCGCCTGTGCCGGTTTCGGCCTGTCATTGGTCCTGGGCAGCGATCTGGCAGTGTGCGCTGACAATGCAAAGTTCACCACTGCGTACAGCGCGATCGCGTTGCCGGCCGACGGCGGCATGTCCTGGTTCCTGCCACGCATCGTCGGGGCCCGCAAGGCGCTCGAATTGCTGATGCTGGCCGAACGTTTCGATGCTGCCGAGGCCTTGCGCCTCGGTATCGTCAACAAAGTTGTTACGGCCGATGCGCTCGAGACGGAGACTTCGGCACTTGTGGCCAGGCTGAGCACTGGCCCGCGACATGCCTACGCGGAGATCAAGCGCCTCGTCGCCGGCGGCCCGAACGTTACGCTCGAGGCTCAGCTGCAGAACGAGGCCGATGCCTTCGGGCGCTGCGGTGGCACCGGTGATTTCGTCGAAGGTGTCACCGCATTTCTGGACAAGCGCAAGCCGTCTTTCCGCGGCGGCTGATCAGCCGACCGGCGGGACGGTCTCGATGAAGCTCGGACGGGCCGACATCCGCGCTTCCAGTGTCTTGAGCGCGGGGTGCGCGTCGCGCCACGAGAGCTGGGGAAAACGCAGGTCGAGATAGGCGAGAGCCGTGCCGGCGGCAATGTCCGCCAGGCTCAAGCCATCCCCATGCAGCCATTCCCGGCCAGTGGCTCGACGTTCGAGCACGTCGAGGCCACGCTCGATCTTGGCTGTCTGGCGCGCGATTTCACGGTCGCTGCGCTCACCATCTGGACGTCTCGATTCCAGTAGCGCAGTGACCGCCGCGTCGGTGATGCCGTCGGCCAGAGCTTCGGTCTGGCGAACCCTCACTCGCGCCAGCGCGTCCGTGGGCAGCAGTCGCGGCTCGGCGTTCAGGGTTTCCAGGTAGCCGGCAATGACCGGAGAGTCGAAGAAGACTTCGCCGTCGTCGAGCACCAGTACCGGCACTTTGCCCAGTGGATTGATCTCCGGCACCCGGGTTGCCGACTCCCAGGGAGAGTCTTCCACGAGCTCGAAGGGGAGCTGCTTCTCGAACAGTACGATGCGAATCTTGCGTGCGTAGGGGCTGGTCGGCGAGGCGAACAGTTTCATGGTTTACTCCTAAAGAGGCGCCCATGCGTTGCTGATGATATTGCGGATCACGTGCAGTTTGCCGTGAAAGAAGTGATCCGCGCCAGGTACGACGATGACCGGCTGTTCTTGCGGGCGCGCCCAGTCGAGGACGTTCGCCAGTGAGACGGTTTCGTCGTTTTCGCCGTGAATGATCAGTGTCGGCACACCTTCCGGCAGCGGTGGCGTGTCGTAGTGACGAGCCCCGTCGGCGGCTGCGCCAGCCGCCATCCCGACCAGTGCCATCCGGCGAGGTGGGGTCATGCCGCCCGCCAGCCGTGTGGCGACCCGCGTCTGGACGAAGCCGCCGAAGGAAAATCCACCCAGGGCCAGCGGCAGGAACCCCCAGCGCGATTGCGCCCAGGCGATCACCGCAAGCATGTCCTCTGTTTCGCCTTCGCCGTGATCATGCTCGCCTTCGCTCTCGCCGACGCCACGGAAATTCGGGCGGATCGACGCGTAGCCGAGATCCCGGAAAACTCTCGCCAGGGTGTGTGCCACCTTGTTGGTGTTGGCACCACCGTAGAGTGGGTGGGGGTGGCAGATCAGTGCGACGCCGCGTACCTCCGTGGGGGTGTCGATCAGCGCCTCGATGGCGCCTTCGGCACCGCGCAGCAGGGCTTTTTCAGTTGCGGGCGCTCGGCTCATCATCCCTCCAGTTTCAATCGTTCCACGATTTGCCCCTTGACCAGGTGCGACTCGATGATCTCGTCGATATCTTCCTTGTCGATATACGTGTACCACACAGCATCCGGATAGACGACGAGCACCGGCCCCTCGTCGCATCGGTCGAGGCATCCGGCCTTGTTGATGCGGATCTTGCCTCTGCCCTTGAGGCCCAGTGCGCGGATACGATCCTTGGCGTAGGCCTGCATCTCGGCCGCCTTGTGGTCGTTGCAGCAGGTGTCGCCTGGGTTGCGCTGATTGCAGCAAAAGAAGACATGGTGTTGAAAATAGCTCATGGGTCTCTCCGGGGTATGTCTATTGGCCTCGTCAGGCCTCGTTGTCGTTGCTCGACTCTCAGGTGTTGTGAAGGTGTTCTCCACGCCACAGCCCGAGGGCGGACAAATAGCCTAGCGCAATAAGCGGCCAGGTGCTTGCAACGATGTGCGTGAGACCGTGGAAGTTCAGGAAATTGCCGTAGGTGAGCAGGCGCTGGTCGACCAGCAGGAAGGGATTGTCCGGGATCAGGTTGGCGAGCGTGGTGGCGGCGAGCAGCGCCATGCCAGCAAGGGCGTGTTGCGCGAGCCGCGGCAGAAGCAGCATGGCCGCGAGCGCGGGAAGTCCGAACAGCATGCCGTCGCGCGCCCCCGGGGTCAGCCAGCCAGTCGGGGCGCCCGGGACGAAGAAGCTCCAGGTCGCCAGCGACTTGGCCGCTAGCGCAAGCACCAGCAATACCAGAATTGGCAGCGGATTTGCGGAGGTCATCATGCATCTGGCGATCAGTCCGATGGCGACGATGTTTGTCGCCACCAGCAGGGTTTCGAACAGGATGAAGCGCTCGGGCTCGAACGACAGTGGTGTTCCAAGGTCCAGAAGGCTGCGAATGTCGCCGCTGGCGAACACGATACTCTCCGGCATGAGCTGGGTCAGCAGCCAGAGGCAGAGCAGGATCAACCCGGCGTCACCGCTGCGCCCGGGAATGATCCGGCGGTTGCGCCAGCGCTGTAGCCAGCCGTTGCGGTCGAACAGTCGGTGGGCAAAAAGTGCCCCGAAGGCTGCGCCGATAAAGCCGCCTGCCAGATTGCAGGCGAGGTCGACGTTGGACGAAACCCGTGTCGGCAGGAAGTTCTGCAGGGTTTCGACCGACAGGCTCAGCAGGCCGGCGAGCAGGGTCGCGATCAGGATCGCCGTACCTCGCCGAAAAGGCAGCGCCGCGACGACGATGAAGCCGAGCGGAATGTACCCGAGGACATTGACCACCAGATCCTCGAGCCGGAAATAGCGTGGAAACGGGGCGATGAGATAGTCGAAAACCGGCAGCCCGGAATGCTGCCAGCCGGAGAGCGGGTGCAGTGTGGCGTAGAGGATGAGCAGCGCGTAGCTGAGTGCCAGATAGACGGCGAGGCGCGAAGGGTTGACTGACGCGTGCATGCGCAGCGGTCAGTGCGCCTTCCGACCCAGCGCCTGCAGCCGCGAGAACCAGCGCTCGCGGCCGGTTTCATCCAGGTTGTCGACCTGGCCGATCAAGGTCTCGCGCACCGGGGCAATGCCGACGAAACCCAGGATGTTGCGCTCAAGCGAGCGCACGCTGTGCGCCCGAAAGTAATAGCGGTAGATCAGCGCCGGCATGCCCATGGTGACGATGACCCGGGCCGAGCGCCCGGTCAGTCCCTTGTGGGCGAGCACGCTGTCGCCTTCCCGGTGAAAAGCAAATCCTGGTCGTGCAACCTGCTCGAGAAAACCCTTGAGTAGAGCCGGCATGTCGCCCATCCACAGCGGAAAGACCAGCACCAGATGCTCGGCCCATGCGATGTCCTTCTGTGCCTGCTCGAGTCCGTCGGGCAACGGCGAGCGTTCCCATTCCTTCTGGCTGCGCAGCAGTGGGAAATCCAGGTGTGCGACGTCGGTCGTGCGAACCTCGTGTCCAGCAGCTTCGGCGCCGGCCCGGTAGTGCTCGGCCAGCGCATGACAGAGGTGCGGTTCGACCGGGTCGGGGTGACCCTGGATAATAAGGATTCGCTTGCCCATGCCCGCCTCCGGAGTCTCGCGACCGGTTCAGGCGACCTGTCTGCGAGGATGGCTCAGTTTGGCACGGAATCGTTCGATCAGGGTCGCAGGCATCAGATCGCGTTGAATGGTTTCCCAGTCGACCGCGTCCAGCGTGTTCTTGACCAGCAGGCCAAGGTCGGTGTCGCCTTCCATGCGCAGGCGGCGACCGAAGAACAGGGTGTCGGCGTCCTCTTCGCGAAGCGCGAGCGCGATGTAGTCGCGCAAATTGGCGCTGAGGGTCAGGTCAGGTTGGCCGGTAGCGGTGCGGGGGGTGAATCCACTGGCGCCGTAGGTGAAGTCGAGCGACAGGCCGGCGTCAAGAACGCGAAGACGAAGGTGGCGACCGGTGAGCGCCTCCATGCTGTCGCGCGGTACGATGCGGTCCAACCCGACGTTGAGCGCGAGCGTCAGTATCCAGGCAGGGGGTTTTTGCGGCAGGCGCGAGGCGATTCGGGCGAGCGGTGCGGGCAGGGTGAAGGCCGGCAGGGTGGGGAGGTTCATGACTTCGCTCCGGCGGGTAATTGAAGCTCGAGCCCGGGTTTGCCGTGCCAGAAGCCGTTGCAGGCGCGGTCGACCATCCATTCGGCGCTGCGCTCGAAAGCCGCCAAGGCGCTGGTCTGACCGTCGAGTGCTTCGCGGAACAGCGCGATCACGTCCAAGGTATGCGAGCCCTGCGGGCTGATGCGCAGGACGTCGGCCTGACGCGCGACCTCCGGCAGGTCGGCGAGCAGGTTGTGCACGCGGGCTGACTGGGTCTGCACGCCGTTGAGGGTCAGAAAAGGCTCGCCTTCGCGGGTGCGCAGCACGATGCCGTCGGACATGCCGAGGCAACGAAACTCGCAGGTGTCCTTCTGCAGGTTGAAGTGGCGGGCGGTGAAGCAGCGTGCCGAGTGCGCCAGCGGCAGACGACCCCAGGCGAGCACTTCGGTCTCTGGCCGGGTTTGCATCTCCGAGAGCAGCGCGGCCATGGCCTCGCCCGACATCTCGGGTGCGACCACCCAGCGCGTCGCGCCGGCCTCCATCATCAACTGCATGGTGTCCGGGTTGAAGATGTTGAGCGTCGGTCCGGCGATCCAGTCCTTGCGGCCCGCTTCTGCGAGCAGGCGCACCGCCGACATGTCGTTGGCCTCGACCCGGAAGTCCGCTTGCGCGACCATACGGCGCAAGGCCTTGAGGTCGGACTCGGACTCGATCAACGCCTGGGAGGACATGATCGCGGTCTTGCCGGCATCGCGCAGCATGGCCGCGACCTCGAGCCAGTCGTCCAGCCGCAGTTCGTGGCGGCGCGAGCAGACGGTCTCGCCGAGATAGACGTCGTCGACGGCCGAATCCGCGACGCCGGCGTAGAAGTCGAGCGTGGATTGGCGGGACCAGTAGTAGAGCAACGGTCCGACACTGATGCGCGTGGTGTTCATTTCCATGGCCTGTAATACGCGCCAAGGGTGTGGCTGCGTCCTTCGGATACCTTGGCCAGCTCCTCCATCCAGGCCGGCTGGATGGTGAAACGGTCTGCGCCGGCGAGCACCTTGTCGATCGCTGCCCGCCACACACGGGTGACCTGCGCGACATAGGCCGGACTGCGCTGCCGACCCTCGATCTTGATCGCCCGGACGCCGACCCGGGCGAGATCCGGCAGCAGCTCCAGTGTGTTCAGGCTGGTGGGTTCCTCGATGGCGTAGTAAGTCTCGTCATTGACCTCGAAACGGCCCTTGCACAGCGTCGGGTAGCCAGCGCGCTCGGAGTCGTCGAAGCGATCGATGAGAATGCCGTTCAGGCGGGTCTCCATCCCCTTGGGTGTCTGCTCCCAGCGCACATGCTTGCCCGGGGAGCAGGCACCATTGCAGTTCGGCGACTCGCCAGTGGCATAGGCCGACAGCGCGCAGCGGCCCTCCACCATGACGCACAGACCGCCGAAGCCGAAAACCTCGATCTCCACCGGCGTGTTGGCGATAACCTGCTCGACTTGCGGCAGCGACAGCACCCGCGGCAGCACCGCCCGTTGGATGCCGAAGCGCTCGTGGTAGAAGTTGATTGCCTCGTAGCTGGTTGCCGAGCCCTGCACCGAGAGATGCAGCCTTAGCTGGGGGTGGGTCTTGGCCGCATAGGCCATCAGACCCGGATCAGCGAGGATCACCGCGTCGATGCCGAAATCGGCTGCGCGATCGATGGCGGCAGTCCAGTCCGCCCAGTTGTGGGCTTGGGGATAGGTGTTGAGCGCGAGCAAAACCTTGCGCTTGCGGGCATGGGCGTAGTTGACGCCCTCGCGCATTGCCTTGGGGTCGAAGTTGAGCCCGGTGAAATTACGTGCGTTGGTCGCGTCCTTGAAGCCGACGTAGACGCAGTCCGCGCCATTGTCGACTGCGGTCTTCAGCGCCGGCAGGCTGCCCGCGGGGCAGACGAGTTCGATGCTTTGCATGATGCCTCGGATAGCGGAAAACCCGGGGACGATACCCTCGATTGCCCAGGTCCGCGTTGACACTTGTCAAGGCCGGGGGATGCCCTGGGGCTATGGCGTGGCGGCAAAAGAAAACGGCGACCCGAGGGTCGCCGTTGCCAAGACCGTTTAGGCGTGGTTCAAAGCATGCGGCGACGCATGGCGCCGAGGCCGAAGAGGCCCATACCAATGAGGGCCAGGGTGGCGGGCTCGGGAACAGGGCTGACCTCCTGTCGAGTCTGGCCTTGCACGGTCAGCATCGACTGAGTCAGTGCCACCTGAGATTGTCCCGCGCCGCTCCGAGTCAACGTGAATTCAAGTAGACCTCCGGATTGGAGGAAGGACAGAGACAGCGAACCTAGATCGATGCCTGCAGAGGGTATCTCGTTAATTTTCCCGTTAAATTCGGATGCGGTGACACCATCGACTTCAACCATAAGAATTGCGCCTTCCGGCCCGGTCAGCGTGAGAGTGAGTGTGGCGCTCATGATCTCGTGAATCAGCGGCTCGAAGGCGGTGCCGAGACTGTGCTGATAGGTGTGGGTGCCGAGAGATGCAGACCCACTCGCGGGCGTGTAGATGTCAGTGATAGGGAAGGCGTTCGCGACACTGATGAATCCGGCCAAAACTGCACCAGACAAAATTTTGCTTGCTGTTTTCATCTTGTTTTTCTCCACATTTTCTCGCGCCTGCCCCAAACCAAGAAGACGCTGTCGGCCAGGCGGAAAGATTCTCCCCATGCTCAGCATATTTCGTGCCAAAAGCGGATTGCGTCTATGTTGCAGGCACTTGCCGCCGCGTTCTTTAGGTAAACCTACGGCGCTGAAGTCAAATGTAAAATTTACCGACACTTTCGCAACAGCTGATGCTTGCGCGCAACGCAGCCCTGCCAGAAAAGGATGTTGGTCGCAAGCGCCCCGCGTAAGAAACAATGCGTTCCGGGCGGGAGGAAATCACGCTTGGCGCCTGACCGCGTCGTTGGTGTGACTTTTGTCACGTAAGTTTCTGGTCAGACAGTCAATTCGACTGTAAAAAAATCCGACACTGCATACTTATGTGGCTCCGAAAGAGGTGGCCGCGCCAAAGGTGTCCCGCTATCGCAGGGCGGTCGGCAATCAGCCGAGCAGGCGGTACAACTCCATGCCTACCATTGCGACCAGCAGCACGCCGATGAGGCCGAGCAGACGGTTCTGCCGGCGTTGGGTGGCTTCGAGGCGGGCGATTTCCTCTCGGTGGATGCGGTCACGGCGTTCGGGTTCGGTGAGCGCCTTGTGTGCGAGTCGGGGCAGTTGCGGCAGGGTGGCGGCCCAATTGGGGGCTTCGTCCTTGATGCCGGCGAGCAGGGCGCGCCAGCCCATTTGCTCGTCCATCCAGCGTTCGAGGAAAGGTTTCGCGGTTTTCCAGAGATCGAGATCGGGGTCGAGCTGGCGGCCGAGCCCCTCGATGTTGAGCAGCGTCTTCTGCAGCAGCACAAGTTGGGGCTGCACTTCCATTTCGAAGCGGCGCGCGGTCTGGAACAGGCGCAGCAGAGTCTTGCCGAAGGAGATGTCCTTCAGCGGCTTGTCGAAAATCGGTTCGCACACGGTGCGGATCGCGGCCTCGAACTCGTCGACCCGGGTCTTGGCAGGCACCCAGCCGGCCTCGATATGGGCCAGTGCGACCCGCCGGTAGTCGCGCTTGAAGAAGGCGAGGAAGTTCTGCGCGAGGTAGTTCTTGTCCTCCTCGTTCAGAGTGCCCATGATGCCGAAGTCGAGCGCGATGTAGCGGCCATCGGCGTGCACGAAGATGTTGCCCGGATGCATGTCGGCATGGAAGAAACCGTCACGGAAGACCTGGGTGAAGAAGATCTCCACGCCAGCGCGCGACAGTGCCGACAGATCGGTGCCCTGTGCCCGCAGCGCCTCGGTCTGCGAGATCGGCACGCCGTGCATGCGCTCCATGACCATTACCGACTTGCCGCACCAGTCCCAGTAAACCTCGGGTACCACGAGCAACGCGGAGTCGGTGAAGTTGCGCCGCAGCTGCGAACAACTGGAGGCTTCGCGCATCAGGTCGAGTTCGTCGTTGAGGTACTTGGAGAACTCGGCGACCACCTCGCGCGGCTTCAGCCGGCGACCCTCGACCCACAGCTTCTCGAGCATGATTGCCGCGGTCTCGAGCAGCGCGATGTCGTGGGCGATAACGCGTTCGATGCCGGGTCGCAAGATCTTGACTGCGACTTCGGTGCCGTCAGGCAGTTCGGCAAAATGCACCTGAGCCACCGACGCAGAGGCCACCGGCGTACGATTGAAGTTGCGGAAGACTTCGTCAATGGGCTTCTGATAGAAGTCCTCGATCACGCCGAGTGCCCGCTCGACCGGAAACGGCGGGACCCGGTCCTGCAGCAGCGCGAGCTCGTCGGCCAGATCGGGGGGGAGCAGGTCGCGCCGGGTGGACAGCATCTGGCCGAACTTGACGAAGATCGGCCCGAGCGATTCTAGCGCTCGCCGCAGGCGTACCCCGCGACTTTCGTCGAACCGCCGCCAGAAGAAGAAAACCTGCCAGACTTTGGCAAGTCGGCCACTGGTGTCGGCCTCGAGCACGATGCGGTCGAGTCCGAAACGCAGGCCTACGGTAACGATCTTGGCGAGGCGGAACAGGCGCACGGTGAGGGGTCGGGACAAAAAAGAGCGAGCTTAGCCCGAAAGCGACGGACGAGGAAGCGCGACGGAGCCTGTCGCCATACTGGTTCGCGCCTTATGCCGCGCGACACCCATCACACACACCTTCGCCACCTGTAGGAGCCGCGTGAGCGGCGAAGCCGTGTGGCAAGTATGCCGAATTTTGCGCACCGTGACGTTTGCTTACCCGGTCGATGCCGTTGCATCCGTTATAATTCGGCACTTTTCCGATTGCCGAGTGCCATGAGCGCCGATCCCAAGAACCATCTGGCCGAACTCCTGCGGGCTGCGCTGAACAGCGTCGCCCCCGAACAGGCCGACACTCCGATTCATCTGGAACGCCCAAAACAGGCGGATCACGGCGACTTCGCCACCAATCTGGCGCTGCAGCTTGCCAAGCCGCTGCGTCGCAACCCGCGCGAGCTGGCGGCGCTGCTGCTCAAGGAATTGCCGTCGTCGCCGATGGTCTCTCGCGCCGATGTTGCCGGCGCGGGCTTCATCAACTTCACCCTGGTTGCCGGCGCCAAGACCGATGTCGTGCGTCGAGTGCTCGAAGCCGAGAACGGTTTCGGGCGCGGCGAAGCCAAAGACGTGAAGGTGCAGGTCGAGTTCGTGTCGGCCAATCCGACCGGCCCGCTTCACGTTGGCCACGGTCGCGGGGCGGCCTACGGTGCCTCGCTCGCCTCGCTGCTCGACTACGCGGGCTACACGGTGTCACGCGAGTACTACATCAACGATGCAGGCCGTCAGATGGACATCCTCGCGTTGTCCACCTGGCTGCGCTACCTCGCCTTTTTTGGCATTGAGGTGCCTTTCCCGCCCAACGGCTATCAGGGCGATTACGTCATCGACATGGCGCGCGAGATGCGCGATGCCCACCAGGATCGATTTGCCGGCGTTACCGCGGCGCAGGTGCTCGAGGATACGCCGGGGTTGCCGGTCGCCGACCGCAAGGACGACGAGGCCAAGGCGCAGCGCGAGGCGCATCTGGATGCGCTCATCGGCAACGCCAAGCGGCTGCTTGCCGGGGACTACGCCTGGGTGCACGGCTTTGCGCTCACCGAACAGCTCGGTGACTGCCGCGAGGATCTCGAGGCGTTCGGCGTGGTGTTCGACAAGTGGTTTTCCGAGAAGAGCCTCTTCGACACCGGTCTGGTCGAGCGTGCCGTCGCCGAGCTCGAGAAGCGCGGGCATGTCTATACGCAGGATGGCGCCAAGTGGTTCCGCTCGACCGGCTTCGGTGATGAGAAGGATCGCGTGGTCCAGCGCGAAAACGGCATCTACACGTATTTTGCGTCCGATATTGCCTATCACCTGAACAAGTACGAACGTGGTTTCGACCGCATCATCGACGTCTGGGGTGCGGATCACCACGGCTACATTCCCCGAGTGCGGGGCGCGATCGAGGCGCTGGACCTGCCGGCCGACCGCTTTGAGGTCGCGCTGGTCCAGTTCGCGGTGCTCTATCGCAACGGTCAGAAGGCGTCGATGTCCACCCGCGCCGGCGATTTCGTGACCCTGCGCGACCTGCGCACGGAAGTCGGCAACGATGCCTGTCGTTTCTTCTACGTGCTGCGCAAGAGTGACCAGCATCTGGATTTCGACCTGGATCTGGCCAAGAGCCGGACCAACGAGAATCCGGTCTTCTACGTGCAGTATGCCCACGCCCGGGTTTGCTCGGTGATGCAACAGTGGGGTGGCGACGAGGTAGAACTTCTCGGGGCGGACACCAGTCTTCTTCAGAGTGACCGTGAGCTCGCCCTGTGCGCCATGCTGGGTGCCTTTGCCGAGACGGTGCAGCACGCTGCCGCCGATTTTGCACCCCATCAGATTGCCTTCTACCTCAAGGATCTCGCTGGGGAGTTTCATGGCTGGTACAACGCTGAGCGCATGCTGGTGGACGATGAGAGCCTGCGCCAGGCCCGCCTTGCGCTGGCGTGTGCTGTTCGCCGGGTGCTGGCATCAGGGCTCGCGATGCTCGGCGTGTCAGCGCCCGAGGCCATGTGAGCGTTGCTGTCAGTGACCCCGATGAGTCAACGGAGAAGCCTGTGAGTCGTGATCCAAAGCCGCGTCGCAAGACGACGCCCCGCAAGCCAAAGCGCAGCGGTGGCGGCGTGATCGTCGGTATCTTCATCGGTCTGGTACTTGGTGCGATGCTGGCTGCCGGTACGGCGTGGTATCTGACCCAGTCATCGCCATTCCAGGCGCCGCCGGCCACGCCGACCTTGCCCACCGGCCAGCAGGCGCCACTCGCGTTGCCAGGCAAGCCGGGCGACCGACCGGTTGTGCAGCAGGACTTCGAGTTCTATCGCATCCTGCCCCAGGGCACCGGTGGTGCTGAAACGGTGCCGGTCGCGCCGCAACCCGAGCCGGCACGTGCCGAGCGCCTGTATCTGCAGGTCGGGGCCTTCGAGGATCCGGCAGAAGCAGACAACCTGAAGGCATTGCTTGCGCTCAACGGTATCCAGGCCAGCGCTCAGCGGGCGCAGCTTGCGGATGGCCGAATCGTTCATCGGGTGCGTATCGGCCCTTTCAATCAGCCTGAAGAGATGAACCCCGTGCGGTCGAGGCTGGCCACTGCCGGGTTGACGGCTTCGGTTGTCCGCGTCAATCCCTAGGATGCTGGCCGAATTGAAACTGATCTGCGCCGCCTTCCGTCCCAGCCCGACTGGACAGGCGTTTGCATCATCGTGTATCGAATCGGAACCGAAGCGTTTCACCAACCGTCACAATGCGCGTTGACAAGCCAAATCCACACCGGAGATATCAATGAATCGTCGTGAAGTTCTGAAGCGCCTCGGATTGCTGTCCGCTGCCGGTGCAGCTCCGCTGGCCCTTGCACAGCAGCGCGCGCCTTTCGAGACCCTGGCCAACCGAGTGCCGAGCGAGGTCGAAGGCAAGATCGAGGTCATCGAGTTCTTCCACTACGGCTGCCCGCACTGCCGCAACTTTCATCCGCTGGTCAAGGACTGGCTCACCCGCCTTCCCGAGGACGTCGCCTTCCGCAAGGTGCCGGCGATCTGGGGTAACGATCAGTTGCGCGGCCTCGCGCGTCTCTATTACACGGGCGAACGCACGGAAACGCTGGGCCTCATCGAAGAGGCGATCTTCGCCGCGGTGCAGGACGAGCGTCGTGCGATCCACACCGAAGAGGGGGTGCGAAACTGGATTACCCGCTTCGACTTCGATCACGCGGCTTTCATGGATACCTACAAGTCGTTTGCCCTTCAGGCCACGATTCAGCGCGCGGATCAGATTGCTCGCACCTATCGTATCCAGGGCGTGCCGACGGTCGCGGTGGGTGGGCGGTTCATCACATCGGCCTCGATGACGGGCAGCCACCAGGGTACGCTTGAAGTGGTAGACCAACTGCTCGAACGGATTCGAAACGAAGGTTGAACACGGTCGCGGTGACGACCGAAACCATAAAAGGGGAGGATAGGATGGCCGATAACAGCGCCACTGAGGCGGCCGAGCGCCGCAAGACACAACGTTTTGTCGCGACTCGTCGTGGCGAGCAGTGTTTCTGGGTGATCATCGATGGTCAGCGCCACCCGCTGTCCGATTTGTCGTTGTCCGGCTTTGCAATGCCGGCTTCGTCGCCATTGCCAGCAGGCAAGGCCTTCGAGTTCGTCTTGCAGCGCGCCAACGTGCCCGACGAGATCCGCGGTTTTGCCAAAGTGGTCAACCACATCC
>NZ_WTVM01000057.1 GCF_012910885.1 Azoarcus taiwanensis | reverse complement strand
GCGCCCCAGCGCATCGAACCGCCGCCGACGCCGGCCCAGACCGGCGCGCCCGCCAACGCCCCCGGCCACCTGCAGGGAGACTCTCCATGAAGCCCGTTAACTGGTCGGCCCTGGCCGGCGTCCTGCTGATCCTCGGTTTCGTGCCGGCCAGTCAGGCCGTGGAAATCCTGCGCTGGGAGCGGCTGCCCCTGCCGGTGCCGCTGGTGGTCGGCCAGGAGCGCGTGGTCTTCATCGACCGCAATGTGCGCGTCGGCGTGCCGGCCAGCGTCGGCGATCACCTGCGCGTGCAGAGTGCGGGCGGCGCGATCTACCTGCGGGCGAGCGAGCCGATTCCGCCCACGCGGCTGCAACTGCAGGACGTGGAGTCCGGCGCGCTGATCCTGCTCGACATCGCCGCCGAGCCGGGGAAGGACGGCCAGGCGCCGCTGGAGCCGGTGCGCATCGTGGAAGCGGAAGCCCCCGCGAAGCGCTACGGCGGCAGTGCAGCAGGCGGTGCGGACGAGCGGGCCGATGCGCCCGCGGACAAACCCGTTCCCCGGCGCGAAACGCCGGTACCGGTCGTGCTGACGCGCCATGCCGCACAGAACCTGTACGCGCCGCTGCGCACCGTCGAGCCGGTCGCCGGCATCGGGCGCGTGAACCTGCGCCGTGGCCTCGCGCTGGACACCTTGCTGCCGACGCTGCCGGTGCACGCGCGGGCACTGGCCGCGTGGCGCCTGGAAGACCAGTGGGTGACGGCCGTGCGACTCACCAACACCGCCGCGCGCTGGCTCGACCTCGACCCGCGCGCCCTGCAGGGGAACTTCCTGGCGGCGACCTTCCAGCATCCGAACCTGGGGCCGGCCGGCACCCCGTCCGACACCACGGTGCTCTACCTGGTCACGCGCGGCCACGGCCTGGCCGAGTCGCTGCTGCCGGCGCTGAGCCCGATCGACGCCAGCGTGAACCTGCCGCCGGCCGCCGCGGCCGGCTCGGCCGGAGGAGCGCGCGATGAAGAGTAATCCGCTGCTCAAGTGGCTGCTGATCCCGATGGCGCTGCTGCTGGTGTTCGTCGGCATCAAACTGTTCTCCGGCGCCCCCGGCGGCCAGCCCGCCCCCAAGGGCGCGGCCAGTACGCTCACGCCCGAGGAGATGAAAGCCCTGGGCATCGCCGGCGACACGCCGCGCGATACCGTTGCCACGCTGGTGGCCCAGGTGAAGCAGTTGCGCACCGAGCTACAGAGCGCGCTCGGCGACAACAAGCAGCACAAGGCCGAGAACGAGCGCCTGCGGGCGCGGGAAAGCGCGATCGACCAGCGCATCCAGAGCGCGCTGGAAGGCGAACGCAACCGCCTGGAGCAGGAGCGTAACCAGGTGGCCAGCGACAGGCAGCAGACCCAGGGGCTGCTGCAGGATCTGCAGCGGCAACTGGACGGTCTTTCCGGCAAGGGTGGCCCGTCCGACCTGCCCGTCGGGCTGGGACTGGAAGAGGGTGACGGCAAGCGCTTCAACCGCGGCGTCGGTGGCACGCAGTGGGTCGAGCCCGACGATGCCAAGGTCGACGCCAAGAACGGCAGCAAGGAGCCGAGCTTTCCCCTGAGCTTCGGGCCGGCCCAGAAAAGCCTGTCGGCCGCAGTGGAATCCGTCGCCGACGTCGGCAGCCGCGCCGTGGGCGCATCCACGAAGGCTGTCTACACCGTGCCGTCGAACTCGACGCTCATGGGGTCGATTGCCATGACGGCGCTGATCGGGCGCGTGCCGATCGATGGAACCGTCAACGACCCGTACCCGTTCAAGGTGCTGATCGGCCCGGACAACCTCACGGCCAACGGCATCGACATCCCCGACGTGGCTGGCGCCGTGGTCAGCGGCACGGCCTCGGGCGACTGGACGCTCTCGTGCGTGCGCGGGCAAATCCGCTCGGTCACGTTCGTGTTCCAGGACGGCACCATCCGCACGGTGCCGGAGGACAGCAGCAAGGGCGGTAGCAGCGGCGGCAACGCGGGTCACAACGGCGCCAGCATCCAGGGCGGCCTGGGCTGGATCAGCGACCCCTACGGCATCCCCTGCGTCAGCGGCGAGCGGCGCAGCAACGCCCAGCAGTACCTGGGCAGCCAGGCGCTCATCACCGCGGCCGGCGCCGGCGCGGCCTCGCTCATCAAGTCCGACAACGGCAGCGTGGCCGTGGTCGCCAACAGCAACGGCTCGCTGGGCACCGTCGGCATCAGCGGCAATGAAGCGATGGGCCGCATCCTCGCGGGCGGCGTGCGCGACATGGCCGATTGGGTCAACAAGCTCTACGGCCAGGCCTTCGCGGCGGTCTACGTGCAGCCCGGCGCCAGGGTGGCCGTGCATCTGGAGCAGCCGCTCGACATCGACTACGACGCCAAGGGGCGTCGGGTCCACCACCGCACCGGAGAAGCCCATGCCTCGGATCTGGATTGACGCGGCCGCCGTGCTGCTGGCGGCCACCCTGCTCGGCGGCTGCGCCACCAGCAAGGAGAAGCTGCTGCCGCACGGCGACAGCACCATGCTCGACATCTGGCATCAGGAGACCGGCGGCAGCGCGGGCGGCGGCCAGGCCGCGCGGCAACTGCTCGATGCGCGCCAGGGTTTGCGCCGGCCGCTGACCGAGGCCTATGTGCAGGCGGCGCCCGGCGTGCAGGCGCCCTACACTCGTACCGCGCAGAACGAGATTCACCGCCAGTTCCACCGCCTGCCGAATCCCGACCTGGTGATGTACGTGTTCCCGCACCTGGCGGGCACCGACCCGGTACCGGTGCCCGGCTACAGCACGGTGTTCCCGCTCTACCAGCGCGTGCAGTACGCGATGCCGGGTGAGCGCGTGGAGGACTACTGATGGCCTGGTCGCTGCCGTGGTCACGCAAGCCCGACGCATCGCCTGCTGACGCCGCGGATGCGACCGAGGATGCCTGGGCACGGCACGTGACGGCCTTGGCGGCACAGGGTGTCGCCGAGCCGGGCAGCGCGCTCGGCCGGGGCCGGCGCAGGCCGGCCACCCAGGCCGACCACGATGCGCTCTATGGCGTCGCGCCGTCGTTCGCGGACTTGCTGCCCTGGGTCGAGTGCCTGCCCGGCAGCAAGTGCATGTTGCTGGAAGACGGCCAGTCGGTGGCAGCCTTCTTCGAGCTGGCGCCGGTCGGCACCGAGGGCCGCGAGATGGCCTGGCTGTGGCAGGCGCGCGATGCGCTGGAGAACGCCCTGCAGGACTCCTTCGACGAGTTGGACGACAACCCCTGGGTGGTGCAGCTCTACGCCCAGGACGAGGCCGACTGGGACAACTATCTGCGCTCCCTGGCGAACTATCTGCAGCCGCGTGCGCAGGGCAGCGCGTTCAGCGACTTCTACCTGCGCTTCTTCGCCCATCACCTGCGGGCCATCGCCAAGCCGGGTGGCCTGTTCGAGGACACCACGGTGACGCGCCTGCCGTGGCGCGGCCAGGTCCGGCGCGTGCGCATGGTGGTCTACCGACGCACGTCCGCGGCCTCGGCCTCGCGGCGCGGCCAGTCGCCCGAGCAGGCGCTGACCACGATCTGCGACCGCCTCGCCGGCGGGCTGGCGAATGCCGGCGTGAAAGCCCGGCGTCTCGGCGCGGCGGACATCCACGCCTGGCTGCTGCGCTGGTTCAACCCGAATCCGACTTTGCTCGGCGCCACTGCCGAAGATCGGGAACGCTTCTACGCGCTGACCCGCTACCCCGAGGAACTGGACGATGGCGAGATCGAGCTGGCCAGCGGCACCGACTTCGCGCAGCGCCTGTTCTTCGGCCAGCCACGTTCGGACGTGCCCAGCGGCCTGTGGTTCTTCGACGGCATGCCGCATCGGGTGATCGTGATGGATCGCCTGCGCACGCCACCCGTGACGGGCCATCTGACGGGCGAGACGCGCAAGGGCGGCGATGCCATGAACGCGCTGTTCGACCAGATGCCCGAGGACACGGTGATGTGCCTGACGCTGGTCGCCACACCCCAGGACGTGCTGGAGGCGCACCTCAACCACCTCGCCAGGAAGGCCGTCGGCGAGACCCTGGCCTCGGAGCAGACCCGGCAGGACGTGCAGCAGGCGCGCGGCCTGATCGGCAGCGCGCACAAGCTCTACCGCGGCGCGCTGGCGTTCTACCTGCGCGGCCGCGACCTGGCCCAGCTCGATGCGCGCGGCCTGCAGCTCGTCAACGTGATGCTCAACGCCGGTCTGCAGCCGGTGCGCGAGGAAGACGAGGTGGCGCCGCTGAACAGCTACTTGCGCTGGCTGCCCTGCGTCTACGACCCGGCCGCCGATAAGCGCGGGTGGTACACGCAGCTCATGTTCGCGCAGCACGCTGCGAACCTGGCGCCGGTCTGGGGCCGCAGCCAGGGCACAGGCCACCCCGGCATCACCTTCTTCAATCGCGGCGGCGGCACGATCAGCTTCGACCCACTGAACCGGCTCGACCGGCAGATGAATGCGCATCTGTTCTTGTTCGGTCCCACGGGTTCCGGCAAATCCGCGACCCTCAACAACCTGCTCAACCAGGTCACCGCCATCTACCGGCCGCGGCTGTTCATCGTCGAAGCGGGCAACTCGTTCGGGCTGTTTGGCGACTTCGCCGCGCGCCTTGGGCTCAGCGTCAACCGCGTGAAGCTCGCACCAGGCTCGGGCGTCAGCCTGGCCCCGTTTGCCGATGCCTGGCGCCTGGTCGACACGCCGGGCCAGGTGCAGACCCTCGACGCCGACGCGCTCGACGAGGACCGCGCCGAAACTGCTGCGGCGATGGACGGCGACGAGCAGCGCGACGTGCTCGGCGAGTTGGAGATCACGGCGCGGCTGATGATCACGGGCGGTGAAGAGCGCGAGGAAGCGCGCATGACGCGCGCCGACCGCAGCCTGATCCGCCAGTGCATCCTCGACGCGGCGCGGCGCTGCGTGGCCGAGCAACGCACGGTGCTCACGCGCGACGTGCGCGACGCGCTGCGCGAGCGCAGCCGCGATGCCACGCTGCCGGAGACCCGGCGGGCGCGGCTGCAGGAGATGGCGGACGCGATGGATATGTTCTGCCAGGGCGTGGACGGTGAGATGTTCGACCGTCCGGGAACACCGTGGCCCGAGGCGGACATCACGATCGTGGATCTCGCCACCTTCGCCCGCGAGGGCTACAACGCGCAGCTCTCCATTGCCTACATCTCGCTGATCAACACGGTGAACAACATCGCCGAGCGGGACCAGTACCTGGGCCGACCCATCGTCAATGTGACGGACGAAGGCCACATCATCACCAAGAACCCGCTGCTCTCGCCGTACATCGTCAAGATCACCAAGATGTGGCGCAAGCTTGGTGCCTGGTTCTGGCTGGCCACGCAAAACCTCGACGACTTGCCCAAGGCGGCCGAGCCCATGCTCAACATGATCGAGTGGTGGATCTGCCTGTCGATGCCGCCGGACGAGGTGGAGAAGGTCGCGCGTTTCCGCGAACTCAACGCTTCGCAGAAGGCGCTGATGCTGTCGGCGCGCAAGCAGGCCGGCGCCTTCTCGGAGGGCGTCATCCTCTCCAAGAGCATGGAAGTGCTGTTCCGCGCCGTGCCGCCCAGCCTCTACTTGGCGATGGCGATGACCGAGCCCGAGGAGAAGGCCGAACGCTTCCAGTTGATGCAGCAGCACGGCATCGGCGAGCTGGATGCCGCCTTCCGCGTGGCCGAGAAGATCGATCGTGCGCGGGGCATCGAGCCGCTGGCGCTGGATGCATTGGCCTGAATGAGGAACACCATGCGCCTGCCTTTGTTCACTCGACGCCATACCCTGATCGCGCTGCTGGTCGCGGCGGTGGGTGCCGCCGGGTGGTTGCTCCTGCGCACGCCCGATGAGGCCCCGGAGTTCATGCATCCGATCACGACCGTGCCCGAGCCACCGAAGCCGGCCGGGCCGCCGTGGCTGTACGGCCGCAGCGATGCCCGCTTCACGGTGGTCGGTTACGCCGACCTGGAGTGCCCGTACTGCCGGGCGTACTTCCCGACGCTCCAGCGCTGGATCGACACCCACCCCGAGGCGAACTGGCAGTGGCATCACCTGCCGCTGTCCATGCACGAGCCAGCCGCGACCGCCGGGGCACGCCTGGCCGAGTGCGCGGGCGAGACTGGTGGACATGCCGCGTTCTGGCAGGCGGTGGCCTGGCTCTACGCGCACACCCGCGGCGACGGCCAGGGCCTGCCGGAGGGCCTGCGCTATCCCGACCTCACGCCAACGCTGCAGCAGTGCCTCGACAGCGAGCGGCCCGACGCCGTGATCCGCGCCCAGGCCGCGGAGGCGGCACGACAGAGCATTGCCGCCACGCCGGCCCTGCTACTGCGCGATCGCGACACTGGCAAGACCCTCCTGCTGCACGGCCCCTTGGACGGCGACGCCTTGCTCTCGGCGCTTGACCTGCTGGCTGCCGGCGACACGGCGAGCGCCGAGTCCTCACATCTCCCAGACATGCCCGCCAGCGTTGCTGGCGACATGCCCAGGTAGCCATCGATCTTCAAGGCTACGGCGCGGCTTGTCCGCGTTGATCGAAACCCGTTCGCATCGCATCCCTTGACGCGAACGGCCACTGCATCCGCGGTGGTGGATGCCCGCTCGTCACCTGTTTCATCCCCATCGTCCCCAGGAGGGTTTGCCCTCCAGGGGCAGGCGCCCTCCGATCTCATCCATTGGAGGTTCGCCATGTCTCTTGTCATCGCCGACTCCCGCCCGGAGTCGCTCGCCCTGATCGCCGCCCAGCACGAAGACTGGATCATCCGGCAGGCCATCACCCTGCTGGAGAACCGCGTGTTCAAGGCCGGTCCGGCGCTGGGCAGTCCCGCCGCCGTGCGCGACTACCTGCGCCTGAAACTGGTCGCGGAGCCGAACGAAATCTTCGCCGTCGTGTTTCTCGACAGCCAGCACCAGGTGCTCGCGTTTGAGCCGCTGTTCAAGGGCACGGTCGACCAGACTTCGGTGTATCCAAGGGTGGTTGTCCAGCGTGCGCTGACGCTCAACGCTTCGGCGCTGATCCTGGCGCATCAGCACCCCTCGGGGAACACCGAGCCCTCGGCCGCTGATCGTGCGATCACCGAGCGGCTGAAGAGCGCCCTGGCCACCGTCGATGTCCGGGTGCTGGATCACTTCATCGTCGGCAAGGGCAGTCCGTACTCGTTCGCCGAAGCCGGCTTGTTGTAGTCCGCAGGCGCCCCTTCCGGGGGCGCCTGTGCCTCTTGCCCATCTCCACAAGAACTGCTCTGGAAGGCTCCGGTTGCCACGTTCGCGATGCGCTCTGATGGTCACAATTTTCGGATGCTTGGAAAGCTTGTGGGATAGGCGGCTGAACCGGCCTATCCCTGTTGAGAAGCACGCCCATACGTGGAAGAAAATAGCAAATTTTCTAACGAGACTCCGCCTAAGACCGACGGGTGATAGGAGTGTGCTCGCTGGGCCAGACCGCCAGATCGTTAGTGCGACGCGGTTGAAGCGGGTATGCGGCCGCACGGCGTTGCCGGCGGGACTGCGCGACCGGCCAGCGACCAGCAAGCTGTTCGCATGGCTGGCCCAGACCCTCAACGGCGATATGTTTCCGCCTTCTTTGGTGAAAACGACACCGGCCGCTCACCACTTGACGCGGGTTGCGGAGTTCCTGGCGGCTGTCGATCCTGAAAGCGGGCAGCTCAGCTTCTTCCCCTACCAGTTCGAGGTGATTCCGATCGAGCTCATCAGCTCGATCTACGAGCAGTTCGCGCACGCTGAGCCGTGGACAGATGGAAAGCGCACAGAAGCGTTGCAAAACGGCGTGCACTACACGCGACTGTCCGTCGTCGTCTCGCTGATCCTCGATGAGGTCATGGATGGCCTATCTGGACGGGAGCGGTGCTGGATTTGACGTGCTGCTCCGGTGTCTTCCAGGCCGAAGCGTTGTGGCGCTTCGTTCATCTTCGCTCGCAAGGTCAGCCGCCCACGAGGGAGGTGATTCGCTCGACGCTCTACGGGCGAGTCTATGGCGTGGACATCAGCGAAGCCGCGATTTGCGTCGCTGCGTTCAGGCGTCCGCGCGCCCCTGCTTTAGTTGCGTGCCCTCGTGAACTGCTCGCTCCCGCACGCATTGAGGCGGCGTTCCGCCAAGCTGCGCTGCCACCGTCCGCTAAAGAGATCGGGTCGCACGGCGCAAGCGGTCGTGTATGGCCGCCCATGCCGGTTCGTCCGGCGGCAGCGCAATCAGCAAGACCTCGCAACTGGTGGCATCGGCCTCGTGCAAAGCCGCGTAAAGCGCGCGCGCATAGTCTTCGGACTGCGAGGGCATCGGCCAGAACTTCGCCACCGGCCAATTTGCGGGGCGCTGCGCAAGCAGCCCGGTACGCCGGCCTGGAAACGGCGCCTCGGCCAGCCCGGCCGGGATCCGGTAGCACGGCGTGCGCGGCGCGTAATGCGAGGCCAGGGCGCCTGGCACGCGAGGCGCTGCCGCAGCAACGGTGCCCGCAAGAAACAGGTGGCGCGCGAGCATATCGGTGGTGATGGCGCCGGGACGCAGAATGCGCGGATGTTCACGACTGAGATCGACGATGGTCGACTCGATGCCGACCAGGCAGGGGCCGCCATCGACCACCGCCGCGATCTTTCCGGCCAGGTGTCGCCGCACATGCGCCGCCGTGGTCGGACTGATTTGACCAAAAGGATTCGCGGATGGCGCGGCCAGGCCCCGACCGAACTGTCGCAAGACGGCCTGCGGTACCGGATGTGCCGGCACGCGTAGCGCGACGGTCGTTTGGCCGCCGGTCACCAGCGGCGAAACCGTTCGCGCGGCAGGCAGCACCAGGGTGAGCGGACCTGGCCAAAAGGCCGAAGCCAGCCGCCAGACCACCTCCGGTACCTCGGTGACCCAGTCCGACAGTTGCTCGGTGGCGGCGAGATGCACGATCAGCGGGTGATCGGCCGGGCGGCCTTTGGCGCGAAAGATCGCGCGCAAGGCATCGGGGTTGGTCGCATCGGCGGCCAACCCATAAACGGTCTCGAAAGGCAGCGCCACGAGTTCCCCCGCCCGCAGCAGGTTCACGGCGGTGGACAGATCGTCCGGGTGGGAAGTAAGTTGCAACATGATCAGGACTCCCGCATTTACCGCGCCATTTGGCCGTCGCCCTGCGGAACGAAGACCGCGCCGCGGGCGGCTTCCAGGACGGCGCGAATCTCCGGATGCTGGATGCGCCGTTCCGTGCTGATCAGCCAGAATGCCTCGCGCACCTCCTCCAGCCGCCCCACCTCGCTGACGCCGTAGCGCGCGCAGATCTCGTCCGAGAGGATCGCGGGCGCGGGGAAATAGCCTTCACCCGCCTGTGCAAAGACCTTCATCAGGGCGCTGTCATCGAACTCCCCGATGACCCGTGGGTACAGGCGTGACTCGCCCAGCCAGAGGTCGATCTCGCCCCGTACCGCCGCGTTCTGACCGGGCAGCAGCAGTGGCGCCCCGTTCAGACAGGCTGGAAAAGCCGCGCCGCGCCGCGCCAGCTCGGGCGCGGCAAAAAAGGCGACGGCACTTTCACCCAGCTTGCGGCTGTGGCCGCGGACCGCCAACCCTGCCGGCATCGGGCGATCGGCCAGCACCATCTCCAGCCGGTGCAGTGCCAATTCCCCGAGCAACCAGTCGATCGTGCCCTCGTGGCACACCAGCCGTATCGGCTTCTCCACCCTCTTCAGCGAAGCCAGCAACCGGTGTGTCAGCGACTTGGGGATCGCATCGGAAATACCGACGCGAAACGTAGCCATCGTCTGCTCCGGGATTGCGTTCGCCCGCAGCGAGGAGACCATCTCGTGACCCAGCGCGAAGATCTCGTCGGCGTAGGACAGCGCAACGCGCCCCGCCTCGGTGAGTTCGAGTCCGCGTCCGGCAGGCTTGAACAAGGCCGTTCCGAGGTCGTCCTCGAGCAGCTTGATTTGGGCGCTGACGGTTTGCGGCGTCAGATGCAACTGATTGGACGCCGCCGCCACACTCCCGGCGTGGGCCACCGCCCAGAAGTAGCGCAGGTGTTTGAGATTCATTATCTGCTATTCGCAACTTTTTACGAAGTGTCTGTGAATTATATTCGACTTTATATGAATCATCCAGACCGTCAAAATTCACCAGGTTACCTTCCGGGTAACAACAGGACGGGTCCTGCACGGCCTTTCGCGCCTCAGGCGCTCGTGGTGAGAAGCGTCCAGTGCCCGCCACCTACGCAGGGGATGAAGACATGCCGACCGAGTCCAGAAGCGCCTTCTTGCTCGTGCGCAGCGATGGGGATCTGGAGCGCGCCAGCGAAGATCTGGCCGCTTACCTGTCGATTCTGCGCCGCCGGTTGCCCGCCAGCGACGTTGAAACCGTGCAAGGCATCTGGATCGACGAAGAAGGCGTGGCGAACTTGCCGTGCGCGCTGGTTCTGCCGGATGCGGCCGGCGCGCGGCGAACCGTCCGTATCCTGGAGACAACAGGGATCAACGGGATCTGGATGCTGTGCTGGCTCGAGACGGCGGCAAGCGCCGTCTCCCGCGTCGACCTGGTGGCGGCGCTGTTGGACTGCTTCGGCCATGAAGACGCGACCACGCTCGCCGCACGCTTCATCCCGGTCTTCGCAGGCAATGCGCCCGACTCCAGCGTGAGCGCGGAGCTGCAGGTGCTCGAAGCACGCTACCCGGAACTCGTGCTGCCGCCGATCTACCAGGACGCCGGCGGCAGCCTGGTCCTGCCATCGGCGCAGCCGCACGATGAAGGAACGCCATCTTGAGCACCCTCGACCCCGTCCTGCTGTTCTTCCTGCTCGGCTTGGCCGCTGGCCTGCTGCGCTCGGAGCTGCGACTGCCCGCGGCCGTCTATGAACTGGTGAGCATGCTGCTGCTGCTCGCCATCGGCCTCAAGGGCGGCATCGAACTCGCCAGGCAACCCTTCGGTGACCTCGCGCTGCAAGCCCTCGCGGTCATGGCGATGGGCGTACTGTTGCCGCTGGTCGCCTTTCCGGTGCTGCGGTTCATGGGGCGTTTCCCCCGTGCGGACGCGGCATCCGTTGCCGCCCACTATGGCTCGGTGAGCGTCGGCACCTATGCCGTCGCCACCACCTATTTCGCCAGCCGGCAGATCGAGTTCGAGTCGCACATGCCGTTCCTGCTCGCCGTGCTGGAGATCCCGGCCATCCTGGTGGGGATCCTGCTGGCCCGCGGGTTCTCCCGTGACATGCGGATCGGCACGGTCGCGCATGAGGTGTTTCTGGGCAAGGGCATCGTGCTGCTCGTCGGCGGGCTGCTGATCGGCTGGGCCGCCGGCCCGGAGGGACTGACTTCCGTCAAGCCGCTGTTCTTCGATCTGTTCAAGGGAATCCTTGCCCTGTTCCTCCTGGAAATGGGGCTGATCACGGCCGCCCAGTTCGGCAGCCTGCGGCGGCACGGCCTGTTCCTCGTGCTGTTCGGCATCGGCATGCCGCTGTTCTCCTCCGTGGTGGGCATCGCGCTGGGTTACGGACTCGGGCTGTCGCTGGGGGGCACGGCCATGCTGGCCATCCTGGCAGCGAGTGCGTCCTACATCGCCGTGCCCGCCGCCATGCGCATTTCGGTGCCGGAGGCCAACCCGACGCTGTCGCTGGCCGCTTCCTTGGGCGTCACTTTCCCGTTCAACGTCCTGGTCGGCATTCCGCTCTATCACGCCATGGCGACGCAAGCATTCGCCCTGACCGGAGGCTAGGTTCATGAACAGTTCGATGCGCAAACTGCTGACCATCATCACCGAGGCCGCCCTGGAGAGCGTCTTGATCAAGGACCTCGAACGCCTGGGAGTCCGGGGCTACACCATTACCGACGCCCGCGGCAAGGGCAGCCGGGGCGTGCGCAGCTCCGCGTGGGATGCGAGCAGCAACATCCGCATCGAGGTCGTATGCGATGCGGCGACCGCCGAGGCCATCGCCGCACATCTGCAGGCCCGCTACTACGAGAACTACGCCATGATCCTGTTCGTGTCCGACGTCGCGGTGCTGCGGCCGGAGAAGTTCTGATGGCAAAAAGAAACTTGGCGCAGGCCGCATCGTGGCTGGGAAATATTCGGGCGCGCACCTGGCTGATCCTGGGCGGGCTCGCCTTCGCCATCGTCGGCCTGCTCGTCTGGGCCGGCATCGCGCTGTTGTCCTGGCTGTGGGCGCAGGCGCCGGTGGCGACGGAGACCGGCAAGCGTTTGGCCGACGAGGCGGCGGCAACGGTTGAACAGGCAGCGCCCGGTCTCAAAGAGCAGGCGGAGCGCTGGCTGCCGGGCATTCAGGAGCAGGCGGACCGGTGGCTGCCGGGCCTCGGCGAAGCGCCGCCCGCGCGCGATGTCAGCGGCACCGACCTCGGCCCGGTCCCGCGCTTCCCAGGCCTGGTGCGCAGTCATTACGCGCGCGATGGCGAGACGACCGAAGTGCGTTACGCCGGCCGCGCGGGTTTCGACGCGGCGCTGGCGCACTATGTCCGGGGCTTCGCCGACGCCGGGTTCGTCCAGGAGGTGATTTCCGCCATGCCAGAGGAGGAAAGGCACCGGTTTCGACATAGTCAGGAGTCCATCGAGTTCGCGCTGATGCGCCGCCCGGGCGGTTTGATCGAAGTTCGTTTGCAACATTCCTCACGGCAATGATGCCAGGGAGCCGAGCATGAAGCGCATCGTCCTGTTTCTCGCCACCAACCTGGCCATTTTGCTGGTGCTCTCGGTCAGCATGCGCCTGCTGGGGGTGGAGCCATGGCTGAACGAACAGGGACTGAACTTGACGGCGCTGCTGATCTTCGCCGCCGTGATGGGCTTCGGCGGATCGCTCATCTCGCTGGCCGTCTCCAAGTGGATGGCCAAGAAGATGATGGGCGTGCGGGTGATCAAGGCGCCATCGAATACGACCGAAGCCTGGCTGGTAGATACGGTTCGCAAGTACGCGCGGCAGGCGGGCATAGGCATGCCCGAGGTAGGCATTTACGACGCGCCCGACGTCAACGCCTTCGCCACCGGGATGAGCAGGAACAAGGCGCTGATCGCCGTCTCCACCGGCCTCTTGCAGCAGATGACGCGCGAGGAGGCAGAAGCCGTGCTGGGCCATGAAGTCGCGCACGCCGCCAATGGCGACATGGTGACGCTGGCGCTGATCCAGGGCGTGGTGAACACCTTCGTGCTGTTCCTCTCGCGGGTGATCGGCCACACGGTGGACCGGATAATCTTCAAGAGCGAGAACGGGCACGGCCCGGCATTCTGGGTGACGGTCATCATCGCCGACTTGGTGCTGGGCATCCTGGCCTCCCTCATCGTCATGTGGTTCTCGCGCCAACGGGAGTTCCGCGCCGACGCGGGCGGCGCGTCACTGGCCGGGCGCGGCGCCATGATTGCAGCGTTGGAGCGGCTCAGTGCGCTGCAGCCTGCGTCCCTGCCCGACAAGATGACGGCCTTCGGCATCGCCGGCGGAGGTGCGTCGGGTCTCAAGCGCCTGTTCATGACCCACCCGCCGCTGACCAAACGCATCGCGGCGCTCAAGGCAGCGCAATGAATGCGCACGCGGCTTGCAGCCCGCCTGTTGCTGGGCGCGGTGGTGGTCTGAGTCCTACTGCCGTTCGATCTGATTTCCCGACTATAGCTGGCCATTGGAAAGGAACCCGCGCCATGTTGAAAATACTCGTTCCGGTCGACGGCTCAAGCAACTCGCTCCATGCGGTGCGGCACGTCGTCAATGAATTCAGGAAGAACGCGGCGTTGGAAATTCATCTATTGAATGTTCAGACGCCATTTTCCCAATACGTTTCACGATTCGTGAGCAGAAGAGATCGCCACGATTTCCATCGCGATCAGGCCGAGTTGGCGCTGCTGCCAAGCAGACAGATGCTAGACAGGTTCGGGGTGCCCTATGAAGCGCACATGGAACTTGGGGAAAAGGCATACGTCATTACCGACGCGGCGCGCCGCCTCCACTGCGACCATATCGTGGTGGGTGCCGCACGCAAGAGCTCGCTGATCCGGATGGTCGAGAACTCGACGATCAACAAGGTGATTGAGCTGACGACCGTCCCGGTCAAGGTTGTGGCAGGAGACCCGGTGTCCCCGCTGGAACGCTACGGCATTCCAGCCGGCGTCGGCACGGGCTTGGCATCGTTGTTCTTTGCAGCCGCCGAATGATTGCCATGAGTCGACTCCCTGGCAACCAAGAAGAACGCGTGCACAAGCTGAGCATGAAAGCAACGGCGCAACAAGCCATCACGAGCAACGCGTCTGCTATGAATGGTGGTTCCAGCGGCGCTGCGGGCATGCCGGATCGGCAGCCGTGGCACGCACTGGGCGTGGACGAGACGGTCGCGCGTATGGAGACGCGTCCGGATGGCCTCACCAACGCGGAAGCCGTGCAGCGTCTGAAGACCTACGGGTCCAATGTGATCCCCCGGGGCAAAGGGGACACCGCCCTCGACCTGATCTGGCGGCAGGTCAACAACCCCTTGATCTGGGTGCTGATCGTGTCGGCGCTGGTGCGATGGCTGTCGACCCCACCGGCGGGGTCAAGAACGGGCTGGTGATCCTGGCGGTGGTGGTGCTCAACACGATCATCGGCTTCGTGCAGGAGTTCAAGGCCGGCAAGGCGATCGAGGCGCTCAGCCGCATGGTGCCGGAGAATGTTTCCGCCTTGCGCGAGGGCCGCAAACTCACCCTCCCGGCAGCGGATCTCGTCCCCGGCGACATGGTCCTGCTCGCCAGCGGAGACAAGGTGCCCGCGGACATGCGCCTGATCCAGTTGCGCAACCTGCAGATCGAGGAGGCGGCGCTCACCGGCGAGTCGGTGCCGACGGAGAAACGGCTCGCCCCGGTGGCATCCGAGGCGGGCATCGGCGACCGAACCTGCATGGTCTTTGGCGGCACGCTGGTCACCTACGGGACGGGGACCGCGGTGGTGGTCGAGACCGGCGCCAGGACCGAGCTCGGCCGCATCTCCACCATGCTGAGGGAAACGACCGATCTGCAGACTCCGCTCACCAAGGCGCTGGCCAAAATCGGCTGGTACATCACCATCGCGATCGTTGTCATCGCGATCGGAATCCTCTTGCTCGGGACCTGGCGAACCATGGCCGAGACCGGGGTCGAGTGGCTTCCGGCCCTGCGCGAGACGGTCATCTTCGCCATCGCGCTGGCGGTGGGCGCCATCCCCGAGGGGCTGCCGGCGATCGTGACCATCGCGCTGGCGATCGGCGTGCAGCGCATGGCGACGCGCCGTGCCGTGGTGCGCAAGCTCCCCGCCGTCGAGACCCTCGGCTCGACCACCGTCATCTGCTCTGACAAGACCGGGACCCTTACCCGCAACGAGATGACCGTGCAGGAGCTCTGGACGCCCGCCTCCGGCGCCTTTGCCGTGTCGGGCGTCGGCTACGCGCCCAAGGGGCAACTGCAGCGCGAGGGAACGCTCGTCAAGACGGCGCCTGCGGACCTGACTGATCTGCTGCTCGCCGGGGTGCTGTGCAACGACGCCTCGCTCGCGAACGAGGAGGGGCAGTGGAAGATCCATGGCGATCCGACGGAGGGCGCGCTCGTTGTCGCCGCGGAAAAGGTCGCGCTGGACGTGGAGAAAGCGCGGGCGCAACACAAGCGCCTGGATACGATTCCGTTCGAGTCCGAGAACCAGTTCATGGCCACACTCCACGCGCAGGACGGCGGACGCATCCTGCTCAAGGGTGCGCCGGAGGCCGTGCTAAAGCGTTGCGCCACGACGCCGGGCGGCCGTGTGCTCGATATGGAGGCGGTGCTACGCGAGGTCGAAAAGCTGGCCGCCAAGGGGATGCGGGTGCTGGCGTTCGCCGCCCAGCCCGCGCGCGGGCAGACTGGCATCGAGATGCACGACACGCAAAGCGGGTTCACCTTCCTCGGGCTCCAGGGCATGATCGACCCGCCGCGTCCCGAGGCAATCGCGGCGATCGCGCTCTGCCATCAGGCCGGGATTACCGTGAAGATGATCACCGGCGACCACCAGGGCACGGCGCAGGCGATCGCGGACCAGCTCAACATCCTCCCTAAGAATCCCGCAGCACCCAAGGCGATCGCCGGGGCCCAGCTCGCGCAGATGTCCGAAGTGCAGCTGCGTGATGCGGCGGGCGCGTGCAACGTCTTTGCGCGCGTCGCGCCGGAGCACAAGCTCGGCCTGGTGCGTGCCCTGCAGAGCCGCAACGAAGTGGTCGCGATGACCGGCGACGGCGTCAACGATGCGCCCGCGCTCAAGCAGGCGAATATCGGCGTGGCGATGGGGATCACCGGGACCAGCGTCTCCAAGGAGGCGGCGGGGATCGTGCTCGCCGACGACAACTTCGCTTCCATCGCCGCGGCGGTCGAGGAAGGGCGGCGCGTCTACGACAACCTCATCAAGTCGCTCGCCTTCGTGCTGCCGACCAACCTCGGGCTGGCGCTGATCCTGATGTGGGCGGTAGCCTTTTTCCCGTTCGCCGATGTCACGCACGTCATCGACGGCGTCGCCCATACGATGCGCGAGCTGCTGATGCCGATGACGCCGGCGCAGTTGCTATGGATCAATCTGGTAGCGGCGGTGGCGCTGGCGCTGCCGCTCGCGTTCGAGGCGAAAGAGCCCAACGTCATGAGGCGCCCACCGCGCAACCCGGCCGCGCCAGTGCTGAGCGGGTTCGTCGTCATGCGCACCTTCGTGGTGGCGATCCTGATGACCGCCGGGGCGCTCGGGCTCTTCCTCTACGAGTTCCGAGCCGCGGGAGACAGCGGACCCGCAGCGCTCGCCAAGGCGCAAACGATGGCCGTCACCACGGTGATCATGTTCCAGATCTTCTACCTGCTCAACTGCCGCTCGCTGCGTGACTCGATGCTGAAGATCGGGGTGTTCAGCAACAAGACCGTGTTCGTCGGGATCGCGGCGATCCTCGTGCTGCAGGCGCTGTTCGTCTACGCCCCGTTCATGCACGAGATCTTCGCGTCCGCGCCCCTCTCCGCTGGCGACGTGCTTTTGAGCATCGTTGTCGGCGCCCTCATCCTGCCGGTGATCGGTCTCGAGAAGTGGTGGCGAAATCGTGGCTGAAATCAAGCACGGGGCGCGCCGGGGGGCGGCGTGCCATTCCACTGCACCTTCTTCGGCATCCGGGAAAAACAACCCACTGATCGAACTGCTGATCGCTATCGTCATTCCCTCTCTGATCCTGATGAAGCTGAGCGGCCCGGAAGACCTGGGCGCCGTCAACGCGCTGCTGCTGGCGCTGGCTTTCCCGCTGGCCTGGGGCGCGCGGGATTTGCTTACCCGGCGCAAGCTCAACCTGTTCGCCGTGCTCGGTCTGGTCAGCATCCTGCTTACCGGCGGGATCGGCCTGCTGCAACTGGACACGCGGTGGCTGGCCATCAAGGAAGCCGCCATTCCCGGCCTGATCGGTCTGGCCGTGGCCATTTCCGCCCATAGCCGCTACCCGCTGGTGCGGGTGCTGCTGTTCACGCCGGCGCTGATGGATGTCGAGCGGATTCAGCGCGGCCTGGACGAACGCGGCAAGCGTGCCGCCTTCAAGACGCGCCTGCGGGCCGCCACCTGGATGCTGGCCGGCTCGTTCTTTTTTTCCTCCGTCATGAACTACTTTCTCGCCACCTGGATCGTCACCAGTCCATCCGGCTCCCCCGCCTTCAACGAAGAGCTGGGGCGGCTCACCCTGTTTAGCTATCCCATGATCGCGCTGCCCTCCATGTTGATCATGATGGCCGCGCTCTATTTCCTGGCGCGCTCCCTCCGCGAGTTGGCCGGACTGAAACTCACCGAAGCACTGAAAGGACACGCATGAACAGCAAACCTGAACGCGATGTGGAAAAAACCTACCCCCTGCCGGAGTTCATTGCGAAATTGCGGCGCCTGGCCGATGCGCTCGAACAGGGCGAACGCTTTGAAATCCAGATCGCGGGCGAAAGAATCTCGGTGCCGGTGCGGGCGGTCTGCAACATCGAACACGAACGGGAAGGCGAGTCGGAAGAAATCGAATTCCAGATCAGATGGAAGAACCCGCAATGAACCCCGAACAGCAGAAAGCCATCCTCGCCATCGCCCTCCACGCCGCCTTCGCCGACGGCGCCAAGCACGACCGCGAGCGCGAGGAAATCCGCCGCATCGCCGAGTCGCTGGGCGGCGAAGCGGGCGCGCCTGATCTCGCCCGCCTCTATCAGGACGTGCTGCTCAAGCGCATCAGCCTGGATGCCGCCGTTACCGCGTTGCAAGACCCCGGCGAGCACCCTGAAGGGCATGAACGCCAGCTGGCCTATGAAATGGCGGTGTGCGTGTGCGACGCCGACGGTCGCCAGAGCGAGGCCGAGCAGCGCTTCCTGAACGAGCTGAAAGCCCTGTTGAAGCTCGATGCGGGGCAGACCGCCGCCTTCGAGCGCGAGGCCGACGCCATTGTCGAGCTCAGCGAGGCCGCGGCCCCCGTAGCCGCGGCAGGCGCCGCCGCTGTAGCCGCCGCGCCCGGGCCGGTGGTGGCGGCGCAGCCGAACGTGTCCGAGGCGGAACTCGACAAGTCCATCCTCAACTACGCCTTGATGAACGGTGCGCTGGAACTACTGCCGCAGTCCTGGGCATCGATGGCCATCATCCCGCTGCAGATCAAGATGGTCTACGGCATCGGCAGCGCCCACGGCGTCCAGCTCGACCAGGGCCACATCAAGGAATTCATCGCCGCCGCCGGGGTCGGCCTCACCTCGCAATATCTGGAGCAGTTCGGCCGCAAGCTGCTGGGCGGCCTGCTCGGCAAGGCAGCGGGCAGGACCTTCGGCAAGGTGGGAAGCGCGGCCACCGGCATGGCGTTCTCCTTCGCCACCACCTACGCCCTGGGGCAGCTCGCCAAACGCTATTACGCCGGCGGCCGGGTGATGAATACGGTGATGCTTAAGGATACGTTCCAGAACCTGCTCGGCCCCGCCAAGCAGATGCAAACGCAATACCTGCCCCAGATCCAGCAACAGGCTGCAACGCTCGATATGGGGCGGGTCATGGCCATGGTGCGCGGGCGGTGATCGGCGATGCGGGTTTTCCCCACAGTGCGCGCATCTTTTGGTCAGACTTCTTGAGGCTTTGATTTCATGACGCTTACGGTTGTTGTTTTTCTGGTGCTGGGCCTGGTGCTGCTGGTGGCTGGCGCCGAGTTGCTGGTGCGCGGCGCCGCGCGCCTCGCGGCCCGTTTCGGGATTTCGCCGCTGGTGATCGGACTCACCGTGGTCGCCTTCGGCACCAGTTCGCCGGAGCTGGCGGTCAGCGTTCAGTCCGGTCTTTCGGGACAGGCAGACATCGCCGTCGGCAACATCGTTGGCAGCAACATCTTCAACGTGCTGGTGGTGCTCGGGCTTTCTGCGCTCATCGCGCCGCTGGTGGTTCAGCAGCAGCTCGTCCGCTTCGACGTGCCGCTGGTGATCGGTGTGTCGGTGCTGTTTTGGGTCATGGCGCTCGATGGCCGCATCGGCCTGTTCGATGGTCTGCTGCTCACGGCCGGCATCGTGGCTTATACGGTCTTCGCTATCCGCCAGAGTCGCCAGGAAAGCCCGGAAATACAGGCCGAATATGCGCGGGAGTTCGACGGCGGCGCGAGCGCATGGATCGACCGGTTGCCGGTCCAGATCGTCTTCATCGCCGCGGGCCTGGCGCTGCTCGTGCTCGGCGCCACCTGGCTGGTCGACAGCGCGGTGGCGATCGCGCACGCCTTCGGGGTGAGCGAGATCGTCATCGGCCTGACCATCGTCGCCGTCGGCACCAGCCTGCCCGAGCTGGCCACTTCCCTGGTGGCCGCGCTGCGCGGCGAGCGCGACATCGCCGTGGGCAACGTGATCGGCAGCAGCCTGTTCAATCTCCTGGCAATCGCCGGCATCGCCGCCTTGGTCACGCCCGGCGGGCTCGACGTGGCCGCCGCGCTGGTCCGCTTCGATCTGCCGGTGATGATCGCGGTGGCGCTCGCGTGCCTGCCCATCTTCGCCACCGGCCACCGGATCGCGCGCTGGGAGGGGGCGCTGTTCCTCGGCTATTACGCCGTCTATGTGTCGTACCTGATTCTTGCGGCCACGCAGCACATGGCACTGCCGGCGTACAGCGCCACCATGCTGGGCTTCGTGCTGCCGCTCACAGTCATCACGCTGATTGTGCTGCTGGCGCGCCATCGGACGCTGCCGACCGCTGCGGCGCCATGACCCGCGTTGTCTACGCCGGAACACGCATCGCCCTGCTCACCCAGCACGGCAAGGAGCGCGTGATTGCCTCGGTGCTCGACACAGCGCTCGGCTGCCAGGTGGAACGGGTCGGCGGCTACGACACCGATCTCCTCGGCACCTTCACCCGCGAGATCCCGCGCGCCGGCAAGCAGCTCGAGGCGGCGCGCAAGAAGGCGCGCCTCGGCATGGAGATGTCCGGACTTTCGCTCGGGCTCGCCAGCGAGGGCTCGTTCGGGCCGGACCCGATGGTGGGGATGTTCCCCTGGAACGTGGAGTTCCTCATCTTCATCGACGACGAGCAGGGGCTCGAGATCGTCGGTGTCGCGCAGGGCAAGGCGATCCACGCGCATCTTCTGACCGGCGACTGGACGGCGGCCGAGGCCTTCGCCCGGCAGGCGGCGTTTCCCGCGCACCATCTGGTCGTGCGCCCCGAGGGCGAGAACGACCCGCGCCTGCGCAAGGGGATCGCCGCCTGGGAGGAGCTTAAAGCCGCGTTCGCCTGGGCGCAGGCGCAATCGGCGAGCGGCCAGGTGTTCCTGGAGACCGACCTGCGGGCCCACGCCAACCCCACGCGCATGGAGATGATCCGGCTTGCGGCCGAGGACCTGGTCGCCAAGCTCGGCTCGCCCTGTCCGGCCTGCGGCGCGCCGGGGTTCTGGCTCGTCGAGCGCATTGCGGGCCTGCTCTGTGGCGACTGCGGCGCCCCGACCCGCGAGACCCGCGCCGAGGTGTACGGCTGCCTGAAGTGCGCGCATCGCGAAACGCGCGAGCGCCCCGAGCCGCAGTACGCCGATCCGGGGCGCTGCGATTACTGCAATCCATGAGATCCCATCAATGGCCACAGCACGCCTGACCCTCACCCGTCCCGACGACTGGCACCTGCACCTGCGCGACGGTGATGCACTGGCCGCGGTCCTGCCCGACACCGCGCGGCGGTTTGCGCGCGCCATGGTCATGCCCAATCTCGATCCACCCGTGCGCACGGTGGACGAGGCCCGCGCCTACCGCGCGCGCATCCTGGCAGCGCTGCCGGCGGGCATGGCCTTCGAGCCGTTGATGACGCTCTATCTCACCGACCACACCACGCCCGAAGAGATCCTGCGGGCCAGGGCGAGCGGTTTCGTGCACGCGGTGGGTGAAGCCTTTCTCGTTGGCGCAACAACCAACTCTTCATTTGGCGTCACCGATTTCGCGCGCTGCGACGCGGTGTTCGCGGCCATGGAGGAGACCGGTCTGCCGCTGCTGCTGCATGGCGAGGTGACCGATCCCGAGATCGACGTGTTCGACCGCGAGGCGGTGTTCATCGAGCGACATCTGCAGCGCATCATCGAGCGTTTTCCGCGCCTCAAGGTGGTACTGGAACACATCACCACGCGCGAGGTGGTCACGTTCGTCGAGCGGGCCGGCCCCAACGTGGCCGCCACCATCACTGCGCACCATTTATTGCTGAATCGCAACGCGATGTTCGCCGGCGGCATCCGCCCGCATGCCTACTGCCTGCCGGTATTGAAGCGCGAGCCGCACCGCCAGGTGCTGATTGCCGCCGCCACCAGCGGCAACCCGAAATTCTTCCTCGGCACCGACAGCGCCCCGCACCTGCGCCGCGCCAAGGAGTCGGCCTGCGGTTGCGCCGGCATCTACACCGCGCACGCCGCCATCGAACTGTATGCAGAGGCCTTCGAGCAGGCCGGCGCGCTCGACCGGCTGGAGGCGTTCGCCAGTTTCCACGGCCCCGATTTCTATGGGCTGCCGCGCAATACGGGGCGCATCACACTGGAGCGCCAGGACTGGACCGTGCCCGAGGAGCTGCGTTTCGGAAAGGAAACAGGCGTGCCGCTGCGCGCCGGGGAAACGATTGCGTGGCGGTTGGCAGAGTGAACTCGTAAGGCATTCGTTTGCAAGATTCCACACCCAATGTCCCCGGTCACGGCGCTTTGGGCACGGCTCATATCAGGAGATAAATCATGCCCGACAACCGCAGAAGCAAAACCGTCACCCAAGGCGTGCAGCGCTCGCCCAACCGCGCCCTGTTGCGCGCCACGGGGTTCGACGATGGGGATTTCGACAAACCCATCGTCGGCGTGGCGAACGCGCACAGCACCGTCACGCCGTGCAACATGGGCATCGGCGCGCTCGCCGCGCGCGCCGATGCCGCGTTGAAAAAAGCCGGTGCCATGCCGCAGATGTTCGGCACCATCACCATCTCGGATGGCATTTCGATGGGCACCGAGGGCATGAAATATTCACTGGTGTCGCGCGAGGTGATCGCGGATTCCATCGAAACCGTGTGCAACGGCCAGAGCATGGACGGGGTGCTCGCCCTCGGCGGCTGCGACAAGAATATGCCGGGGGCGATGATCGCCATCGCGCGCCTCAACATCCCGGCGATCTTTGTTTATGGCGGCACCATCAAGCCGGGCCACTATAAGGGCTGCAATCTCACCATTGTGAGCGCCTTCGAAGCGGTCGGTGAGTACACCGCGCATAAAATTGACCAGAACGAGTTACTGGAGATCGAGCGCCGCGCCTGCCCGGGCGCGGGCTCCTGCGGCGGCATGTATACCGCCAACACCATGGCCTCGCTCTTCGAGGCCATGGGCATGAGCCTGCCGTATTCCTCGACCATGGCCGCGGAGGACGCGGAAAAGGCCGACAGCGCGGCGAAATCGGCCGAGGTGCTGGTGCAGGCGATCCGTAAACAAATCCTGCCGCGCGACCTCCTCACCCGCCGGGCGTTCGAGAACGCCATCGCCGTGTTGATGGCGCTGGGCGGCTCCACCAACGCCGTGCTGCACCTGCCCGCCATCGCGCACGCCGCGGGAGTGAAGCTGACACTCGATGATTTCGATGCATTCAGCAGGCGCGTGCCGGTGCTGTGCGATCTGAAACCGTCCGGACGCTACGTCGCCACCGATCTACACCAAGCGGGCGGCATCCCGCAAGTGATGAAGATGCTGCTCGCCCACGGCCTGTTGCACGGAGACGCGCTGACCGTGACCGGCCAGACTCTGGCCGAGGCGCTCGAGAGCGTGCCCGAAGAGCCGCGCCATGATCAGGATGTCATCCGGCCCTGGGGCCGGCCCATGTATCCGCACGGCCATCTCGCCATCCTCAAAGGCAATCTTGCCATCGAGGGGGCGGTGGCCAAGACCAGCGGGGTGAAGGTTCCGAGGATCACAGGCCCCGCACGTGTGTTCGACTCGGAAGAGGCGTGCATGGAAGCGATCCTGGCGCAGAAAATCAAGGCGGGCGACGTGGTGGTGATCCGTTACGAAGGCCCGAGGGGTGGCCCCGGCATGCGCGAGATGCTCTCGCCCACCTCCGCCCTGGTCGGCGCGGGCCTGGGTGACAGCGTGGGTTTGATCACCGACGGCCGTTTCTCCGGCGGCACCTACGGCATGGTGGTCGGTCACGTTGCACCCGAGGCCTTTGTGGGCGGCACGATCACGCTGGTCGAGGAGGGCGACTCGATTACCCTGGACGCGGAACAACGCTTGCTGCAACTCAACGTGCCCGAGGACGAAATCGCGCGCCGAAGCAAAGCTTGGCAACCGCCTGCGCCCCGCTACACGCGGGGCGTATTGGCGAAGTACGCCAAGCAGGTATCGTCGGCGAGCAAGGGGGCGGTGACCGATTGAAGCCATGACAGATCTGACTCGAGCGATGGGAGCCGCCCTGGCACAGGCTGCCGATGGGAATTGACGGCGAAGTCAAGGTTGGGCCGGACTGGGCGGACGCGCTGGCCTTCGACCGCGCCCATCTCTGGCATCCCTATGGCTCGATGACCGATCCGCTGCCGGCGTGGCCGGTGATCGGTGCCGAGGGGGTGCGCTTGAAGCTCGCCGACGGGCGCGAACTGGTCGACGGCATGGCCTCGTGGTGGGCGGCGATCCACGGCTATAACCACCCCCGGCTCAACCGCGCGGTGGAGGATCAACTACGGGGCATGGCGCACGTGATGTTCGGCGGTTTGACCCACGCGCCGGCGATCGAACTGTCGCGGCGGCTGGTGGCGCTGACGCCCGCTCCGCTCGAAAAGGTATTTTTGTGCGACTCGGGTTCGGTGGCGGTGGAGGTGGCCATCAAGATGGCGATTCAGTACTGGCAGGCCCGGGGCCGCCCGGACAAGCGCCGGTTGCTCGCTCTGCGTGGTGGCTATCACGGTGACACCTTCGCCGCCATGTCGGTGTGCGACCCGGTAACCGGCATGCACCACCTCTTCAGAGGGACACTGCCCGAGCAGCTCTTCGCGCCGCGCCCCGGCTGCCGGTTCGACGACGCCTGGAATCCGTCCGACATCGCCGGGTTCGCGCGCCTGATCGAGACGCACCGCGACGAACTCGCGGCGGTGATTCTGGAGCCCGTCGTGCAGGGCGCGGGCGGCATGTGGTTCTACCACCCCGAGTACCTGCGCCAGGTGCGCGCCCTGTGCGACGCGCACGGCGTGCTGCTGATCGCCGACGAGATCGCCACCGGCTTCGGGCGCAGCGGGAGGCTGTTCGCCTGCGAGCACGCCGGCATCGCCCCGGACATCCTGTGCCTGGGCAAGGCGCTCACCGGCGGCTACCTGACGCTCGCCGCCACGCTCACCACCGCCGAGGTCGCGGAGACCATCTCCCGCGGCGGCGCCGGCTGTTTCATGCACGGGCCGACCTTCATGGCCAATCCGCTCGCCTGCGCCGTGGCCGTGGCGAGTGTCGACCTGCTGCTGGATCAGGACTGGCAGGCGCGGGTGCGGGACATCGAGCGCCAATTGCGCGCGGAACTGGCCCCCTGTGCCGCGCTGGCGACGGTGCGGGAGGTGCGGGTGCTGGGCGCGATCGGCGTCATCGAGATGCATGCGCCGGTGGACCTGCGCGCGCTGACGCCGCGATTCGTGGAGGCCGGGATCTGGCTGCGTCCTTTCGGCCGCCTGGTCTACATGATGCCGGCCTACGTGATCGAGCCGCAGGACCTTTCGCTACTGACGGGCGCGGTTCGGCGCGTCCTGTCGGAGATCGATGGACGTGGGGCAATGCGATGAGCGGAAGCGGCGACTCGATGGAGCGGCAATTCCTGCGGTTGTTGCGTCACGTCCTCGCGCATGGGGCGCTAAAAAAAGCGACCGCACCGGCACCGGGACGTTGAGCCTGTTC
>NZ_WTVM01000056.1 GCF_012910885.1 Azoarcus taiwanensis | reverse complement strand
GTCGTGGGTCGAGCGTCACTGTTTTGCTCCAAGTTCCTTGGCTCGACCTGCGGCGGCTGCGAGTTCGCTTTCGGCAGGGGCGGCCAGTGTCAGCCAGTTGCCCAAGTGCTCGAGCGCCACGGTTTCGAGCGCCTGGATCCAGTCGTGGCGCTCGTTCAGACAAGGGATGTAGTGGAAGCGCTCACCGCCGGCACCGAGGAACGCGGATTTGCATTCCATTGCGATCTCCTCGAGCGTTTCGAGGCAGTCGGAGACGAAGCCGGGGCACATCAGGTCGACCGACTTCAAGCCGCCATGAGCAAGCTTTTCCAGGGTCGGCTCGGTATAGGGTTGCAGCCATTCCGCCTTGCCGAAGCGGGACTGGAAGGTCACCTGCCAACGCTCGGCCGGCAGTTCGAGTGCTTCGGCGACGAGTCGTGCCGTCTTGTAGCACTCGCAGTGATACGGGTCGCCGAGATCGAGCGAGCGACGCGGAACGCCATGAAAGCTCATCACGAGCTTGTCGCCCTGGCCGTTCTCCATCCAGTGGTCACGCACGCTTTGAGCAAGCGCGGCGATGTAGGCGGGATGGTCGTGAAAGTTGCGTACGAAGCGCAGCTCCGGAAGATTGCGCCAGTGGGTCAGGCAGCGTGCGATTTCATCCATCACGCTGGCGGTGGTGCTGGCGGCGTATTGAGGGTAGAGCGGCAGCACGAGAATGCGTGTGCAGCCCTTGGCTCGCAGCGCGTTCAGAGTGTCGGGAATCGACGGAGCGCCATAGCGCATGGCCCATGCGACACGCAGGTCGGGTTGTCCGGCCTTGTGCAGATAACCTGCAAGCAGCTTGGCCTGCTTCTCGGTGTGCGCTTTCAGCGGCGAGCCTTCGTCGGTCCATATGCTGGCGTATTTCTCGGCTGACTTGGCTGGTCTCAGATTGAGGATGATGCCATTGAGAATTGGCCACCATACGAGTTTCGGAATCTCGACGACGCGAGGATCGGAAAGAAACTGTTTGAGGTAGGGGCGAAGTCCGGCAGCAGTCGGTGTCGATGGCGTGCCAAGATTGACAAGCACGATCCCGGTCGTCGGTGCCGTGCCGTGGGTGTATTCGGGTTCGGGCCAGAAGCGCGCCATGATCATCCTTTCTAGTATTCAGTCGGTGCGACAGCGTGCAAGCGCTCAGTCACGCGAGGACAAGGCGTTGGACAGCAGGCGGGCGGTGATGTCCACGATAGGGATGACGTGATGATAGGCCATCCGCGTGGGGCCGATGACGCCAACCGAGCCGACCAGCTTGCCGTCGATTTCGTAGCTGGCAGTGACCACGCTGCAGTCGTCGAGTTCGGACAGGCCGGATTCGCCGCCGATGAAAATCTGCACGCCCTTGGCCCTTTGCGACAGGTCGAGCAATTGCATCATGCTGGTCTTCCGTTCAAAGAGCTTGAACAGCTCCCGGATGCGAGTCATGTTCGACGACAGATCCTCGACGTCGAGCAGGTTGGTCTCGCCGGAGAGTACGTAACGCTCGTCGGTTTCCTGCATGGCCTCGTTGCCTGCTTCGACCGCCGCTGCCATCAACTCGCTGATGTCACTGCGCAACTGGCTCAGCTCGCGCTGCAGGCGGCCGCGCATCTCCTCGAAGGAGAAGCCCGAGAAGTGCGCAGTCAGGTAATTCGCCGCCTCGACCAGTTCGGATGCACTGTAGGGTCGCTGTGTGAGCAGAATGCGGTTCTGCACATCGCCCGCCGTGGTGACGATGATCAACAGGATTCGCGTTTCGGACAGGCTGATGAACTCGATCTGCCGGATGCGAGCTACGTCGTGACGCGGGCTGACGACGATCCCCGCGAAATGGGTGAGGTCGGACAGTAGCTGCGATGCGGTACTGATGAGGCGTTGTGGCTGGCTGGGCTGCAGTTGCCCTCGCAACTCCAGGATCCGGTTCTGTTCCAGGGGTTGGACGGTGAGCAGCGAGTCGACGAAGAAGCGATATCCTTGGGCGGTCGGCATGCGCCCGGCCGATGTGTGCGGGCTGGTGATGAAACCCATCTCTTCGAGATCGCTCATCACGTTGCGTACTGTCGCCGGCGACAGTTCCAGGCCGGAGTGACGGGAAAGCGCACGAGAGCCCACCGGCTGACCTTCGGCGATGTAGCGTTCGATTAGCGTCTTCAGCAGGATTCGTGACCGGGTGTCGAGCTCATTCATGGCAGAGACGATTCTATATCAGTGCCCCGGCCTGGCAAGCCGATCTCTGTCGGGGTTCCGTGCGCTGCGAGAGTGGTCTGGCACCAGCGCGATCGCCTAATGTGGTTTAATCGCGGGCATGAAGGCGCACTTCGAAACCATTGCTATCGTAGGCAAATACCAGAGTCGGGATGTGGCCGACGCGGTGCTGCTCATTGCGGCATTTCTGCGCGAGCGTGGGCTCACGGTGTGGATCGAGCAGGGCACCGCGAGTTCAATCGGGATGGCCGGTGGCTATGCGGTGGCGACTTACGATGAGATCGGTGCCAACAGCGATCTGGCGCTGGTGCTGGGCGGTGACGGCACCCTGTTGAATACCGCGAGACGACTGGCGGAGCACGATGTGCCGCTCATCGGTGTAAACCAGGGACGGCTCGGTTTTCTCACCGACGTTGGGCGTGAGGAGGCCGTGGATCGCTTGACCGAGATGCTTGCCGGCCAATACTCGGAAGAGCGGCGTTCGATGCTCAACGTCGAGGTCTTGCGTAATGGAGATCGGGTGTTTCGCACGCTGGCGCTGAACGATGTCGTCGTCAATAAGGGCGACATCGGCCGAATGATCGAGTTCGACGTCTCCATCGACAGTGAATTCGTCTACACCCAGCGCTCAGACGGGATGATTGTCACCACGCCTACCGGCTCGACGGCCTACGCGCTCTCGGCCAACGGGCCGATTCTTCATCCCAATGTCGGAGGCATCGCGCTCGTGCCGCTTTGCCCACATGGTTTGACCGCCCGCCCGATTACCCTGCCGGACAACTGCACAATCGATATCGCGCTGTTGCCACCGCACGACGCCAGAGTGCACTGCGACGGTCAGACGCATTTCGATGCACGCTCGGGTGATTGCGTGCGTATTTCGCGTTCGCCGAACGTGGTGCGCTTGCTGCACCCGCCCGGGTACAGCTACTTCGCGATGCTGCGCGAAAAGCTCCACTGGAGCGCCGTGCCCCGGTTGCCCTGAAGCGTCCCCTTTCCTGCAATCCGAGTAATCCATGCTGCGACGACTAACCATTCGCGATTTCGTCATCGTCGATCGTCTAGAGCTCGACTTTGGTGCCGGCTTCGGTACGCTCACCGGCGAGACTGGCGCCGGCAAGTCCATCCTGCTGGACGCACTCGGACTTGCCTTGGGAGGGCGCGCAGATGCCGCCAGTGTGCGCACTGGTCGGGACAAGGCCGATATCACTGCGGAGTTCGACCTGCCCGACGAGGGTCCGCTCGCGCAGTTGCTCGAAGGTTTCGATATTCCGCTGGAGGAGGGGTTGGTCCTGTTGAGACGCGTCGTCGAGGCAGGAGGGCGCTCCCGCGCATGGATCAATGGAGTGCCGGCGACGCTCGCACAGTTGCGTGAAACGGGCGAGTACCTTGCCGACATCCACGGCCAGCATGCCCACCATGCCTTGCTACGCCAGGACGCTCAACGCGCGCTGGTGGACGCGCATGCCGGCGCCCGCGAGCTCGCGGGCGAGGTTGCGGCGCTTTATCGCGCCTGGCTGAAGATGTCTCAGCGCCGCAACGAGGCAGAGCGTGATTCGGCAGCGGCCGAACGTCAGCGTGAGATGCTGGAATGGCAGCTCGAGGAGATCACGCAGCTCGCCTTCGATTCTCGGGAGTGGGACGAGCTCAATGCGGAGCAGAGTCGTCTCGCGCATGCCGCTTCGCTGATCGAAGGAGCGGAAGCGTCGCTCGCGCTTCTGGCTGAGGGTGAAGTCACGATCACGGCGATGCTGCAGAGCCTCAATGCACGAGTCGAGGCGATGGCCGAGATCGACCCGGCTGTCGAAGAGGCGAGGGAGTTGGTCGCCGGTGCGGCGATACAGGCCGATGAGGCCTTGCATGCCATGCGCAGATACCGGGACCGATTGGATCTCGACCCGGGTCGCCTTGCCGAGCTCGATCGCCGTATCGGCGCAATCATGGATGTTGCGCGCAAGCATCGTGTCCAGCCGGAAGACTTGCCCGACCTGAGGGCGCGCTGGGCCGATGAGCTCGCGGAACTTACCGAGCGGGCAGATCCGGCCAGACTCGCGCAGCTCGAGACCGAGGCGCATGAGGCCTATCTCGTCGCCGCAAGGAAGCTGAGTGCACGACGCAAGCCGGCAGCGGCAGCGCTGTCGCGCGAGGTGACTGAGGCGATGCAAGGGCTCGCGATGACCGGCGGCTGTTTCGAGGTCGCGCTGGTGGCCGACGAAAGCGGGAGCGCAAACGGGCTCGAGCAGATCGAGTTTCGGGTCGCAGCCAATCCGAACCAGCCCTTGCGATCGCTTGCGAAAGTCGCCTCCGGTGGCGAGTTGTCGCGCATCGGCCTGGCGATTCAGGTGATGACGAGCAGGGAGTCCGCGACCCCGACACTGATTTTCGACGAGGTGGACGTCGGAATTGGCGGTGGTGTCGCGGAGATCGTCGGCACCATGCTAAGTCGGCTGGGACGCGACCGTCAGGTCCTGTGCGTGACGCACCTGCCGCAGGTGGCTGCGTGTGCGGACTGGCAATGGCGCATATCCAAGCAGCAGGTGGACGAGGGCGTGATCAGCAGGGTTGTCGAACTCGATGACGAGGAGCGTATCGAGGAAGTGGCGCGCATGCTCGGCGGCGTGAATATCACCGCCACGACGCGCAGCCACGCGGCTGAGATGCTGCGCAGGGAGTCGGTCTAGCCGTCTCGCCGGGCGAAAGGTGCGGTTTGACGCACCGCGTTGGACCCCCGGATCAATCCGTCTTTTCGCGGTGCGGGCAATCCGTCTTGATGCATTCGGCGTAGAGATACAGGGCGTGGTCCTTGACTTCGAAACCCCGCTCTTTTGCAATGCGCACCTGGCGCTGCTCGATCTCGGGATCGAAAAATTCCTCGACGTGCCCGCAGCCGAGACAAACCAGGTGGTCGTGGTGGCCACCTTCGTTGAGTTCGAAGACTGCCTTGCCAGCCTCGAAGTAGTGCCGCTCGAGCAGCCCAGCCTGTTCGAACTGGGTCAGCACCCGATAAACGGTTGCCAGACCGATATCCATGCCCTCGGACATCAGCGAACGGTATACGTCCTCGGCGGTCAGGTGGCGTAGTTCCGAATGCTGAAACAGGTCGAGGATTTTCAGCCTGGGATAGGTCGCCTTGAGGCCGATGTTCTTCAGATTCTTGGAATTGTCGGTCATTGGAACCCCTTGGGGTGTTAGCTTTGGCGCTGTGCCGTGGGTCACATCAGCGAGCACTGCGTATGAGCGAACCGGCTCGAGTCGCCCTATGATATATTTTTCGACTCGTTCTGAGAACGATTCCATTCTTCAAGTATTTCCACCTTCTTGCCAGTCACATGCACTCAAAAACCCTACTAGCGGTGGTTTCCGCGGCCCTCGTGCTCACGGCTTGCTCTTTCGATGCGCTCACCGACCGGGTTAACCCCTATCGAATCGACGTGCGACAGGGCAACTATGTCGATCAGTCCATGGTCGCCCAGCTTCGGCGCGGCATGACCCGCGAGCAAGTTCGCTTCGTGCTCGGCACTCCGCTGGTGGTGGATGTCTTCCGTGAAGACCGCTGGGACTACGTGTATCTGTTCCAGCCCGGCCGTGGGCCGGCGGAGCAGCGCGTGATCAGCGTATTCTTCGTTGATGATCTGCTCGACCGTGTCGACGGTGATGTGGTTGCAGCCGACGGAAGCGAGACGGTTGGCGCGACGACGGAGCGTAGCCGGGTGGTCGAGATCGAAGCGCCCCAGCGACGTCGCTGAGGCAAGAGTGGATGCAATGACGACGAGTCCTGCCGGGATTCGCGCGGGAGAGGATTAATGAACAAGGTTCGCGTGGCGGTCGCTGGTGCGTCCGGACGAATGGGGCGCATGCTGGTGGAGGCTGCGCTGAACGATGATGCGATCGAGCTGGCATCGGCATTCGAACAACCGGGCTCGGCCTTCGTTGGTCGCGACGTCGGTGAAACCAGCGGGGCGGCAACCGGTGTCATTATTGGCGACGATGCGCGGACGGCGATCTCGGCAGCGGACTGTGTGATCGATTTCACGCGCCCGGAAGGTACGCTTCGACATCTGGCCCTTGCGCGGGAGTTGGGCAAGGCGGTGGTCATCGGTACGACCGGCCTTGGGACCGACGACAAGGTTGCCGTCGAACAGGCATCACGCGACGTGCCGGTGGTGTTCGCCCCGAACATGGCAGTTGGCGTCAATGCCGTGTTTCGTCTTCTCGAGGTGGCCGCGAAGATTCTCGATGAGGGCTATGACATCGAGGTGATCGAGGCGCACCATCGTTTCAAGGTCGACGCGCCGTCTGGCACCGCGTTGCGTATGGGTGAGATCGTAGCGCGTGAGTTGGGTCGTGATCTGGAACACTGTGCCATCTGCGGCCGCGAGGGTGTGACCGGCGAGCGCAAGAGCGAGACCATCGGCTTTTCGACGATTCGTGGTGGCGATATCGTCGGCGACCACACGGTGTTGTTCGCCGGCCTTGGCGAGCGCATAGAGATTACTCACAAGTCGGGCAGTCGCATGCCGTACGCGGTCGGCGCGATGCGTGCTGCCCGCTTCCTTTCCGGGAGACGGAACGGCTTGTTCGATATGCAGGACGTTCTGGGGTTGCGATGACTCGCAGCGAGGCTGGTTCGCCTGCATGGACTGATGGCGCGAGTGCGCGACCGGAGGTCTGATGTCGGAATCCTGGCAACCCGACTCTGCGTCGAGCAATGAGCGCACCGGTCTGGAAGCCGAGAACGCGCGCCTGCGGGCGGCTCTGGTCGACGCCGAGCAGCGCCTCGCGGAGGTCACCGATCGTCTCAGTCGGGGGCTGCATGCCGTTGGCGCCGGCTACTGGCAACTCGATCTTGGTAGTGGGCGCTTTGACGTTGATCCTTTCTGGTTGCAGCATTTTGGCGAGACGCTTGCCGTCGGTGACAAGGATGCGGTTCGACGCGACTGGCAGCGCTGGCTGCACGACGAGGACGTAGAACGCGCCGAGCGACTGCTCAAGGCTCATGTGAAGGGTGATCTGCCAGCCTTCGAGTCCGATATCCGGGTCAGATCCTCCGGTGATGAATGGCGCTGGTTGCTTGTTGCCGGTCGGGTTGACGGCAAGCAGGAAAACGGCCGCTGGAAGCGGATTGTCGGCACGTTTCTTGACGTGACTGCCCGCAAGGAGGCTGAGCAGGCTCTGGTGGCGGCCAAGGAGGCGGCCGAGGCGGCCAGCAAGGCCAAGGACCAGTTTCTTGCGAACATGAGCCACGAGATCCGGACGCCGATGAACGGAATCATCGGCATGACCGAGTTGCTCCTCGACAGCACGCTCGCTCAGGAGCAACGTGATTACCTGCGCACGGTGAAGTCTTCGGCGGAATCGCTGCTGGTGATCATCAATGACATCCTGGACTTCTCGAAGATCGAAGCCGGCAAGCTCCAGCTCGAGAGCGTCGAGTTCTCTCTGCAGGAGTTGTCATCCGACCTGGCCAAGGCGATGGCACTCAACGCACACAGGCGCGGCGTTGAACTCTTCTGCCAGATCGCCAGCGACGTGCCGTCGCGTGTGCGTGGTGATCCGGGTCGCTTGCGGCAGGTGTTGCTGAATCTGCTCGGCAATGCGGTCAAGTTCACTCATGAGGGTGAGATCGCGCTGAGCGTTCGTGTCGAGGAGTGTGAGGGTTCGCGTGCTCGTCTCGAATTCGCGGTCCGCGATTCCGGAATCGGAATCCCCGAAGAGCGGCAGGAAGCCATCTTCGACGTATTTACCCAGGCCGATTCGAGTACGACCCGCAAGTACGGTGGTACCGGGCTCGGATTGTCCATTTGCCGTCAACTGGTTCAACTGATGGGTGGTCGCCTGGCGCTCGTCAGCAGTCCCGGGACTGGAAGCACCTTCAGCTTCTCGGTCGACTTCGAGGTCGTTCGCGGAGCGAGCGCACCGAATGCCGGTTCGCTTGCGCGTGCCAAGGTTCTGGTGGTCGAGCCCAATCCGCCGCTTGGCAGGCACCTTTGTTCGCTGTTGTCTGCAGCGGGCTTGCGACCCGTGCTGGCAACCCGCGTCGACTCCGCCATCGAACAACTGCACGCGGAGCGTAGCGGATTCGATCCCTACGGATTCATGCTCCTCGATGCTGCCTTGCCGGACGACGGCGCATTCACTCTCGCCGAGCGACTTGCGGGCGAGGGTGCAACGCTGGATCGCGTGGTGATGATGTTGTCCAGTCACGAGCAGAACAACGAGATTGCGCGTTGCGACAAGCTGGGCATCACCGCGCGCATCGCCAAGCCTTTCATGCTGGACGAGGTCTTGGGCGCGCTCGTTCTGGCGCGTGACGGGCCGCTTGAAGATGAGGTTCCCGATTTTCTGAAGTTCGATCCTCAGGCGACGATCAGCGACTCGCTCGCGGGTGACAGGCAGGAGCTCAGCGTTCTGCTTGTCGAGGACAATCTCGTCAACCAGACGATCGCGGTGAAGATGCTCGAGCGGGCCGGATGCTCGGTGACGGTCGCCAACGATGGCCAGGAAGCCCTCGACATGTTCGAATGCGACCGCTTCGACGTGGTGTTCATGGACATGCAGATGCCGGTCATGGGGGGGCTCGAAGCAACCCGGGCGATACGGGCTCGCGAGGCGCGCCATAGCTGGGTCATGTCTTCTGGCAACTGGCGCCCGGTGCCAATCGTCGCGATGACCGCCCATACCAGCGATGCCGACCGGATACAGTGCATGGAGGCTGGCATGGACGATTTCGTGACCAAGCCGGTCCGCCCTGCGGAACTCTATGCAGTGCTCACACGGGTGGCTACGGATGAAACCGAATCGCTCGAGAGCTCGAATGAGTTGATGTTTCTTGAAAGCACGCCGGGCGGACAGTCCGAGGATGCTGACCTCGAGCAGACGCTCGAGTTGCTCGATGGCGACACAGAGGCTTTGCAGCAACTGCTTCAGATCTATTTTCGTGACATCAACAAGACCATGACGGATCTGCGCCAATGTCGCGCCAAAGAGGATTTCGCGAGGCTGGCTGAAGTGGCGCACAGCACCAAGGGGTCGGTAGGCGTCTTCTTCGCCTCTGTCGCCGCAGACTCTGCCGCCCGGGTTGAAAAGCTCGCGCGTGCCGGCGACCACGCGGTGTTCGGAACGCCGCTTACCGAGCTTCTGACCAATCTGGACAGACTCAGCAAGATTCTCCGGCAGTCGCTTCGGGCCTGAACGCGTTTGCGTCGCCCCTTCCCGAACGATATAATTTAGGGGTTTCAGCGGGATAGGCCAGCGGGCCCGTCCCGTTTTTTCACGTATGGGGGCGCCCGCCGGTCCGTCGCCTCCTTCACTCGGTTGAATTCAGGAGTTTGTCGTGACTGCATCACAGTCAGCCTTGTTGGCGCTCGCCGACGGCACCGTTTTCGTGGGCAAGAGCATTGGAGCGACCGGCCGCACCGTCGGCGAAGTCGTCTTCAATACGTCGATGAGCGGGTACCAGGAAATCCTTACCGACCCCAGCTATTGCCGGCAGATTGTCACGCTCACCTATCCGCACATCGGCAACACCGGAGTGAATCCCGAAGATGTCGAGGCCTCGCGCGTGCATGCTGCCGGACTCGTCATTCGCGATTTGCCCCTGCTGGCGTCCAACTTCCGCATGGATCGTTCGCTCGATGCCTACTTGCGCGACGAGAACATCGTTGCCATCGCAGACATCGATACCCGCAAACTGACTCGCATCCTGCGCGAAAAGGGGGCGCAGCCCGGTTGCATCATGACCGGTGATGCGAGTGGTCCTCCCAGCGCCGAGGCGGCCATCGCTGCTGCTCGCGAGTTTCCCGGTCTGGCAGGGATGGATCTTGCACGCGAGGTCAGTGGCGCAGAGACCGTCGAGTGGGGAGAAACCGAATGGGTGCTTGGCGAGGGCTACGGCCGCGCCGAGTCGCCGCGCCATCATGTGGTCGCATACGATTTCGGCGTCAAGCGCAATATCCTGCGCATGCTCGCCAGTCGTGGTTGCCGCCTCACGGTGGTGCCGGCGCAGACCCCGGCTGCCGACGTGCTGGCGATGAATCCGGACGGCATCTTCCTTTCGAATGGCCCCGGCGACCCGGAGCCCTGCGATTACGCGATCGCCGCGATCCGCGAATTCCTGGCCAAGGGCATTCCCACGTTCGGTATCTGCCTTGGCCATCAGCTGATGGCCCTGGCCTCCGGTGCGCGGACGATGAAGATGAAGTTCGGCCATCACGGCGCCAACCACCCGGTCAAGGATCTGGACAGCGGACAGGTGCTGATTACCAGCCAGAACCACGGGTTTGCAGTGGATCCGGATTCGCTTCCGGACAATCTGCGTGCGACCCACGCCTCGCTGTTCGACGGCAGCCTGCAAGGGCTTGCGCGCACCGACGTGCCGGCGTTCTGCTTCCAGGGGCATCCGGAGGCGAGCCCTGGCCCGCACGATGTGGCTTATCTGTTCGACCGCTTTGTGAGCATGATCGAAGCCCGCAAGTGATTTCCGCAGCCGCCGTGGCGGCTGCTCAAACGGCAATATCGAGGTTAGGCGATGCCTAAGCGCACAGACATTCAAAGCATTCTCATCATCGGCGCCGGCCCGATCATCATCGGTCAGGCCTGCGAATTCGACTACTCCGGCGCCCAGGCCTGCAAGGCCTTGCGCGAAGAGGGTTACCGGGTGATCCTGGTCAACTCCAATCCGGCAACGATCATGACCGACCCGGGTACCGCCGATGTCACCTACATCGAGCCGATTACCTGGCAGATGGTCGAGCGCATCATCGAGAAGGAACGCCCCGATGCGGTCCTGCCGACCATGGGCGGCCAGACCGCGCTGAACTGCGCGCTGGACCTTGCCCGTGAAGGCGTGCTCGATAAGTACGGTGTGGAACTCATCGGTGCCTCGCGTGAGGCCATCGACAAGGCCGAGGATCGTCTCAAGTTCAAGGACGCGATGACCAAGATCGGACTTGGCTCGGCCCGCTCGGGCATTGCGCACAGCATGGAAGAGGCGCTGCAGGTGCAGGGTGGTATCGGCTTCCCGGTGATCATCCGTCCGAGCTTCACACTGGGCGGCACCGGTGGCGGAATCGCCTACAACATGGAAGAGTTCGAGGAGATCTGCAAACGCGGCCTCGAAGCCAGCCCGACCAACGAACTGCTCATCGAGGAGTCGCTGATCGGCTGGAAGGAATACGAGATGGAAGTCGTGCGCGACCGCGCCGACAACTGCATTATCGTCTGCTCGATCGAGAACCTCGACCCGATGGGTGTGCACACCGGTGACTCGATCACGGTCGCACCCGCGCAGACGCTGACCGACAAGGAATACCAGCTGCTGCGCAACGCCTCGATTGCGGTGCTGAGAGAGATCGGCGTCGACACCGGTGGCTCCAACGTGCAGTTCGCGATCAATCCGGACGATGGCCGCATGATCGTCATCGAGATGAATCCGCGGGTGTCGCGTTCGTCCGCGCTCGCCTCCAAGGCTACCGGCTTTCCGATCGCCAAGGTCGCAGCCAAGCTCGCTGTGGGCTACACCCTGGACGAACTGAAGAACGACATCACCGGCGGTGCAACGCCGGCTTCCTTCGAGCCGTCGATCGACTACGTCGTCACCAAGATTCCGCGCTTCGCGTTCGAGAAATTCCCGCAGGCCAACGACCGCCTGACCACCCAGATGAAGTCGGTGGGCGAAGTCATGGCCATGGGTCGCTGTTTCCAGGAGTCGCTGCAGAAGGCGCTGCGTGGCCTCGAGGTCGGCGCCTACGGTCTGGACGAAGTCGAGACCGACCGCGAGGATCTCGAGCACGAGCTGATCAACCCGGGCGCCCAGCGTATCTGGTATCTGGGGCAGGCTTTCCGCGAGGGTTACACCCTCGAGGAAGTCTTTAACCTGACCAAGATCGACCCGTGGTTCCTCGCCCAGATCGAGGACATCGTGCGCACCGAGAAGTCGCTCGCCGGCCGTTCGCTCAAGGCGATCAAGGTTGACGAGTTGCGTGGGCTCAAACGCAAGGGCTTCTCCGATCGTCGTCTCGCCGGTCTGCTCGGTTCCGATGAAACCGCGGTTCGCCTGCATCGTCATGCGTTGGGCGTTCGCCCGGTGTTCAAACGGGTGGATACCTGCGCGGCCGAGTTCGCCACTTCGACCGCCTATATGTACTCCACCTACGAGGAAGAGTGCGAGGCGCGGCCGACCGACAAGAAGAAAATCATGGTGCTCGGCGGCGGACCGAACCGGATCGGGCAGGGCATCGAGTTCGACTACTGCTGCGTGCATGCTGCGCTTGCGCTGCGCGAGGACGGCTACGAGACCATCATGGTCAACTGCAACCCCGAGACCGTGTCCACCGACTACGACACCTCGGATCGCCTGTATTTCGAGCCGATCACGTTGGAAGACCTGCTCGAAATCGTGCACATCGAGAAGCCGGTCGGCGTCATCGTGCAGTTCGGTGGTCAAACGCCGCTCAAGCGTGCCCGTGCGCTCGAAGCCAACGGTGTGCCCATCATCGGCACCACCCCGGACATGATCGACGCTGCAGAAGATCGCGAGCGCTTCCAGAAGCTGCTCAACGATCTCGGCCTCAAGCAGCCGCCCAACCGCACTGCGCGCACACCGGAAGAGGCCGTGCGACTCGCCGCCGAAATTGGCTATCCGCTGGTGGTTCGCCCGAGTTACGTGCTTGGTGGCCGCGCAATGGAAATCGTGCATGAGCAGCGTGATCTCGAGCGCTACATGCGCGAGGCGGTCAAGGTGTCCAACGAGTCGCCTGTGCTGCTCGACCGCTTCCTGAACGACGCCACCGAGGTCGACGTCGATGCGCTGTCCGACGGCAAGCAGGTGATCATCGGCGGGATCATGGAGCACATCGAGCAGGCTGGCGTCCACTCGGGCGATTCCGCATGCTCGCTGCCGCCTTATACGTTGTCGGTTGCGCTTCAGGACGAGCTTCGCCGTCAGACCGAGTCCATGGCTCGTGGCCTGAACGTGGTGGGCCTGATGAACGTGCAGTTCGCGATTCAGGGCGAGGGCGACAACGCGACGGTCTTCGTGCTCGAGGTCAATCCACGCGCCTCGCGCACGGTACCCTTCGTGTCCAAGGCCTGCGGTTTGCCGTTGGCCAAGATTGCCGCTCGCTGCATGGCCGGCCAGTCACTCGCCAGCCAGGGCGTCACCGGCGAGGTGGTGCCGTCGTACTACTCGGTCAAGGAAGCGGTCTTCCCCTTCGTCAAGTTCCCCGGCGTTGACACCATCCTCGGGCCGGAGATGAAGTCGACCGGTGAGGTCATGGGTGTCGGGCCGAGCTTCGCCGAAGCCTTCGTAAAGTCTCAGATCGCAGCCGGCACCAAGTTGCCGACCAAGGGTTGTGCCTTCATCAGCGTCAAGCACGGTGATCGCCCGGTGGCGGTCGAGGTGGCCCGCATGCTGGTCGAACAGGGTTTTACCCTGGTCGCCACGCGTGGCACCGCTGCCACCATCGAGGCTGCCGGCCTGCCGGTCAGGGCGGTGAACAAGGTCAACGAAGGACGGCCGCATGTGGTCGATCTGATCAAGAACGGTGAGGTCTCGCTGGTCATCAACACCGTAGAGGAGAAACGTCAGGCAATCATGGATTCGCGCTCGATCCGCACCAGCTCACTGACGGCGAAGCTCACGGTCTTTACGACCATCGAGGGCGCTCGTGCCGCGTGCATGGGCATGCGACACCTCGACGGGCTCGACGTGTACAGCCTGCAATCCCTGCACGCGCAACTGAACCCCGCAGCATGAACAAGACACCTTTGACCGTAAATGGCGCGGAGGCGCTCAAGGCTGAGTTGCATCGACTCAAGACCGTCGAACGTCCCAACGTCATCGCCGCGATTGCCGAGGCTCGTTCACACGGCGATCTGTCCGAAAACGCCGAGTATGACGCGGCCAAGGAACGCCAGGGTTTTCTGGAAGGGCGCATCAAGGAGCTCGAGGCCAAGCTGTCCAATGCTCAGATCATCGACCCCAAGCTGCTCGACGCGGACGGTCGCTGTGTTTTTGGCGCCACGGTGGAACTCGAGGACCTTGAAAGTGGCGATACCGTCACCTACCAGATCGTGGGCGACGACGAGGCGGACGTAAAGGCCGGCAAGATCTCGGTGAGCTCGCCGATCGCGCGTGCGCTGATCGGCAAGTATTCCGGCGATATCGCTGAGGTGAGGGCGCCCGGCGGCGTTCGGGAGTACGAAATCATCGACGTGCGTTACGTCTGAGGTGCGAGCGAAAACACAACGGGCCGCACATTGCGGCCCGTTGTGTTTAATTCCAAGTTTAACGGTTGCGACCGGATCCGCCCGGTTTGGCGCCTCGAGGCGCTTTCCGCCGGCGCTCGGCCGCCTCGCGCATCAGCGCCGAGCGCCTTGCGTTGGCGGCGAACACCCGGGCGGATTTCGCCTTGGAGGGGCGCTTGTCGCCGGTGAGCTTGGTGGCTGCGGCGCCGCTGGGTCTTTCCTCTTCTCGGCGTTTGCGCCAAACCACGAGAATGGTGCCGATGTGCTGCACCGGGGCGGCTTCCAGAGCGTTGCAGACCTCGTGCATGAGCATCTCGCGATCGTTGCGCTCGACGCCGTGCACCTTGATCTTGATGAGTTCATGTGCTTGCAGGCTGCGCTCGATCTCCTGCATGACCGCTGGGGTGAGGCCGTTGCCGGCGATGCTGACGACGGGGTTGAGATGGTGGGCGCTGGCGCGCAGTTCCCGGCGCTGTGCTGGGCTGAGTTCGATCATGGATGGTTCTCGTATTTGAAAAGGACCGCTCGCTCGGGCCGTTACGGCTCAGCGTTGCTGGGCGGTTCTCGGAAACAGGGGACACGTGCTGGTATCGTGGCAGCCGACATCCTTAAGCCAAAGGTCGGCGTCTGACCGAAAACGGCGCTTCGGTCTCAATTTTTTTTGCCAAGGACGAATTCTACTCCGATGAAGCGAACCAAGACCAGCAAAGCGTGGATGATGGAGCATGTCAATGACGCTTACGTGCAACGTGCCAAGGCGGAGGGCTACCGGGCACGCGCAGCGTACAAACTGCTCGAGATCGACGACCGTGACCACCTGTTGCGTCCGGGCATGACCGTCGTCGACCTTGGCGCTGCCCCTGGCTCGTGGAGTCAGGTGGCAGTCAAGCGCTGTGCTGGGGGGCGGGTCTTCGCACTTGACCTGCTGGCTATCGAGCCGATTACCGGTGTCGACTTCATCCAGGGTGATTTCAGCGAGGACCGCGTCCTCGATGAGCTCACCGCGGGGCTCGGGGGCTCGCGGGTGGATGTAGTGTTGTCTGATATGGCGCCCAACATGTCCGGCATCGAGCTGACCGACCAGGCGCGCTCGATCCATTTGGCCGAGCTCGCCCTTGACTTCGCCGTCAATCATCTCCGCGAGGGCGGCGCCTTCGTTGTCAAAGTGTTCCAGGGGGCGGGCTTCATGGAGTTCCGTGAAGAGGCAAGACAGCATTTCCGGACCCTGGCCGTGCGCAAGCCCAAGGCCTCGCGCGACCGCAGCCCGGAAGTCTATCTGCTCGGCACCGGTTTCAAGGGTTGAGGGGGCGGGTTCCGCTCCTGAGTGAGTTTGAGGAGAGTAATCGCATGGCTTTGGTCGTGGACGTGGTGTCGGACTTCGTTTGTCCGTGGTGTTTTCTGGGGCGCAGACGTTTGAAGGCGGCGCTTGCCAGCCTGCGCGCCGAGCGCCCGGGGCTGGCAGTTCAGGTCAATTGGCTGCCGTATTTCCTCAATCCCGGCACTCCGGTCGCCGGTGAGCCCTACAGGCCTTTTCTCGAAGCCAAGTTCGGCGGACGGGCTGCGGTCGACCGATTGCTGGCCGACGTCAGTCAAGCCGCCAGCGATGAGCTGAGCTTCGATTTCGAGCGTATCGCCTTGCGACCCAATACGCTGCGTGCGCACCGCTTGTGCTATCGGGCGCAATCCTTGGGCTATCGATCCGACCGGGTGGACGCCCTTGTCGAGGCGATCTTCGTCGCCTATTTTCAGCAGGGGCGGGATATCGGCAGTATCGAGACACTGGCCGACATCGCTGCGGAGTGCGGCGACCGGCGAGAAGCGGTCGTCGAGTACTTGAGCGGCCCGAGCGACGAACAAGCTGTCCGCAAGATGGCGAGCCAGGTGCAGAAGCAGGGTGTGACAGGGGTGCCTTTCTTCATCATCGATCGACGAATCGCAGTATCCGGTGCTCAGACCGCGACTGCAATGGGGGCCGCACTGAGACAAGTCCTGTCGGACTGAGCAGGGTCAAGGCGCGCTGATCTGCGCCGATCCATCATTGAGGTTTAATGGCGCTGATGGACTGGAGTCGTTGGTGCTCGGCTGACGAACGAGCGCCGCGGAGGAGGATATGGTGGAACAGCTTTCCTCATCGGATTCACGAACCACCTGGGCTGGTCGGGAGCGCCTCGCCGGTTTGCTGGACGCCTTGGAGAGCGGCTTGGTGGAGCGCAGGCGCGAACTGCGCATGGCGCTGCTGGCTGCGCTTGCAGCGGAGCACACCCTCCTGATCGGACCGCCCGGCACTGCCAAGAGCGAGCTCGCTCGCCGCTTGCAGCGTGCCTTCGGCGACGTGCGTTACTTTGAGCGGCTGCTGACCCGTTTCACTGTGCCGGAGGAACTGTTTGGGCCGTTGTCGATAAGCGCGCTCGAACAGGATCGTTATGAGCGTCATGTGGCCGGGTTTCTGCCGGACGCCTCGATTGCGTTCATCGATGAGGTTTTCAAGGCCAATAGCGCGATTCTCAATGCCTTGCTCACACTGCTCAACGAACGGGAGTTCGACAATGGTGCGGGGCGTATCGCCTGCCCGCTGATCAGCGTGATCGGAGCGACCAACACGGTGCCGGAAGACGAAGTGGGGGAGGCGTTTCTTGATCGCTTCCTGATGCTGGTGCCGGTTGTGCCGGTCAGCGAGGACGGTTTTCTCGCACTGCTTGCCATGCCGACCGGGGTTAATCTTGATGTCCGGGTGGCGCCGCTGGACAAGGCCGAGCGTGCGGCGCTGGCAGAGGCGGCTGAGAATGTCGCACTCGAACCACTGGTCGGGTTTCTGCTTGCCGAACTGCGCGCCTGGATGGTCGCACAGGCGTGCTACGTCTCGGACCGACGCTGGGTCAAGATCGTGCATGTACTGCGCACCGCTGCGGCGAGCGAGGGTCGTTCTGTCGTGAGTCGTTGGGATCTGGGGCTGCTGCCGTGCTGTGTCTCGGCCGACGCACAGGTGCAGCACGCGGTAAGCGATTGGCTGCTCGACCGTTTAGGGGTTGGCGTCCGGTGTCTGCCGGAGCGCCTGCCTCGCGTCGTTGAGGCGTTTGAGGCGCAGCTGCTTGCCGAGCGTGAGGCCAACGATCTGGACTACGACGAGAGCGGTCGCCTGCGCTTTTCTCCCGAGGCGCTGGCCGGGGAGGTGGGTGATGCCAAGGGCGGTGCGGGGGCGTTGCGCATGACAGCGGCGCGCAAGCGGCGTTATGGTCAGACCCACATCGATGCACGAGTGGGCCAGATCGACGAGGCCCTGTCGCGCATGTGTGATTACGATGCCGAGCTTGCCACCCAAGTGCGGGACTTCGAGGCTTTCGAGGCGGCCAGTCTGTGGATCGAACCCGGTTTCTTGCGTCTGGTGAGGTCGGGTCTGGATGCAAGCGGAGCGCGCCTGCGTGATCTGAGGGCGCGACTGCTTGCCGCGCGTGCCGGTTTCGAGGCGCTTCCGCGCCTGCTTCCGGACCCGGGCACCGCGCCGGACCCGGTTCCGCATCCCGTTTTGACCACTGACTGATGGACGTTGCAGTCGAACTGTTTCAGCGTGCCGAAGCGCGTCTTTCAGCGCTCGAGCAATTGCCTCGTGCCTTGTGGCTCGGTGGCTTGACGAACGCGCTCGGCCGTCTGCCCGAGCGGCTGGATTCGCTTCTCGACTGGCGGGAGTCGCTGCTCGAAGGATGCCTGCCGAAGCAGGCTGCCTTGCGTTGGCCTGGTGGGCGTCTGGCCGGGGGACTGATCGCGTGTATCGATTCCCTTGCCCTGCCGCGCTATTGCGCCGGCTCCGAAGCGATGAGCGACATGTTGCTGCAAAGCCTGTTGTTTCACTGCGACTTCATCGTGGATTATCGAGACCGGGGTGCGAGCCAGTCGGAGGCCGAGGACAGGGTGATCGAAGCCTTCGCTGCAGACTGGGAGTCACGCCGGGGCGAGATCGACAGCCTCATCGATGTGCTTGGCGATGCCGATGAACTTCTCAAGCACTGCCGCTGGGATACGCTCCAAGGTCTGTTGCGGAGTACCGAGTGGGAGGAGGTGGTTCGGATCCGCCTCCTCATCGAACGACTGCCGGAACTCGTTGCGATCATTCGACGCCTGGGACGCGGTCGCGATGCCGAGCAGACGGTCGATGACGCGGCCTGCCGGTCCGAGCGTGAGCTCGGGCCCGTCGGCGTGACGGTTGCCGCGGCGACAGTTTCGGTGCCCGAACTGCCGGGCGAAACCCGCGGAGTCCACCGTTCCGGGCGTGTGGCGCGAATGCTTCCGGTCGAGGCGATGCAGTTGCGCCATCCCCGCTTGCGTCTGGCCTGGCATGCGCGACGTGCCGAACGGGCCTTGCTTGCGTTCGAGGATGACGAGCGTTTCGGCTCGACGGTGTTCGACGCCGAGCCGGTTTGGCGCGAGGTGTGTCGACCTGCGCCTCGTCGTGAGTCTGGTCCCATCCTGGTTTGCGTGGATACCAGCGGCTCGATGCGCGGTGGTGCCGAGGCGGTCGCCAAGGCCGTGGTACTCGAGTGTGCGCGGGTCGCCCTGACTCAGCGCCGACCCTGCCATCTGTTCGCATTCGGTGGTGAGGGCGAGGTGATGGAGATCACCGTCGGGGGCAAGGCGTCGGACTGGCCGGCGTTGGTGAGCTTTCTTGGAAGCAGCTTTCATGGTGGGACCGATATATGCGGTCCGATCGAATCCGTGCTGGCGCGCATGCAGTCAGCCGATTGGCGGCTCGCGGACCTGTTGCTGGTGACCGATGGCGAGTTTGGTGCAACGCCCGAGCTGGCTGCAAGGTTGGAAGAGGCGCGTGGTGATCTTGGACTGCGCGTGCAGGGCATGCTGATTGGCGACCGCGAAACCATCGGTCTGCTGGAATTGTGTGACGATATCCATTGGGTGAAGGATTGGCGTCGCTTCGGCGGTTCGTCCAGTGATTCGCCAGTACACAGTAGTCGCCTTACTGCAGAGTATTTTCCCGGCGCCCTTCGCGGGGCAGGGCAGCGCAATGCCACCCTTACGGGTAGCGAAGCCTCCCGGGTGGTGCGTGGGACAGCGCTCGATAGTGGATCGACCGGTGAGGGAGGAGTGTCATGAGAATCGTCGAAGCGTTCATCGACTGCTTCGAGCGCGCGGCTGACGCCGGGCTGCGTCCGCGTATCCGGAGAGTGTGTCTGCCGAGGCCAGAGGTGGTGGATAGCCGGCGAGGTGAGTTCTGCGCTCTGCAACTCGACGACGGCACGCTCGGACTGTCCTACGTGCTGCTCGACGATACGCTCGAGCGACTTCATGCCTCGACAGCGCTCGAGGCAATGACGGGCCGCGAGGCCCTCGAGCTCGCGCGGGGCTGGGCGTCGACCGACAACGTGTCGCGGACGCTCGGGTTTGCCGCCATCAACGCACTGACTCGCAGCCTGTTCGATCGGGCGGGTTTTGCTCCCGGCAGCAAAGCCGACAGTCTCGGCGGCATCGATCCGTCGCCCGGCGATCACGTGGGCATGGTCGGCCATTTCACACCGCTTATTCCGCGGGTACTTGCGAGTGGCGCGCGCCTCACGGTCATTGAGCTCAAGACGGAGTTGCTTGGCGAGCATGAGGGCTACCGGGTGACCGCCAATGCCGACGAACTCGGCAACTGCAACAAAGTCTTATGTACCAGTACTGTGTTACTGAACGATACCCTCGACTCGATCCTCGGACGCTGTCGCGGGGCCGAGCGGCTCGTGCTGTTGGGGCCCGGTGCGAGCTGTCTGCCGGATCCGCTGTTTTCGAGAGGGGTGGACGGGCTGGCGGGGAGTTGGATCGTCGACCCCGGTGGCGTGGTCGAATCGCTCGCGCGGGGTGAATCATGGAGTCAGCACGCTCGCAAATTCGTTCTTCTGCGCGACGACTATCCAGGGCTCGACGCGCTCCTCGCGCGACTTCGGGGATGAAGTGCAAGCCGGGCCCCATTGGCGCATTCACACCATGCCAGGGCGATTACCATTTTCGATCGCGATCATTGGTTTGCTCGTGGGAACGTTCGCTAATAGAATGGGTCAGTTCATTGCCGCCCCTGCCGGGCATACAAGGAAAAGACGTTGAATAATCTGTTCAAAAATCTTGCGATCTGGATGGTGATCGGCGTCGTGTTGATGACGGTTTTCAACCAGTTCAACACGCGACAGGTTGCGCCCAACACCATGGAGTATTCGCAGTTCATGGATGAAGCGCGGGCGGGCCGCGTGACCAAGGCGGCCATCGACGGTCGCGTGGTCAAAGCGACAATGCAGGACGGACGTCAGGTCACGGTCTACACCCCGGGCGTGCAGGACATCTGGATGGTGTCCGATCTGATGCGCGGCGGCGTTGCGGTTACCGCCGCCAAGCCGGACGATGACCAGTCCTTCCTGATGAGTATCTTCGTCTCCTGGTTCCCGATGCTGCTGCTGATCGGCGTGTGGATCTTTTTCATGCGTCAGATGCAGGGTGGTGGCCGCGGTGGGGCATTCTCCTTCGGCAAGTCCAAGGCCAGAATGCTCGACGAGTCTGCCAACTCCCTGACTTTCGCCGACGTTGCCGGCTGCGACGAAGCCAAGGAAGAAGTGGCTGAACTGGTCGACTTCCTGCGCGATCCGTCTCGCTTCCAGAAGCTCGGTGGTCACATTCCCAAGGGCGTCCTGATGGTCGGCTCGCCGGGTACCGGCAAGACGCTGCTTGCCAAGGCGATCGCAGGTGAGGCCAAGGTGCCATTCTTCTCGATCTCCGGTTCGGACTTCGTCGAAATGTTCGTCGGCGTCGGTGCCGCACGGGTGCGCGACATGTTCGAGCAGGCCAAGAAACACGCACCGTGCATCATCTTCATCGACGAGATCGACGCCGTTGGTCGTCAGCGCGGTGCCGGTATGGGCGGCGGCAACGACGAGCGCGAGCAGACGCTGAACCAGTTGCTCGTCGAAATGGATGGCTTCGAAGGTCAAACCGGCGTGATCGTTATCGCAGCGACCAACCGCCCGGACGTTCTCGACCCGGCGCTGCTGCGTCCCGGCCGCTTCGACCGCCAGGTCGTGGTGCCGCTGCCGGATATCCGTGGCCGTGAGCAGATTCTAAAGGTGCACATGCGTAAGGTGCCGATTGCGCCGGACGTCGAGCCGGTAGTGCTTGCGCGTGGCACCCCGGGTTTCTCCGGTGCGGATCTGGCCAACCTGGTCAACGAAGCGGCGCTGTTCGCCGCTCGCGGCGCCAAGCGACTGGTCGACATGGAGGACTTCGAGCGCGCGAAGGACAAGATCATGATGGGCGCCGAGCGCCGCTCCATGGTCATGCCCGAGGAAGAGCGCAAGAACACCGCCTACCACGAATCCGGTCACGTCCTTGTCGCCAAGATGCTGGACAAGACCGACCCGGTGCACAAGGTCACCATCATCCCGCGCGGTCGGGCGCTGGGTGTGACCATGCAGTTGCCGGAGTCCGATCGCTACAGCCAGGACCGCGAGCGCATCCTGCAGACCATCGCGGTTCTGTTCGGTGGGCGGATCTGTGAAGAGATCTTCATGAACCAGATGACCACTGGCGCATCGAACGATTTTGCCCGCGCGACGGATCTCGCGCGCCGCATGGTGACGCAGTGGGGCATGTCCGACAATCTGGGTCCCATGGTCTACGGCGAGGAGGAGGGTGAAATCTTCCTCGGCCGCCAGGTGACCACGCACCGCAACGTCTCCGAGGCGACGATGCAAAAGGTCGATGTCGAAATTCGTCGCATCATCGACCAGCAGTACACGCTGGCGCGTCGTCTCATCGAGGAGAACAAGGACAAGATTGAGGCGATGACCCAGGCCCTGCTCGAGTGGGAAACGCTCGATGCTGAGCAGATCAACGACATCATGGAGGGTAAGCCGCCGCGCCCGCCGAAGCAGGCCGGCGAACCGCCCAAGCGTCCGAGGGACGATGCGCCTCCCAGTGCCGAACCCAATGCCCCGGCGCCCGCCGCCTGACCGCGTTTGCCAGCAGAAAAAAGAGACCGGCCGAGGCCGGTCTCTTTTTTCAGGCGAAGGGTTTCAGATTGGATGATCCTGAAAGAGCCGAGTGCAGTTTCGCAAGCCGCGGCGCTTGTCGAAAGCCATGCAGTGAGCGCTCGTCGTGCAGTCGATCTCGAACTGGGCCGGTTCGCCGTTCTGGTAGCCTGACAGGTCAAGCAGGTCGAGAAAGCGACGAGCGCTTTTCAAGCCTTTCAGGATGGTGATCCGACCGTTGCTCGAACACAGCCATCGGCCATCCACGGAGATCGCATAGCATTGTTGTTCGGGGTCGGCGTCGCCCAATTGCTGACTGCCCGAAATCGGATGCAACCGGGCTTCGACCGGTGCGTGGTGAAAATGGGTTGCCGCGACCGTGTCGAGCCAGGTCGCGATCTTGCCTTCAACTCTCATGCTGACTCCTCCTCCGCAAACCGTCACGATGCGATATTGCACTGCTGCCCGGCCCGCTCTGCAGGCGGCTTCGGGCATACAGCCATGCATCATGACTTAAATTTAATTATGAACCTTTTTCCCCTTCGAGCAACGTCTGCCAACTCAAGCGGATGCAGACCGTGAAGTTTGCCGCGGATGTGTTTCACACTGGAGACGCTTTCATGACAACTCGGCATATGATCAAAAACTGCGTGTTGAACTGTGGTCGGTTTCAACTCGACCTCTCGCGACCGCACATCATGGCGGTGCTCAACGTGACGCCGGACTCCTTTTCCGGCGACGGCCTCGTGGGGCGTCTCGACAAGGCCTTGCGACAAGCAGAGGCAGCCGTTGAAGCGGGCGCTGACATTCTGGATGTGGGTGGCGAGTCGTCGCGCCCAGGTGCTGCTCCAGTCAGTGCTCAGGAAGAGTTGGATCGCGTGCTGCCGCTCGTCGAGCGGCTGGCCGACTGGGCGGTCCCGGTGTCGGTGGACACCGTCAAACCACAGGTGATGCAGGCGGCGATCCGCGCGGGCGCAGCGATGATCAACGACATCGCCGGTTTTCGAGCCGAAGGTGCGATTGAGGCGGTGGTCGGCTCCGATGCGGCCCTGTGCGTGATGCACATGCGGGGCGAACCGCGCACGATGCAGTCCGCGCCGCAATACGCCGATGTGGTGGGCGAGGTGGCCGAATTCCTTATCGAGCGGGCTGCGGTGTTGCGGACCGCTGGGGTCGATGCCTCACGTGTGGTCCTTGATCCGGGATTCGGCTTCGGCAAGACGCTTGAACACAATCTCGCCTTGCTGGCCGCACTGCCCCGGTTGGCTGCAAAGGGGTATCCGGTGCTTGCGGGGCTGTCGCGCAAGTCGATGCTCGGGGCCATTACCGGTCGCGCAATCGATGAGCGTGTCACGGCGAGCGCGGCGGCCGCGCTGCTTGCGGCAGAGCGGGGCGCTGCGATCGTGCGTGTACATGATGTCGCAGAGACGCGCGATGCACTGGCGGTGCTCCGCGCACTGGCTGAATTCGAAGCGTGTCGTTGAATTCGCACGTGAGCGTTAAACCTGGAAACCAAGGATGTCATAATTCCACTTTTGGCAAAGTTGGCGCGATCATGGCGAGAAGGTATTTCGGCACCGACGGGGTGCGCGGCAAGGTGGGCGAAACCCCGATCACACCGGATTTCGTGATGCGCCTCGGTTATGCAGCGGGCCTCGCGCTGGTGAGGCGTGAGCACCTGCCGGCCGGCGAGCGGCCGGCGGTGCTTATCGGCAAGGACACCCGGATTTCGGGCTACATGCTTGAGGCAGCTCTGGAGTCCGGCTTTTCAGCGGCCGGGGTGGACGTCATGCTCGCCGGGCCTGTACCGACCCCCGCCGTCGCCTATCTCACGCGCGCGCTGCGTCTGCAGGCTGGCGTCGTGATTTCAGCCTCTCACAACCCTTATTTCGACAACGGCATCAAGTTCTTCTCGGCAAATGGCACCAAGTTGCCGGATGCGGTGGAGCTCGAAATCGAGGAGTGGGTGGATCGACCGATGGGTTGCGTGGACTCCGCCAATCTCGGCAAGGCGCGCCGCATCGAGGATGCCGCAGGGCGCTACATCGAGTTCTGCAAGAGTACGTTCCCCAATGAACTCGACCTGCGAGGCATGAGGATCGCGCTGGACTGCGCGCACGGTGCCGCGTACCACATCGCGCCAAGTGTGTTTCACGAACTGGGCGCCGAGGTATTTCCCGTGGGGGTATCGCCCAATGGCCTGAACATCAATGACGGCGTGGGAGCAACCCGTCCAGAGAGTCTGCGGCGGGCGGTGCTGGAGAGCAGGGCCGACATTGGCATCGCACTCGACGGCGACGGCGACCGCTTGATCATGGTCGATGCGGCCGGAGAGACCTACGACGGGGACAAACTGCTCTACGTCATCGCCAGGGATCGCAAGGCCGCTGGCACGCTCGACGGCGTGGTCGGAACGCTTATGAGCAATCTCGGTTTCGAACATGCGATCGACAGGCTCGGGGTGCCATTCGACCGCGCCAAGGTTGGCGACCGCTACGTGCTCGAACTGCTTCACCGGCGGGGCTGGAAGCTCGGCGGCGAAAACTCGGGGCACATCATCTGCCTCGATTGCCACACCACCGGAGACGGTATCGTTTCTGCACTCCAGGTGCTCACCGCGCTAAAACGTCATGGCCAGACGTTGGCCGAGGCGTGCAGCGATCTGGTCTTCTACCCACAAAAGCTCATCAACGTTCGTCTGCCGGCAGGGTTCGACTGGCAGTCGGCGTCAGCGATCGCGAAGGCTGAAGCGGGGGCCGCCGCCGAGCTGGGTAGCGAGGGCAGGGTGTTGCTGCGCCCGTCCGGCACCGAGCCGCTGTTGCGGGTCATGGTGGAGGGGGCGGACGCGGAGCGGGTCGAGCGCCTTGCCAGGGAAATCGCCGGGGTGGTCGAGCAGGCGGTAGCCTGAGGACCGAGCCTGATCGACATTTCTGATTTGTGCAGCGCGATTTAATCTTTCTGTAACGAAGCATCACGACAATGCGTTCTCGGAAGACACGGTACGCCACACGGGCGGCCGGTTCCAAGATCTACATCACCAAAGAGGATGATTGTCA
>NZ_WTVM01000055.1 GCF_012910885.1 Azoarcus taiwanensis | reverse complement strand
CATCCGGAAAGCCCTCCGATTCGATCAAAAGGGCGCGGGGCGATTCGAGCAGCAGCAAGGGGCGGGTCACATCGTGATAGACACGGTTCACCGGGCCATCGAACTGCAGCCCGTCGAAATGCTCTTTCTTGATCCGGTTGTCGTCGGCGGCGTCGCGGAATTCGAAACCCGTCAACCCGTTGAGTCGGGCGTGCTCGACCTCGCGAACCCGGAGATAGGTGTGCAGTGCTGCGGTGAAGGCCAACTGGCTGTGGCCGGTGTTCTCGACGTGAAGCTCAACATCCAGACGGCCGCGATCGAGCACTATGGTGAGCTCGACATCGAACATTTGAGGCCAGAGCGTCAAGCTTTGCTCCGACTCGCAGATGCCGAGGGTGAGCATCGCATACGTGTTTTCACTTCGTCGCTGGCGGACTTCCCACATCGCGGTACGCAGCAGCCCGTGTTTCGGCAGCTTGCCGAGGCCAGAGAACTGCGGGAAGCAGACCGGAATGCCGCCGCGAATCGAGGATGAACCGTCGAATAGCGCCCGCTCGCTCAAGAACAGACGCTCGTCGCCCTTTGCTGGCTGCCAGGACAACACCTGGCCTCCGAGAAGCGATACGACGGCAGATGCGCCATCAGGCGTTCTCAATGAAACGGCGGGTGCGCCGTGAAAGTCGATGTCCTCGATGGTGGCGGGCATGGCAATCTATGGGAGAGAAAATGATAGCGGGTGAGCCCTGGCTGCGGCCAAGACTCACCCGTCGAATGGGGCGATGATACTTCAGAGCTGAAGCGGGAGCACGCCGAGCTTGACGGTGCTGTCCTCGGGGTCGTTGCTGAGAACGAAACCGAGGCTTTGCACGAAGCGAAGCATGCGGTCATTGTTGGCAAGGAAGACGCCGTTCATGTAATACAGGCCGCGGTTGCGTGCGGTTTCGATCAGAACGCCCATGAGCTTGCGAGCGAGGCCGCGGTGCTGCCAGTCGTCTGCGACGACGACGGCGAATTCGCAGGACTCACCGTCGGGGTTCACCGCATAGCGGCAGACGCCGAGTTCGACCTCCTTGCCATCCTCCTCGATCGTGGCGACGAAAGCCATCTCGCGGTCGTAGTCGATCTGCGTCAGACGGGCGACCATTGCGGGTGGAAGCTCGCGCATCGTGTTCATGAAACGGAAATATTTGGTCTCGGCAGACAGGCGGCTCACGAAATCGACTTCGAGATCCGCATCCTCCGGCTTGATTGGCCGAATCGTGATTTCCTGACCGTCGGGCTGAGTCCATTTGGTGATCAGATGCGACGGATAGGGGTGAATCGCCATGTGATCGTAGCGATCGGCCGACGGCGCGACGTTGTCCGCGACCAGACGTGCGTCGACTGCGACTGCACCCTTCTCGTCGACGATCAGCGGGTTGATCTCGAGTGACTGCAGCCAGGGCAACTCGCAGACCATTTCCGACACTCGAAGCAACACGAACTCGAGCGCTTCGTGGTTGATCGCCGGCATGTTGCGGAAATCTTCCAGCAGCGGGGCGACTCGCGAAGACTGGATCAGGTCGCGCACCAGGAAACGGTTCAGCGGCGGCAGGGCCACCGCGACGTCGCCTTTGGACACCGCCCGGTTGCCACCTTCGGCAAAGGTAATCACCGGACCGAAAACCGGGTCGCGCTTGACGCCGACGAACAGTTCCCGTCCGTGGCGCTTGAGGATCATCGGCTCGATCGCGACACCATTGATCGCCGCGTCCGGCTTGTTGCGACGGACCTCGTCGAGGATCTCCTGGTAGGCGGTCCGGACCGCGGCCAGACTGCCGAGATTGAGTCTGACTCCGCCCGAGTCGGCCTTGTGGCTGATCGAGGGCGAATCGATCTTCATTACCACCGGCAAGCCGATTTCCTCGGCCAGCACCATCGCCTCGGTTGCCGAACGGGCAACCACGGTTTGCGCGATCGGGATACGGAAGGCAGCGAGGCCGGCCTTGGATTCCATCGCATTGAGCACCTTTCGGCGTTCGGCCAGTGCAGTCTCGATGACCAGGCGCGCGCTCTCGATGCTCGGAGGATTGAGGTGAGACAGCGACGCAGGCGTCTGCATCAGCAGCTTCTGGTTGCGGTAATAGGCCGAGATATGACTGAACAACTCGACCGCCGGTTCGGGCGTGCGGAAGGTCGGAATGCCGGCATCGATAAAGCGCTTGCGTGCCTCGGTGACCAGTTCTTCGCCCATCCAGCAGGTCACGACCGGTTTGTCGGCGGTCTTCTCGAGTTCGATCACGGCTTCCGCAACTGCGGTCGAGTCCGTCATCGCCTGTGGTGTCAGCAGGACCAGTACGCCGTCGACGTTCGGCCCTTCAAGCACCGACTTGAGCGCCTTGCGATAGCGCTCGACGTCGGCATCGCCGCCGATGTCCACCGGATTGGCGCGTGAGCAATGGGGCGGCAACGCGGCTTTGAGCTTCTCGACTGTGACGTCGGCAAAATTCGACAGCGGAATGCCGAGATCGGAGGCGCGGTCTGCCGCCATGACGCCTGGGCCGCCTCCGTTGGTAATCACCGCGAGACGGTTGCCACGCGGACGGAAGTGCGAGAAGAGCGCATTGGCCGCGGCAAACAGCTGACCGAGGTTGTAAAGCCGAATCACCCCGGCTCGGCGCAGTGCAGCGTCGAAGACCGTGTCTTCGCCGCTGGTGAGGCCGGAGTGGGAGAGAATCGCGCGCGATGCCTCCGGGTGCCGCCCGACCTTGATCAGCAGCACCGGCTTGACGCGTGCGGCACCGCGAAGCGCGCTCATGAAACGCCGTGCGTCGCGTACGCCCTCGATGTAGAGAATAATGCTCTCGGTGCGCGGATCCGAGATCATGAACTCCAGTACTTCGCCGAAATCGACGTCGCTTCCCGAACCCAGCGAGACCACGTTCGAGAAGCCGACATTGTTCGGCTTGGCCCAATCGAGAATGGCGGCACACAATGCGCCGGACTGCGAGATCAGGCCGATCGAACCGGGAAGCGCGGTCGCGTGCGCAAAGGTTGCGTTAAGCCCGAGACTGGGGCGCATGATGCCCAGACAGTTGGGACCGAGCAGGCGGATCTTGTGGCGGCGTGCCGCCTCGACGACCTGGCGCTGCAGCAGTTCGCCACGCGCACCGGCTTCGGCGAAGCCGGCGGTGAGCACGATGGCTGCGCGCACACCTGCACGACCACAACTGTCGATGATCGCGGGCACCTTGTCGGCGCGCAGGGCGATGACCACGAGGTCCAGCCGGTGGGGTACGTCCTCTACCGATTTGAAGCAGGGAACATCCAGGACGGTCTCATGGTGTGGATTGATTGCAAAGACGCGACCCTTGTAGCCACCCGAGAGGATGTTCTGCATCACGACGCTGCCGAGCGACCCTTCACGCTCGCTGGCGCCGATGATGCCGACTGACCGGGGTTGCAGCAGCGGGTTGAGATAGTGCTTCTCTTTCATGGTTTTACGGGCGTTGTCGCCTGGGTGAAAGTGCGTTCAGCGGTGTCGGGCAAACGGCATCAATGGTGCCAATCGCACAACGAGTTCGTCTATAACGGAAGTCTACCGCAGTGCAGCATTAAACACTGTTAAATATGCACCTCTCGCGGCTAGGGAAAACCCCTACGTCAGTAAGGCTAAAGCCGCTCGCTCAGATCCTGTTCCCTTGTTTCGCATTCGTCATGGTCAGTGAGAGCAAGTACAACAGCCAGCTAGCCAAGCGTGAAGAAGAAAGTTGCTCCCTGACCGGGGCTGGAGCGCGCCCAGATGTGCCCGCCATGGCGACGGATGATCCGCTCGACGTTTGCCAGACCGATTCCGGTGCCCTGATAGACTGCAGGGTCGTGCAGCCTGAAGAAGGGCTCGAAGAGTCGTCCGGCATGAGCCATGTCAAATCCGACTCCGTTATCGCTGATAATGAATACGCGCTGCTCGTCCTGGCGTTCGGCGTGAAACGTAATACGGGTGACTTCCTGTTGCGCGGTGAACTTCCAGGCATTGCGGAGCAGGTTTTCCAGCGCGACACGCATCAGGCTGCGGTCGGCGGTCGCGACGAGCTCGGCCGTGACCTCGATCTCGGTCCGGCGATTGGGATCTTCTTCCTTGAGTTCCTCCAGGAGTTGTGTCACGAGTTCCGACAGGTCGACGTTTTCCCGTCGAATGGACTGACGTGACAGGCTCGCCATTGCGATCATCGCGTCGCTGAGCTGCGCCATGCGGTCAGCCGCATTGCGGATGCGATGGAGGTGCGTACGTGAGGTTTCGGTCAGCTGTGCGTCGAGCTCTTCTTCGAGAATCCGCGCAAACCCGTCTATCGAGCGCAGCGGTGCGCGCAAGTCATGCGATATCGAGTAGGAGAACGCCTCCAGTTCCCGGTTTGAAGCCTCGAGTTCGGCTGTTCGCATTCGAACCCGGCTTTCCAGATCGCGGTTGATGTTTCGTAGCGAAAGCTCCGCGATCTTCCTTGGAGTAACGTCGTCAAGCGTACCGACGAACCCGATGCCAGCGACTCCCGGTGCGGGTTGAAGATTGACTTCGGCCCAGCGGGTTTCATTTCCGTTGGAGGTGATTCGGACCTCCATGCTGAACTCCCGGATCGCGCCTGATTTGAGCTCGAGAATCTTCGCGACGAGTGCGCTGCGATCATCGGGGTGGATGAACCGTGCCAGAGGCTTGCCGAGGGATTCACTGACCGGGCGTCCTGTCAGGGTCTGCCAGGCCTGGTTCAGATATCGAATGCGGTCGCTCTCATCGAGAGTTATCACCACTTCGCGAATCGCGTCGAAGAACGAAGTGTCAGGCGCCCGGCTCGTGGCCTTGTTCGAGGGTTTGCCTGACGCGTGCGGTCTGAACCGCATATGCGAGACCAGAAATCCGGTTGCGAAAGCACCCACCGTCACTGCGACTGGCAGCAAGAGCGAGGAAAATGCTGCGAATTCGGTCATCGCGGGTTCCCGGCTTGGTTCGGACGGAGGTTGATGACGGCAGGCGGAATTACGCTTGCAAGTCATGTACGACGAGCCGTCGGGCATGGCCTGGGCAGCACCTCGATGCTAGCATTGGCTGGTCACGCAACCAAGGATTAAAGGGGCATGAGCAAGCTAAGCAGCTTAGAACTGTTTCGTCAGCAGGCATACATCGACGGCAACTGGCTCGATGCCGATTCCGGATCGAGCTTCGACGTTAGCGATCCGGCAACCGGCGAGGTCATCGGGCGTGTTCCCGACATGGGCAGGATGGAGACCGTGCGGGCCATTCAGGCGGCCGATCGAGCCTTTGCCAGTTGGAGTCGAAAACTCGCCAAGGAGCGTGCTGCGCTTCTGAAGCGCTGGTTCGAGCTCATCAGCGCTGCAACCGATGAACTCGCACTATTGATGACCAGCGAGCAGGGCAAGCCGCTTGCAGAGGCGCGGGGCGAGGTCGCCTATGCTGCGTCCTTTGTCGAGTGGTTCGCGGAGCAGGCCAAGCGCACCAATGGCGATATCCTGCCGACCACCGGCGGCGACCGGCGTTTGCTGGTGATGCGCCAGCCAGTAGGCGTGTGCGCGGCGATTACACCGTGGAATTTTCCAGCGGCGATGATCACCCGCAAGTTGGCACCGGCACTCGCCGCGGGTTGCACGGTGGTGGTCAAGCCGGCCGAGCAGACCCCTTTCACCGCGCTTGCGCTGGCGGTGCTTGCGGAGCAGGCCGGCATTCCACCAGGGGTGATCAACGTGATCACCGGGGATCCGGTTGCAATTGGTGCAGAACTCACAGGTAGCCCGACGGTTCGCAAGCTGTCCTTCACCGGCTCGACCGAAGTCGGTCGCCTGCTGATGAGCCAGTGCGGGCCGACACTCAAGCGCTTGTCGCTCGAGCTTGGCGGCAACGCCCCCTTCATTGTCTTCGACGACGCCGACATCGATGCCGCGGTCGAAGGGGCGATGGCGTCGAAGTACCGCAACGCTGGCCAGACCTGCGTATGCGCCAACCGTATCCTCGTTCAGTCGGGGGTGTACGAGGCCTTTGCCGTGAAACTGGCTGACGCAGTGGCCAAACTCAAGGTCGGCCCAGGTGTTGTGGAGGGCGTGAACATTGGCCCGCTGATTGATTCGGCCGCAATCGACAAGGTCGAATCGCATATCGGTGACGCGCTCGCAAACGGCGCGCGGGTGATGACTGGCGGCATGCGCCACAGCCTCGGCGGTACGTTCTTTCAGCCCACGGTGCTGGCCGATGTGACGCCGGCGATGCGTGTTGCGCGCGAGGAGACCTTCGGTCCGGTTGCGCCGCTCTTCCGCTTCGACTCCGAGGACGAGGCGATCGCGATGGCGAACGATACCGAGTTCGGTCTCGCGGCCTATTTCTACGCCCGCGACGTCGGCCGTATCTTCCGGGTTGCCGAGGCGCTGGACTATGGCATGGTGGGGGTGAACACCGGCGTCATGTCCAATGAGGTTTCGCCGTTTGGCGGCGTGAAGCAGTCCGGCATCGGACGTGAAGGATCGATCTACGGCATAGACGAATACCTGGAGATAAAATCGGTTTGTCTCGGCGGTGTGGACCGGTGAACGGCCACGCGCCGATCGGTCAGCCGTCCCGATGGGTGCAGCGTTTTGGTGCCCTCATCCCTCAAGGCGGCCGGGTGCTCGACTTTGCATGTGGCAATGGCCGGCATGCAAGATGGCTCGCTGCGCGTGGGCTGCGAGTCGATGCAACGGACAGGGATGAGGCAGCGCTGGCTACTCTGGCGGGTGTCGCCGGCCTGACAACGGTGCATGCTGACCTCGAAGCAGGAGAATGGCCCTTTGGGCGCGACAGCCATGATGCGCTGGTGGTCACGAATTACCTGTTCAGACCACGTTTCGATCTGATGCTCTCGGTATTGCGCGAGGGCGGGGTGCTGATTTACGAAACCTTCATGGTGGGCAACGAGCGATACGGCCGGCCGCGCAGTCCGGATTTCCTGCTGCAGCCAGGCGAGCTGCTCGCACGTCTGGCTGACGATTTCACCGTGGTTGCGTTCGAGCAGGGTGAAGTTGGCGATCCGCCGCATGCCGTGGTGCAACGCCTGTGCGCCATCCGCGGGCGCGATCGCTACGGTGGCTTGCCGGACTGACTCAGGTGGCGCTTGCCATTCGCTGTGCCAGTTTGGCGATGCCTGCATCGTCCAGTGAGTCTGCGCTGAACACCTGTGCCGCTTCGATGCGGGCGAAGTTGCGATTCTGCGAACGCTTGTAGAGCGGATCGTAGTGCAGTTCGATGAGTTCCCCGTACAGGGCGTGAAGCTCTCCTGCATGTGCGAGCGCCTTCCAGCGGTCCAGTGTCTCGCGGCTCTGCAGCTTGCTGAGGTGTTCGAGCCGTGCGCACAGTTCGGCCGGATCTGCGCCAAGATAAGCGTAATCGCGCACCAGGAAATCAAGCCGTGCCTCCCGGTCCGCATCGATCAACACACAGTCGCCTTCGCGTATTCTCATGATCAGCGCTTCCGGCACGTGTATACGGCCGATCTTGCGACTCTCGGCTTCGACGAAGACCGGCCGGCCCGGGTCGAGCGCTTTCAGTCTGATGTAAAGACTGGTTTCGAACCACTTCTGGGTCGGCTGGGCCCGGTCGGGCAGGGCGCCGAGCACCGAACCCTTGTGCGCGGCCAGATCCTCGAGGTCCAGCGTCTGCGCGCCAAGGCTGGCCAGCGCTTCGATGACACGGGTCTTGGCGCTTCCCGTCGGCCCACACACCACGCGAAAGCTGAACCGACCTGGTAGCTCGGCCATCTCGGCGACCACCTCGCGCCGCCAGTTCTTGTAGCCGCCCTCGAGTTGGCAGGCGTCCCAGCCCACCATGCGCAGCCACGTCACGAAGGCGCCGCTGCGCTGGCCGCCACGCCAGCAATAGACCAAGGGACGCCATTCCTTGGGTTTATCGTGGAAGCGCTCCGACAGATGACGTGCGATGTTCTCGGCGACCATCGCCCCACCCACACGGCGGGCCTCGAACGCCGAGCGTTGTTTATAGATGGTGCCGACGATGGCGCGCTGTTCATCATCGAGCACCGGGCAGCTGATTGCGCCGGGAATGCGGTCGTCGGCGAACTCGGACGGGCTTCGCGCGTCGATGATCTCGTCAAACTCGGACAGCTGTGCTACGGTCGCAAAGCCTTTTTTCATAGTATTCGACCCGCCGTCCTGACGCGGGTCGTGACTGGCTGGATTCCATGGAAACAATCAAATTGACGCAATTCTCCCACGGCGGCGGTTGCGGCTGCAAAATTGCACCCGCGGTGCTCGAGGAAATGCTTTCAGGCATGCCGCCCGGTATCGTGCCGGCCGAGTTGCTGGTGGGCACCGATAATGCCGACGATGCTGCGGTTTATCGGGTGAATGACCATCAGGCGGTGGTCGCAACGACCGACTTCTTCACCCCCATCGTGGACGACCCCTACGACTTCGGACGGATCGCCGCTACCAACGCCTTGTCGGATGTCTATGCAATGGGGGGCGAGCCCATCATGGCCCTCGCAGTGGTCGGCATGCCACTGGACAAGCTGCCGCGCGAGGTGATCGGGCGAATCCTCGAAGGCGGTGCTTCGGTATGCCGGGACGCTGCGATCCCCGTTGCAGGCGGCCATTCCATCGATGTGCTCGAGCCAATATACGGCCTTGTCGGGCTCGGCCTGGTGCACCCGCTGCAGGTCAAGACCAACGCCGGCGCACAGGTCGGTGACACACTTCTCCTTACCAAACCGCTCGGAATCGGCGTGCTGTCGGCCGCGCTGAAAAAGGGTTTGCTCGATGAGGCGGGCTACGAGGAGATGATCGCCTGGACGACGTTGCTGAACCGGGTCGGCGCCCGTCTCGCGAAGATGGGAGCGGTGCATGCGGTGACCGATGTGACGGGTTTTGGCCTGGCCGGACATTTGCTCGAGGTTTGCCGCGCGTCCGAGTTGCGGGCCGAGATCTCGATCGAGGCGACACCCTTCATCGAACGTGCAGCCGCTTTCGCACGTGGCGGCACGGCAACCGGCGCGTCTGCACGCAACTGGTCGAGCTACGGTGGGTCGGTGACGCTGGCCGACGAAGTCGCGGACTGGCAGCGGGTCCTACTGACCGACCCGCAAACCAGTGGCGGCTTGTTGATCGCCTGCGATCCAGCTGCGGTCGATGAAGTCAGGCAACTCGTGATGGAGGTCCAGAATACCGAAGCGCACATCATCGGCCGCCTGATAGAGGGACCGGCCGGGATTTCGGTGAGCGCCTGAGCGGTCCTTCAGTGGGCAGCCGCAGTCGCGTCGGCTGCATGCTTCAGCATCGGCAGCAGATATTCCCAGACCGTGTCGAGGATGATGTACTGGGCCTCGGCGTTCGGGTGAATGCCGTCGGCAAGAAACATCTCGGGGCGCTCGGCGAAGCCTTCGAGCAGGAAGGGCAGCAGCGGCACCTCGTTGCTCTGCGCAACGTCCTGGAAGGCCTGCTCGAAGCGGCGGGAGAACGTCGGACCGTAGTTCGGCGGCATGCGCATACCGACCAGCAGCACCCGCGCGCCGGCTTCCCGGGCTGCCCGGATCATGGTTTCGAGGTTCTCTGCCATCAGTCGCGGCTGTAGCCCCCGCAGGCCATCATTGGCGCCAAGTTCGAGAATGAACAGATCGGGTTGGTGTTCGGAGAGTGCGGCGGGCAGGCGGGTGAGACCACCGGATGTGGTCTCACCACTGACGCTCGCGTTGACGACCCGATGCGGGAACCCTTCGTCCGAAAGCCGCGTCTGCAACAGCGTGGGCCATGCCTGCTCAATGCGAAGCTGGTACCCTGCAGAGAGACTGTCGCCCCAAACGAGGATAGTGCCGCCGTTGGCGGCGCCGCCGAACAGGACGAACGAAAAGAAGATGACTATGGATCGAAGCAGCATCGAGATGACGGTTCCGGTTATGAGAGTGTCGGATCTGGCCAAGAGTGTGCCCATGCGAGACGGCAGCGGCAAGCTGGACATCCTGCAAGGGGTATCGTTCAGTGTCGGGGCCGGCGAATCTGTCGCCATCGTCGGCGCGTCCGGCTCCGGTAAATCAACCCTGTTGGGATTGCTCGCCGGGCTGGATGTTCCCAGCGAGGGCTTGGTCGAGATCCAGGGCGTCGACATCTTCCGGCTCGACGAAGACGCCCGGGCCGCGCTGCGCGGTGAGTCGGTGGGTTTCGTTTTTCAGTCCTTCCAGCTGTTGCCGGCACTGACGGCGCTCGAGAACGTGATGTTGCCACTTGAGTTGGCCGGGGTCGACGATGCCCGCCCGGTGGCGGAACAGTGGCTCGGCAGAGTTGGGCTGGCGAGCCGGATGCACCACTACCCCAAACATCTATCCGGCGGTGAGCAGCAGCGTGTGGCCCTGGCACGCGCTTTTTCGGCCAACCCCAAGCTGTTGCTTGCGGACGAACCGACCGGCAACCTCGACGCGGCGACCGGTGCCGCAATCATCGAACTCATCTTTTCTCTCAATCGCGAGGTGGGGACCACGCTGCTGTTGGTGACCCACGACGAGGCGCTCGCGCGCCGCTGCCAGCGCATGATGCGGATGCAGGCCGGCACCCTGCACGAGGAGACTGCGGTCGTCGAGGCTGACTGAGCCCGCTCGACCGGCGCCCGCAAGACAGGTTTTTGACCACGGAGGAGGAGACCGACATGAATCGCTTAGCGACGGGCCTGATGCTCATAGCCGTATCCGCACTGTTCGTGGGCAGTGCCATTGCGCAGCACGCGGACGATCATCATCACGGTCATGCGCATGCAGTCGACCGCACTGCCACCGACGGGGCGGCCTCGACCACGGCGTTCCGTGAGATCAACGACCGCATGCACGCAGACATGGACGTGGCGTTCACGGGCGACGCCGACATCGATTTCCTCAAGGGCATGATCCCGCACCATGAGGGGGCCGTCGCGATGGCGCGCGTCGTGCTGGAGCACGGCAAGGACGAAAACGTGCGCAAGCTCGCAGAAGAGATTATTGCCGCCCAGGAGGCCGAGATTGCGACGATGCGCGCCTGGCTGGCCGAATGGGGATTTTGACCGCCGACGTTTCGGCGTGAGCTTCCTGAATGACTCGCAAGCAGCTATTCGTTCCCACCGTCCTGCTCGGACTCGCGATCGTGTTGTGGTTCGCGTCCGATTACATGGAGATCGCGGTTGGCGTAGCCTTTTTCCTGTTCGGCATGCATTGCCTGGAGGAGGGCTTCAAGGTCTTCACCGGCGGCACGCTTGAGCGTGTGCTGCGCCGTTCCACCGATCGACTGTGGAAGTGCCTGCTGTTCGGTACCGCGAGCACCACGGTGATGCAGTCGAGCACCCTGGTGTCGCTGATTACCATCTCTTTCGTCAGTGCCGAGATGATCGCACTGGCTGCCGGCATCGGCATCATCATGGGTGCAAACATCGGCACTACGACCGGGGCCTGGTTGATCGCCGGCCTGGGTCTCAGGGTGAACATCGCCGCCTATGCGATGCCGATGCTGGTGTTCGGCGTCGTGATGCTGATGCAGAACGCAAAGGGCGTGAAGGGCGCCGGTTACCTGCTGATGGGCGCTGGATTCCTGTTCTTCGGGATCCACTACATGAAGGAGGGCTTCGACACCTTTCAGGGAGCGATGGACCTGTCCGCCTATTCGATGAGCGGGCTGGCCGGGGTGTTGATGTTCACCCTGATCGGCATGCTGATGACGGTCATCATGCAATCGAGTCATGCGAGCCTGCTGATCATCATTACCGCGCTGGCGGCCGGGCAGGTGAGCTACGAGAACGCGCTGGCGATGGCGATTGGCGCCAACCTTGGCAGTGCGATCACCACCGCACTTGGCGGACTGGCGGCCAACATCGGCGGTCGACGTCTCGCGGCTGCCCATGTGATCTTTAACGTCATCAGTGCCGCTGTCGCGATCACCTTCATCGGGCAGCTGTCCTGGCTGGTAGGCTGGCTCGCCAGCCTGATCGGCATCCGTCCGGATGACTACCTTCTCCAACTCGCGCTTTTCCACACCATATTCAACGTGCTGGGCGTCGTAATCCTGGTGCCGGTCGTCGGCGTGCTTGCGTCTGCGCTGGAGCGTTGGATCAAGCCGGCGCCGCAGTCCTCCGAGCAGCCGCTCTATCTGTATGCTGACGCGCTGGAAACACCCGAGACCGCGGTTACCGCGGTCCGCAAGGAGGTGCAGCACCTGTTCGACAATGCAAGCGGGTTGATCGCGCATGGCATCAGCCTGAAGCGCAGCACGATCGATAGCGACGCGTCGCTACAGGAGGCGATCGCCGCGACGAGGAGGCATTTCCCGCTCGACATCGAGGCGGCCTACGAAGAAAAGATCAAGAGCCTGCATAGTGAGATCGTGGGCTTTATAGCATCTGCACGCAGCCAGAAGAATCTCGAGGCGGTCTCCGACGAGCTCTACGCGCTGCGGCAGGCCAGCCGCGACGTGGCTGAGGCAGTAAAGGGCATGAAGCATCTGCACACCAACCTGGTGCAGTACGGGCTTTCTGAGAACACAGCAGTGCGTGCGAAGTACGATGCGATTCGACTGCGACTGGGCAAACTGCTGCGCCAGCTGCGCCAGCTGATGCAAGGCGAGACCGGGGAGTTGCCGGCACTCGAAGTCGACGCAGCACGTGTGGATCTGCACAAGACCAGCCGCAAGATGCTCGACGAACTCGATGAGCTGATTCGCAGCCATAAGTTGCGCCCTGCGATTGCGACCTCAATCATGAACGATGAGAATTACCTGATGCAGATCGCGAGCAATCTGCTCGATGCTGCGCAGGTCGTGCTGGCCGGTGGCGCGGTGGATCTCAAGGACGGGTTGTCGCTCGATCGGATAGAGCTCAAGGAACTCGCAAGCCAACAGGAAGCGACGGGGAGGCCGAAGTGAAACTCAAGAAACTGCTTGAAAAGGTTGAGAAGTTTCTTTCCGCCGATCCTGACACACAAGCCAGCGAGCGAAAGAAAGTGCGCGAGCTGTTGAGGGCATTGAAAGACAAGGAGAAGGCGCTACGCAGGCAGCTCGAGGAGATCGAAGACGGCGAAGAACGCGAAAGCCTGAGAACCCGCCTCGATGTCGTTCGCGCTCAGCGCATGAAAGGTGTGGAGCGAATCAAGACTCTGCGCAAGAAGAAGGCCTTGTGAATCCGCATAGTGTATCCGGCACCGAGCGATCAGGTGCGTGGCATGAATCGCAGTGCTGCGTGAGCCGCGGCAGTGCCGGAGCGCACGGCGGATTCCATCGTCGCCGGGTAGGGCGAGTCGATGTAGTCGCCAGCCAGCCACAGACCGGGCACCGGTGTCTTGAAGTCGGGCCGGACGATCCCTGGCCGGCAAGCGATGGTGGCGCGCTTTTCAACGACAGTCAGCACCCAGTCTGGTGACGGCAGGCGACGCCCAAGCTCACGTTCCAACTGCTGGTGGATGGTGATTTCCAGGTCTTCACGGCTGAGTTGCTCATGCTCGCCATGAGCGCTGATCACGCAGGCGAGCAGGCCGGCTTCACCTCCCAACTGGCCTCGGTCGAATACCCACTGAGCAGGTCCGTCCGCGAGTAGAAGCATTGGCGCAGACAGGCGCACGCTCCCGCCAAGCGCGAAGTACACGGTGGTGATCGGCTCGTAGGGCAGTGCCTCCACTTGTTGCGCGAGGCGTTCGCAACCGCCGACTGAACGGAGCAAGGGCGGTGCATGATAGGGCGCAGTGGCTATGACTACCTGCTCGAAGATCTGCTTGGTTGGATGGTCGCAGTCCAGACGGAAACCACCCTCAACCCGCTCGATTGCCTTGACGGTCGTACCGGTGCCCAACTTGCCGCGCCGGGTTGCGAGATAACGCGCGGCCTGAACCGGAAAGAGCTCGGAGAGATCGACTCGCGGGATGAGCAACTCGCTCGCTCCGGCGTGCGCGGCGACGCTGTCGCGCAACACGTTTGCGAAGACTTGGGCGGATGCGTCTTCGATCGGCGTGTTCAGCGCGGCGACACACAGCGGCTCCCAGATCCATGCGATCACATGCGGGGTTTGAGCCGTTTCGTGCAGCAAGCCGTGGACCGTTTGCTCGGGCGGGACCTGGAAGCGCTTGCGTTTGAGGGTGCGGATCAAGCGCAGCACCGCAAAACGATCCGCCCAGTCGAGTCCCCGTGCGCGTAGCAGCCCCACCGCCAGATGCAGCGGAGCCGGGAGCTCCGCTGCACGCAGATGAAGGCGACCCGGTGACGCCAGCGTGAGCGGCAGGCGCTCCAGAACCTTGGGCGACACCCGCGTGTGGCGTAGAAGCCTGGTGAGCTCGGTATAGGCGCCGATGATGATGTGCTGGCCGTTGTCGACCCGGTGACCATCCTTGGCGAGCAGGCGCGCACGCCCGCCGAGCACATGCGATCGGTCGAACACCGTCACCTGAATGCCTTCGGACGCCAGTGCAACTGCGCAAGCCAGTCCTGCGTAACCGGCGCCGATGATCGCGACCGACCGGATCACGCCCGCATCCAGGTCGTACCTGCGATCCACACCTTGCGCAGTGGTGTCAGCGAGGTGCGCCGATCGAGCACCATGAAGTCGTCGCGCACGATTTCGTCGAGCAAGGTGCGATAAATGGCTGCCATCACCAGGCCGGGGCGCTGGTTCTTTCGGTCGACATCGGGCAGCTGCGCCATCGCCTGATCGTAAAAGCCGTAGGCGCGCTGCGCCTGAAAACGCATCAGCTCAACGAAGCGCTCGCTGTGCTTTGCTTCGAACAGCTCCTCGGCAGGCACGTTGAAGCGTTGCAGCTCCTCGACGGGCAAATAGATCCGCCCGCGGCGGGCATCCTCGCCAACGTCGCGGATGATGTTGGTCAGCTGCAGGGCGATACCCAGATCATGCGCGTACTTCAGGGTCTGCCTGTCCTCGAAGCCGAAGATACGTGCGGCGAGCAGGCCGACCACGCTCGCGGCTCGATAGCAGTACAGTTGCAGCCCGCGAAAGTCAGCGTAGCGAACATGGTCGAGATCCATCTCCATGCCGTCGATGATCTCCTGCAACTGCTCGCGCGGCAGGTCATAGGCGGGGACCACTTCGCGCAATGCCTGGCCGACCGGGTGAGTGGGTGCGCCGTCGTAGATCCGGTCGACCTCGTCCCGCCACCAGCCCAAAGTGGTCTGCGCGAGTTGCGGGTCGTGGCACTCGTCCACGACGTCGTCGACCTCGCGACAGAATGCATACAGTGCGGTGATCGCCTGTCGCTTGTCCGGTGGCAGGAAGAGAAAGCTGTAATAGAAACTCGACCCGCTTTTCGCGGCCTTGTCCTGGCAGTAATCGTGCGGATTCATGTCTCGGTGCCCTTGACGGGTGTCGGGCGGATGGATGACTGAAAAGCGAGCGCACGCCAGAGGAGCCGGAGCCAGTCTCCGCGTCCGAGCGTCGGTCGCTGCTGGAACACGTCGTGGTCGACCGCCTCGATCCGCTCGAGAATGCGCAGGCCACCGCAGACAATAAGCCGCAACTCCAGCCCGATACGGCCTGGCAGCAGGGTCGCCAGAGGTGCGCCAGCGTGCATCATCTCACGGGCGCGCTCCACTTCGAAGCCCAACAGCGCGCGCCAGCGATCATCGCACCGTCCGGCGGCGATGTCGGCCTCGCTCACCCCGAAACGCGCGAGATCCTCCGCCGGCAGATAGACCCGCCCCTTGCCCCAATCCACGGCCACGTCCTGCCAGAAGTTGATCAGTTGCAGGCTGGTGCAGATAGCATCCGAGCGGCTCAGCGCGTCCGGCTCGGTTCGCTCGTAAAGATGAAGCAACAACCGCCCGACGGGGTTGGCCGAGCGACCGCAGTAGTCCAGCAATTCGACGAAGGTCGCGTAACGGGTCTTGACCACGTCCTGGCTGAAGGCATCGAGCAGATCCCGCATCGGCTGCAAGGGCAGCGCGAAGCGCCGCACGTTGTCCGCAAGCCGCCTGAAGATCGGTGCCAGCGCCGGGTCGACGACCGGATGTCCCCCCTCGATCGCGTCCAGTTCAACCCGGTAACCGTTCAGGGCCGCAAGACGCTCCTCGGCACTTGCCTCTCCCTCGTCCGCTATGTCGTCCGCACTGCGCGCGAACGCATAGATTGCCTCCACGGGTTCGCGCAGGCGTGCCGGCAACAGAATGGAAGCGACAGGGAAGTTTTCGTAGTGGTCGACCGGCATCAGAGCGGGGGAAATAGCAGCGCCGGGCAGTATAGCGAATCCCTATGTAAGTGCTTGTGTTGGATGCCGTGCCAAACCGATCGAGTCACGCGGGACGATAGCCGGAGCAGCTCGCTGGATTCGGGTGCAGCAACGAAACCCGCCAAGACACAGACACAATTCCTTGCGACGTTTCGCCGCCCGATTCACGCGTCCATCAGGATGTGTGAGTTCGAGTAGCCTGGCGAGGATGAGCAGTCAGGCTTCCGTGCTTGCGACGCATGGGTTGCGCGTCAGTGCATCGGTCAGTGCGGCATGAAGCATCTGAACCCAGACGCTCAAGGGAGTAGGCGTATTCCTGAGCTCGCGCGCGCAGTCGGTTGTGCGCTGCCGCAATATGTCGGCCAGTCGGTCTGGATGATCGAGGAGGGCGCACAGCATTGACCATGGCGGCCGCTCGACCAACAGACCGGCGACGAGCAGCGTACCCGTGCTGCGGCGGCGTTGGGCGAGTCCGACGAGCTTTCGTCCCTCCGCATTGACGACTTCCCAAGGTGAGAGGTCGCCGAAACATGCCCAGGCGAGTGGAGGCAGACCACGGTCCCGCAAGGCGATTTGTGCGTCATTCATCTTCTCGGGGCACAGCGCATGCGCGCCAACACCGCCGGCCCTTAGGGTTTCGGCGAAAAGTCGCCCCAATTGGCGATAGCTGTGAAGCGAACCTTGAACCGACCAAGCATGATCACGAGGCAGGGCCAGCGACAGACTCAGCATCCAGGGGCCGACCAATACGGCACCGCCGCCGGATTCGCGTAGTACGACCTCGATCTCGTTGCGCTTGCCCTCCGAGTGGAGACGGTCGTGCACGGCCCGCTGCGAACAGCCGAGCACGACCCCGGGTTGCTGGCAAATCCCGATACGCCACCGAGGATCCCGAACCACGCGCGCCAGTTGCTCACGGTTCCAAAGCTGATCCTCGGTGGCGGTGCTGAGTAAGAGTGTCACGCGAGAAGAGTGGCGATCGGTGTGCCTCGGGCGAAGGTCTCTCCGGTCTGGACGAGAATTTTCGCGATCGTGCCGGTCGCTGGCGCAGTTATCTCAAAGTTGGTCTTGAGCAGGACTGCGTTAGCCAGCGGCTGGCCAACCTCGACAGCATCCCCTTCCTGAACCAGCCACTTATCCACCAATGCTTCGACCCCAGGATCGACATCCTCCCAGGCTTCGTCGGTCAGCGTGACCGGCGTCATGCGTAAGCTCCTTCGGTTACCCGCGTCTTCATGATCTGTTGCGCCGCGTCCACGATGTGACTGATCTGGGGTATTACGAACTGCTCGAGAGGTCGGCTGTAGGGTATCGGGACATTCGGTACGGCCAAGCGTTTGATCGGCGATTTGAGTGCGACGGTGTCGAGGTTCTCGGCGACAATGGCGGCAATTTCGCCAGTGAGGCCGAAACCGAGATAGTCCTCGTCGGCGATCAACAGGCGGCCAGTCTTTGCGACCGACTTCAGCACTGCGGCTCGATCCAGCGGCACCAGTGTGCGCAGATCCAGCACTTCGGCATTCACTCCTTGCTTGGCCAGCTCGTCTGCGGCGAGGAGCGATTTCTGCACCATCTGGCTCAGTGTCACGATGGTCAGATCACTTCCCGGCCTGACCACCTTCGCCTCGCCGAAGGGGATGGTGTAGGCCTCTTCAGGTACCTCGCCGCTGCTACCCTCATAGTAGGCCATCCATGGAAGACCCATGATGCCCTTGTGATACATGAACATGACCGGGTTGTCGTCGCGGATGGCCTGTATCATCAGCCCCTTTGCGTCGTATGCGTTGGATGGCACCACGACCTTGAGGCCCGGCATGTGCGCGAATGTGGCATACAGGCACTGGGAGTGCTGTGCGGCGTCGTTGTAGCCACCACCAATCGCGGTGGTGAGGACCACGGGAAGCTTCAGGTTGCCGCCTGCCATGTAAGTGTTCTTGGCAAGGTGATTGTAGATCTGGTCCATGCAGACGCCGAAGAAGTCGACGAACATCAGCTCGGCGATAGGTCGCATCCCGGCCGCCGCCGCTCCAGTGGCCGTGCCGATGAAGGCGGTCTCGGAGATCGGCGTATCCATTATGCGATCCGGGCCGAATCGGTCGAGAAGTCCGCCAGTCGCGCCGAAAATGCCGCCGTACTTGCCGATGTCTTCGCCCATGACGAAGACGGTTGGGTCCCGCTCCATTTCCTGCCCGATCGCTTCGGAAATGGCCTGCGCCATGGTGAGTTTCCGCGTGCTATTCATTGAGTGTTCCTCCTCTGGAGCTTGATCAGGCAAACACGTGTTGCAGGGCGTCCCGCGGCTCGGGGTAGGCGCTGGCACGAGCATACGCAAAAGCATCTTCAACCCGTTGCCTGGCGCGTGCGGTGATTGCCGCATCCTCGGCTTCGTTCATCTGGCCTGCGTCTCTGAGTTGGGCTGCCAGCCTGAGGATGGGATCGTTCTTGCGCAAATTGGCCACTTCGTCCTTGGGTCGATAAACCTCTGGATCTCCCTGAAAATGGCCCAGATAGCGGTCGGTTTTGACCTCAATCAGGCTTGGGCCGTCGCCGCGGCGCGCACGTTCGACTGCCGTGCCTGCTGCCTCGTAAACTGCGACCGGATCGTTGTGCTCGACCTTGATCCCAGGCATGCCATAGGCGCTCGCACGGTCCGCCACCCACTCGATTGAGGTTGCCTTGTCTTTCGGGACCGAGATTGCCCACTTGTTGTCCTCGCAGATGAAGATCACCGGCAACTGCCATAGCGCAGCAAGATTCAGCGATTCGTGTACCGACCCCTGGTTTGCCGCGCCCTCGCCGAAGAAGGCGACCGCGACCCAGTCCTTGCCCAGTTTCTTCGCCGCGAGCCCGGCACCGCAAGCTGGCGGCAGGCTGGCCCCGATGATGCCGCTGCAGCTGAAATTGCGCTGTGGGTCGAACAAATGCATGTGCCCGCCCTTGCCCTTGCCGAGCCCAGTCACTTTTCCGAACATCTCTGCCGTCATCGCATCAAGCGGAACGCCCTTGGCAATGGCAAAGTGATGTGGCCGATGGGTGCCAACCACAGTGTCGTGGTCCGTGAGATGGGCGCATACGCCTACCGCGACGGGCTCTTGACCTGCAGCCAGATGCATCTCGCCCGGAACAGGGCCGGAGCCGATGTCGAAAGCCAATCCTTTCTGGATGTTCGGCGGCAGTTTGCCCTCGAGATAGACCTGCGCCATGGTCTCTTCGTAATGGCGTATCTCCTGCATCTTCTCGTACATCCAGAGCAAAGTTTCCTTGCTTGCTTTCATCTGTCATGCCTCCTTTGAGGTGGTGCATCCGGGATGCCGGGAAACCGCCGACTGATCTCACCGGTAAGACCACCATAGACCATACGAATGGTGTCCGCATTGTCTGCGCAGACCCGTCACCCATGCTGCTCGGGTAGGTCGATCTGCGTATCGGAAGGATGGTGCGTGTGCAATGCTCGGGTAGCACTGACAGGAGGCGTGTTGCAGCTCTGATGCCAGACAAGCTGACGTAGGCGCTTGCACCTCTTAAGCACGGACGCTCCGCTACGCGGTTACGCGCAGCTTCGGGCCGGTGGAGGCAAATTATTCCCCTGCGCCGCCCCCTACGATCACAGGCGAGTATGCGGACAGGTGCAGCGCCTGAGGGAAGGGGATCTCAGCGAGAGAGAATGAAACGCTGATTGACGATCTGGCTCAGGTCAGGCGGTCGGCGCTCATGTTCAGTCGCGGCGAGCACCTCACGGTAGTAGGCATCCATTGCGCGCAACACGTCCCGTCGGCTCACCATTCCGAGCAGTACATCGTTCTCGACTACCGGCAGGTGACGGTAACCGTGTACCGCAAAGATCGACGCCAGGGCAAACAGATCGGTGTCAGGTGCGACACATACCGGATGACGGCGCATCACGGTTGCCGCGGTTTGAACCGGACTCGGCGAACCAAAGAAAAGCTCGTCTGACAGGGCCGCAAGGCAGTCACGCTCGGATATGAAGCCGGCGAGATAGCGACGGTCGTCGCGCCATTCGATGACTGGCGTGTTGGACGTGCCATGCTTGAGCAGCAACTCGATGACCGCCGACAGCGACATGTCTGATGTCGCAGTACATACATGATCGGTCATGAAGTCAGCCGCGCTGGGCGTACGGATTGCTTCGCTCATCTTCCACCTCCATTGGCTACTCGATCAAGCTCATCCTACCCCCGGTGTGGGGCCGAGACAATGCCAGCCGGGTCGTGATGCCCAATCCGCTATCCTGGCTCGCTGGCGCAGCGCTCGCTGTGCGATCATCGGGCACCAATTCGGCACTGCCCGGTCTTCTCGACATGCTTTTACTACACAGTCTCTGCAAGCGTTTCCGGCCCGACGCGGAACCGTTGTTCTCTGGTGTCTCGCTGGCGATCAAACCGGGCGAGTGTGTGGCCATCATGGGCGAATCCGGGGTGGGCAAGTCCACGCTGCTGAACTGCATCGCAGGGCTTGAGACGAGCGATGGCGGTCGGATCGAACTCGAGGGCCAACGCATCGACATGCTGGATGACGACGCCTGGGCCCTTGTGCGACGCAAGCGCTACGGTTTCGTGTTCCAGGCCTTCCACATCCTTCCGCACCTCAACCTCGCGGATAACGTTGCTCTGCCGCTTTGGCTGCTTGACATCGATACCGCGACTGCGAGGGCGCGTGCGCAGAAAATGCTCGATGCGGTTGGTCTTGGCGGCCGTGCCCTGGACGCGCCGAACAAGCTCTCTGGCGGTGAGTTGCAGCGCGTCGCGATCGCGCGTGCTCTGGTGCATCGACCTGCGGTGGTGCTTGCCGACGAGCCGACCGGCAACCTCGACCCTGACAGGGCCGGCGAAGTTCTGGCCCTGCTGATCGATACCGTGCGCGAGGTGGGTGCGGTGGGTATTCTCGTGACGCACTCCCGGCTAGCTGCCGCGCAGACCGACCGGGTGCTGCAGCTGCGACGTGACGGCCTCCATTCCTTCGATGTGACCGGCGCATGATCCGAGCACTGTTGCGGGTCTTCGTCGCCAGTCTGCTGGGTCGCCGCCTGGCAGGGGTGTTGTCCCTGACAGCCGTGACGTTGGGGGTGGCACTGGGGTTGGCGGTGCAGATCATTCATGGCGCGGCGCTCGACGAGTTCGGGCGCGGTATGCGATTGCTGGCTGGCGAAGCGGATCTGCAGGTGGTCGGGCCGCGCGCCGGGTTCGACGACAATCTGTACCTCAAGATCGCGCAGCAGCCCGAGGTGAGACAGGCCAGTCCGGTACTCGAGATCGAAGCGCGGCTGCCCGGACGCGAGGAAAAGCTGCGGATCTATGGCGTGGATCTCTTCCGTGTCGCGCGAGTGTTACCGATGCTGATGCCGGTAGCGGAAGACGGGGCGGGACGTCTCCTCGGTCTCGAACCGGGCCGACTGTTCCTGAGTGCGGCCGCGCGCGAATCGCTCGAGCTGGCGAATGGTGACCTGCTGACGGTGCAGAGCGGTCTGCGCGAGACCGAGTTGTTGATATCCGGCTCGGTGCCGGGCGCGCCCGCAGGACAAGCCTTTGCCGTGATGGACATTGCCTCGGCGCAGCAGGTGTTCGACCGCATCGGCGTGTTGACCCGGGTCGATCTGCGTCTGGCCGAAGGGGTTCGCCGTGACGATGTCCTCGAGCAGTTCGCCGCGCGTTTGCCCCCGGGCGTCACGGTCAGACCGCCTGATGCCGGCGTTGCGGAGAGCAGCGGGCTATCTCGCGCCTACAGGGTCAACCTGACCATGCTTGCCGGCATCGCCTTGCTGACCGGCGCGTTCCTGGTGTTCTCCACTCAATACCTGTCGGTGGTGCGGCGTGGCCGTGAGCTCGCCTTTTTGCGCGCGATGGGCATGGAGCGTGCGCTGGTGATGCGTGGCCTGTTGCTAGAAGGGGCGGCACTTGGGCTGCTCGGTGGTTTGCTGGGTGTCGCAGCGGCGCATGGCCTGGCAGCGCTCGCGTTTGCGCTCGTCGGTGGTGACTTGGGTGCGGGCTACTTTGCTCATGTCACGCCCTCTGTGCGCTTCATGCCAGGCGCAAGCTTGGTCTATCTGGCGCTGGGTGTGACGGCGGGCGTCGCCGGTGCGTGGCTGCCAGCACGTCATGCCACCGCGCAGGTGCCAGCTCAGGGGCTGCGAGCCGGCAACGACAGCGAACTGCTCGCCGCCAACGCGCGTTGGAGGGCGGCGCTCACGTGTATCGTGCTGGCCTTGCTCGCCTGCTTGCCGGGACCTTTGGGCGGCATCCCGGTGTTCGGGTACCTTGCTGTGGCGTTCATTCTCGCGGCGGCGGTGTTTGGCTTGCCGGGTGCGGTCGGCTTGCTGGCGAGTCCGCTCGCCTTGTCGAGCGCGGTGCTTGCACGTCTGGCACGAGCCAGGCTGACTGCGGCACCCGGGCAGGTGGTGGTTGCCGGGGCCGGCGTGGTCGCAAGCGTGGCGCTGGCGGTGTCGATGGCGATCATGGTCGGCTCCTTTCGCGATTCGGTAGACGACTGGCTCTCCAAGGTGCTGCCGTCCGACCTGTACGTGCGCGCTTCCTCGTCGGTGGCGAGCGGCTATCTCGATCCGGAGGCCGTCGATCGCATCGCCGCCACCGAGGGCGTGGCCAGGGTAGTGCCTGTACGCTACGACAGCCTGAGACTGAATGATGCTGCGCTCCCCGTCACGCTCATTGCGCGACCGACCGATGGCGGCGACGCCTTGCCGGTGGTGAGTCGCGGCCCGGTCATGGATGACACCCGCCCGCGGGTCTGGATTACCGAGGCCATGGCCGATCTGCACCGGCTCGGCATCGGCGACCATCTCGCGTTGCCCATTGCCGGGCGGGATGCGTATTTTGTCGTTGCAGGCGTAACGCGGGACTATGCTCGCCAGCATGGCGCGGTCATTGTCGAACTGAACGATTACCGCAGGCTCTCCGGTGATCATCTGATCAATGACCTCGGCGTGAACCTGGCGCCCGGCGCGAACCGTGACACTGTCGCCTTGCTGATACGGGAAACCCTCGGCGATCGGGTCGTCGAGATTTCGCTGCCGGCGCAGATTCGCGCGATCAGCCTCGAGATCTTCGACCGCACGTTTCTCGTGACCTATCTGATGCAGGCGGTGGCGGTGCTGATCGGTCTGTTTGGGATCAGCACCACGTTCGCGGCGCTCGCGACCAGCCGTAGCAGGGAGTTCGGCATGTTGCGACATCTCGGACTGAGACGACGCGACATTGGCCGCCTGCTGGCGCTGGAGGGCAGCCTTACCGCCGTCGTGGGCGTGGTCATCGGAACGTTTGCGGGCGGGGCGATCGCCCTGGTGCTGGTAGAAGTGATCAACCGGCAAAGCTTTCACTGGAGCATGGATCTCGCACCTCCGGTCGGTGCCATCGTCGGATTCGCGCTCACACTGGTTGTACTGGCAGCTCTCGCGGCCCGGGTCTCCGGCGCGAAGGCGATGCGAGGCAGTGCTGTAGCGGCAGTGCGGGAGGATTGGTGATGCGCTCCTTTCAATGCTTGATGCTCGCGCTTGGCGTTTCGTTGGCAGCTAGCGCTGCCGAGCGCTATCCACCGGTGTTGCCCGGCAAGGTCATCACCTTCCCGCAGGATACCGGTGCGCACCCGGATTACCGTACCGAATGGTGGTACATCACCGGTTGGCTGCAGGACACTGACGGCATGGAACGTGGCTTTCAGGTGACATTCTTTCGCGTGCGCACCTTGCTGGGAGAGGACAATCCCAGTCGCTTCGCACCGACGCAACTGATGTTCGCACACGCAGCCTTGGCCGACCTCGACCGTGGCCGCTTGCTGCACGATGAGCGGGTGGAGCGCGCGCTGGCACCTCTTGCCGGCGCCGAAGAAGGGCGCACGCGTGCATGGATTGGTGACTGGTCACTGGTGCTGCACGAGGCGGGCCACTACACCACGACTGTGAACGCTGGTGACTTCGGTTTTGACCTGCGCTTCGACCCGTCGGGTGAGCCGGTACTGAACGGCAAGGCCGGCTGGAGCCAGAAGGCACCGGACCCGATCAACGCCAGCTACTACTATAGTCGTCCCCAACTCGCGGTGAGCGGCACCCTGGATATCGATGCCCATTCGCATGCAGTGAGCGGTCAGGCCTGGCTGGACCACGAATGGTCGAGCGAGATCCTCCCCGAAGACGCCTCGGGCTGGGACTGGATCGGTGTGAATCTTCACGATGGTGGCTCACTCATGGCCTTTCAGATGCGAGATCGCAGCGGTGCAACGATGTTCAATGCCGGCACACTGGTCGAGCCGGGTAAGGGCGTGCAGACCTTCTCGCCCGATGAAGTGCGCTTCCAACCCCTGCGCTGGTGGGCCTCACCACGCAGCGGCATCCGCTACCCGGTGGCCTGGGCGGTGGAGGCCGGCACAAGGCATTTCGAGATAGAGCCGCTGATGGACGACCAGGAACTCGACAGCCGGGCGTCCACCGGCGCCATCTACTGGGAAGGTGCGATCCGCTTGCTCGAAGATGGCCGCCAGGTCGGCCAGGGTTACCTCGAAATGACCGGATACGGCGAGCGTTTGCGAATGTGAAGCCGTGTATAATCCGCCGCGTTGCGCGCTCCGGTCGTGTTACCGGCGCAGTGCCCAGATGGCGGAATTGGTAGACGCACCAGATTTAGGTTCTGGCGCCGCGAGGCGTGGGGGTTCGAGTCCCTTTCTGGGCACCAGCAACAACTGGTGACCTTTTCAACGGCGCATCACACTTAACATCCCTTCGCGGATCTTTCCTTTGAACCCTTCGCCGCATGTTTCTGTCCATGCACACTGAATGCGAAGGGCGAGTTCGCCCCGTCGCCTCGCCGACTCACCGACGCCAATGCGTCGATGCAATGGCGCTCCCGAAAAATTTAATCGACTGACAACATGACCTCTCGAATGTCCTCCGCGCGTGCGGTCGGCACGCTTTTCGTCGTAGCTTTTCTTGTCGCTGGCTGTGCGACACCGCACGAATGGTTGGCACCGGATTCTTTCGTAACCGAGTCCAGACTCGTTGCAGAGATCGATCGCCTCGATCAACGCTTGGAAAGCAGCGAGACTCGGGACGCGGAGCAAGCTGCGGCTCTGGAGCAGCGTTTCGAAGCGCTCGGTGATGCGCTCGAAGAACTCGGGCGCACGCTCGCGCAAATGGAAGCCGCCGCACGAGCGCGGGCCGTTGCACCTCCGCCACCGGCGTCTGCCCCTGCAGTGGCCAGTGAACGCATACCTGACGACAAGATCGCGCTGGGGAGGGTGGAGTGGGTCGGCTTGCCGACGCTTGGCACCTATCTGAAGGCGCGGATCGACACAGGCGCCAGTCTTGCGTCCCTGTCGGCGACCGAAATCACCACCTTCGAACG
>NZ_WTVM01000054.1 GCF_012910885.1 Azoarcus taiwanensis | reverse complement strand
AGAATGACCGCACCAAGTCCGGCGAGCAGCGAGATCATAGCGGCCGTCATGATATGGTCACGCCGAAATATTGGCGCCATCGGCTCCAGCACCGCCTCGCGCGACAAACCGACCACCACGAACAATCGATAGGGCTCGACCCGCTGCCAGGCGAATATGCGTTCGTGACCATCGACCTGGCCGGAAAGATTGAACACGCCCTGCGGTTCGGCGTCAGGCTGCAGGAATGGACGATCGGACGGCAGACGCTGACCCATGGCCTCGTCAAAGCCTCTGCTTCGCGCAATGAAGCTGCCGTCCGCAGCGACGACGGAAATGATGTCGTCGGGAGTGAGTCTGAGCGCAGCGAGACGCTCGGCGATGTGTGCGGACGATATGGACATGTTTATCGTGCCCATGAAGCCACCGTCGCCGAGAATCGGTCGATTGACGATGAAAGTCCACTCGCCACCGAGCAAACGGGACTGCACTGGCGTGCCAATCACCAGCCGATCAGGACCTACGAGGTGTTCGCGAAAATGTGGGCGGTCATTGACCCGGGTTTCGTCCGTCACGCCAATGCTGTTGTAGACGATCAAGCCATCGCGATCCGCGATCGAAAGGTGTGTCACGGCCCCCGGCGGAAAAGCGGACAGTGCCCGTTGCGCGTCCGTGTCGAAACCGGCGGGGTCACGCAACCACTCCCGCCGAAGTTGCAGCAGTGAAAGATCGATGCTGCTGATCAGCGCGTCAATCTGTCCCCCGATCGCCTCGGCCAGTTGTCGTCCCCGCTGCTCCGTCTGCTGCATCAACTTGTCGTGCATCGTGCGATGTGAACGCTCGAGTTGCAGCAGCAGAACGGCGCTGATGAGCATCACCAGGAGGGCGAGAAGCACCGTGAGGTGCGTCGAACTGGGGCGGGGCGCGGATGTCATGGCTGGCGGTTCGATGTCGGCTCAAAGGGCCGGTGGCTCACGGAGCAGTTGGTCATCGTGTCGCGTAAGTCGCCGGCTCTCAATCGATGGCGCCTTAGGTAGACTTATAAAGTGCCCCGTCGACGACTGCGAGGAGGCGGTCGAGGCTGATTGGCTTGGTTACATACTCGACGAATCCGGCCCGCTCTGCACGGGCCAAGTCCCCCGGCATGGCGTTTGCGCTAACCGCCACAACCGGAATGTACTGTGTCGACGGATTCTCACGGAGGCATTTCATCACGTCGTATCCATCGATATCGGGCAGGTTGATGTCCAGAAGGATGAGGTCGGGTGCACGCGTCTTCGCAAGCTGCAAGCCAAGACCAGGCGTCGTGGCGCTGATTACCTCGATGCCGCGGCGGCGGGCGAGCACGCGTTCGATGAGGCGCAGGTTCGCCGGGTTGTCCTCGATGCATAACACCTTTCGCATGTCAGCTGGCGTGCCGGATTCACTCTCGATGGCTTCGTTCTGCTCGGCGGCTATGCTCGTGCCCTCAGCCGGATCGCAGGCCGGAAGTCGTACCCAGAACGTGCTCCCCTTGCCAGGCGTACTGACGACGCCAATGGTGCCTCCCATGAGATGAACGAAGCGCTTGCTCAGGGCAAGGCCGATTCCGGTGCCTTCGATCGCATGTTCGTCGGCGCCGAGTCGCTCGAATGGGTTGAACAGCCGGTTCACAGCCTCCGGTGGAAGGCCAGGCCCGGTGTCGCTGATGCGAATGAGGGGAGCGCCATCCTCGTTGATACAGCTCACGGAGACCGAGCCTCCCTCCCTGTTGTACTTGATCGCGTTCGAAAGGAGGTTGAGCAGTACCTGCTTGAGACGTACCCGATCCGCACGCAGGTGCACAGAGCACTCGAGCTCATGCGCCATCAGGGTAATGGCGTGTGATTGCGCCAGCGGGCGGATCAGCACCAGACATTCAGAGAGCAGGGGAGCGAGCTGCACTGGCTCGAGGCTGAGCGTCATCTTTCCCGACTCGATGCGCGACAGATCGAGCACTTCGTTGATGAGTTCAAGCAGATGGCGACCCGCGTGCAGGATTTCGCGCACGCTGTCGATCTGTTCTTCGTCCCGAATGTCGTGTTCCAGCAACTGTCCGAAGCCGATGATGGCATTCAACGGGGTGCGCAGCTCATGGCTCATGCGCGAGAGAAAATCACTTTTCGCGTTATTGGAACGTTCGGCCTCTGCCAGGGCACGGCTGAGCTCCGCAGTGCGGGTAGCGACACGCTCCTCCAGTTCGCGATGGAGCTCGGTCATTGCCCTCGATGCCGCCTTGCGCCCGGAGATGTCGCGCACGATGACCTGCATGCCGGTTTCGTCTTCATCGCTGTACGGAGCAGCGGATACCTCGACGTCGATGACGCTGCCATCCAGCCTTAGATAGCGTTGCTCGGTCGGGGGTACCGCGCGGCGCTCGATGGTCAGATGACGTATGCGGTCGTGGACTGAGGCATGATCATCCGGGTGAATGCGATCGATGCAGGGCATGCCGATCAGCTCGGCGGGGTCACGTGCACCGAACAGTCGCAGTGCGGCCTGATTGACGTAGCTGAATACGCCGCCCTGGTTGATAAAAATTGCGTCGGGGGAGCAGTCGACGAGATTTCGGTAGCGTTGCTCGCTTCGCATCAGCGCTGATTCGGCCTCCTTGCGATCCCCGATGTCGCGCATGATCGTCGAGAGGTACAGCTCACCGCTGTCATCACGATGCGCGACGATGACCTGTGAAACAGGGTGCTCCTTGCCGTCGGCATCGAGAAGGGCTGTCTCGGCTTGCCACACGCCTTCGCGGATGGCTGTCGGGATGCCTTGGGCGATGATCAGGCGGGCGGCCCATTCGGGGTGAAGCCGAGAGATCGCGTCTTCCAAAGGCGCGCTCGGGGAGTCGTAGCCGACTATTTTGCGGCCTGCCTGGTTGATGAAGATCGCTTTGCCGTCCGGGGTGGCGATACCCACGAAATCGGGGCTGGCTTCGAGAATCCTTGCCAGGCGATCGCGTTCGTTTCTCGTTTGGCGCAAGCGCGCAATTTCGGCCTTCAGGGCCGCGATTTCGGCTCGCAACGCTGCATCGTCGCCGCCCGACCCTTGTGCAGGATCGAGAGCACGCCGGGTTGGGGCATGCCCCGGGTCGCTGTCGGATTGTGGATCTGTCATGCGCGTCTGCCCACTGGTTGTCGTCTTGCGCTGCCGTCGCCGAATGGTGAGGATCGAGCGCTGTGTCGAGATGGTCGGTGAGGACTGGCCCGGCCATTTCTTCTGCGTACGGGCCTTGCAGCGTCATGCCTGATCAGCATGATCAAGTCGTTCGTCGTCAGGCAGATGCGTGTCGAGGACCTCGTTGAATCGCGTGATGTCTATCGGTTTGGTCAGGTAGTCCGAGAAACCGGCTCGCAAGCCGCGCTGAATGTCGCGCCGCATTGCATTTGCGGTAATCGCCACCACCGGTATGTGCTTCGTTCTCGCGTCGGCTTGCAGCACCCCCATGACCTGGTAGCCATTCAGCTCCGGCATGTTGATGTCAAGCAGGATCAAGGCCGGAAGTCTCGCGCGCGCGAGTTCGAGGCCGAGCTCCGGCGAATGGGCGGTGACGAGGTCGATGTCTGGGCGACGGCCGAGGATGTTTGTGACCAGTCTGAGGTTGGCCGGGTTGTCTTCGATGTAGAGGATCAGATGACGGGCGCGTTGTGGTGTCTCGCTCATATGCGTCGGGCCCGGCGCCGCATCCGGTGGGGTGGGGTCGTCGGTGTCCAGTGTTGCTTGAGGCAATTCAATCCAGAACCGGCTGCCCATTCCCGCCGTGCTCTCGAATCCCACGCTGCCGCCCATCATCTCGACGATGCGACGGGTCAGCGTCAGACCGATGCCGGTGCCTTCGATATCCGTGTGTTCGGCGTCAAGGCGATTGAACGGCTGGAACAGTTGTCCCTGTTTTTCAAGGGGAATGCCAGGGCCTGTATCAACGATTTCGATGCGCAGCATCGATGGCGCTCCGACCTGCACCTGCAGCCGTACCTCACCACTGGGACGGTTGTACTTGATGGCATTGGACAGAAGGTTGAGCAGAGCCTGCTTGAGGCGGGTGCGGTCGGCACGGATGGCGAGATCGCGGTAGCCTTCGGCGTGCAGGGTGATTTCGCGCTTGTCGGCAATCACCTGCACCAATCCTATGCATTCGGTGACAAGAGGTGCGAGCCTGACCGGTTCAATCGAAAGGTCGATCCGCCCGGATTCGACCTTGGCAAGATCGAGCACCTCGTTGATCAGCTCGAGAAGGTGTCGCCCCGCGCGGAGGATCTCGTGGACGTTGTCCTGCTGCTCCTCAGGCAATGAGTCATCGCACTCGAGCAACTGGCCGAACCCGAGAATGGAGTTCATCGGAGTGCGCAGTTCATGGCTCATGCTGGACAGGAACTCGGATTTGGCCCGGTTTGCCCGCTCGGCCTCCTCGTAGGCGGCGCTCAGACGCTCGTTGATGGCGCTCAGGTCATCCTGAATCCTGCGCAGCTCGGAAACATCCGTCCAGATTCCCACCGATGCGACAATGTGCCCGTCCTCGTCCTGGAGGAGTGAGGGTGTATTGATGCAATGAACCGTGCTTCCGTCAGCCTTGCGCAGTGCCAGTTCATAGGGCGTGGTAAAACCGTTGCGTCTGCGCGCGAGCTCTGCCTGCATGAGTTCCCTGTTTTCGGCGTCGACGAAGTCGTAGACGCTATGACCGATGACTTCGTCCCGAGCACGACCAAGGATGCGACACATTGCGGGATTCAGGTCCGTCGTGATGCCGTCGAGGTCTATGAACCAGAAACCCTGCTGCGTCGTGTTGAGAATCGTCGAAAGCAGGTGCTCCCGTTTCGCGAGTGCGAGTTCCAGTTGTTTGCGGTCGTTTATGTCCTGCACGATCCCGAACGTCTTGAGAGCCTTGCCCTCGCCGTCGCGGATGACCGCGCCGCGCTCGAGAAGCCAGCGCACCGTACCATCGGGCCATACCGTCCGGTGTTCGACTTCGAACGGTCGGTTGTCCTGCACGCTGGACTTGATCGCGGCCAGGACGAGATCCCGCTCATCCTCCGGGATGGTCTTTACGAATTCGTCTAGGGTGGGGGTATCCGTCGGATCGCGTCCGAGCAATGGCGCCATGCGTTCGCTCCAGAACAGTTCCCCGGTGCGCACGTTCCATTCCCAGGTGCCGATGTTCGCGGCGATTTGGCCGAGACGCAGACGTTCCTGATGGCGGTGTGCAAGTGCCTCGGCTTCTGCGCGATGCAAAGCGCTGCTGACCAGATTTGCGACCGTACCGATAAAGCCTATTTCACTTTCCGCCCACGGTGCGACTCGGTTTACCGCATCGCACCTGAGGAAGCCGAAGGTCTTGCCGCTCTTGCGCAGCGCGAAAGCAAAGAGCGCGACGATTCCTTTCGCCTCGAACATCGCTCGCTCGCTCGCTGCCTCGAGTGGCAGGTCGGCCACCGAGTCGATGTTGACCAGATCGTCGGTGGAGATCCGCGACCACCACCAGGGGGCAGCGGAAACGGGTATTTCCTGGACCGCGTCGCGTTCGGATGACACCCCGTCGGCATGCCACTCGTGTGTGTTGCTCATCCGAACGCCGTCGCTGGACAGCAGAAAGAGGTAGGCGCGGTCTGCTGCTACGAATTCACCGCAACGCTGGAGTACGTGCTCTATTGCCTGATCCAGGCTCGCCTCGGACGCGTCGAGCAACGTTGCAGCGCAGTCGGCGATGAGATTTTCCACAATCCGCTGGCGTGAGATGAGCTCGGAGCCCGAAATGCAGGCCACCGCGGGGGATTCCTGGTCGGTCGGCACGAATGCCACGGCGTAACCGGCGCTTCGAAGCACCGCCTCAAGCCGTTGTGCGGCGTCAGTGTCGGCACAGGCGATGCGAACCAGACTCATGCGTGTGTTCCAGCATTATTTCGTCTCGGAAAAGGGGAACCTGGCGTCCGGGTGTTCCTATCGTCGGAGTACTCTTCATCCGGTTCGGCAAAGCGCGTCCGGATCTCGAGGATCTCGGGCAGTCTTTCCATGAAAACGTCGACCAGAGCGGGGTCGAAATGCTTGCCACGATTGTCCTTGATGTAGGCCACCGCGTCCTCGATCGACCACGCAGGCTTGTACGGCCGGCGTGACGTCAGCGCGTCGAAGACATCGGCCAACGCGGCGATACGGGCGGAGAGCGGAATTGCCTCGCCCGACAACCCTCCGGGATAGCCTGAGCCGTCCCATCTCTCGTGATGGCTGCCGGCAATCTCCCTCGCCATGCACATCAGCGCGGAGTCGTCGCCTTCAAGCAGTTGGACCCCGATGGATGCGTGCTTCTTCATCACCTCCCATTCGTGAGGTTCGAAACGGCCGGGTTTCAGCAGAATGCTGTCGGCGATGCCGATCTTGCCTATGTCGTGCATCGGACTGGCATGCAGAATGAGTTCGCATTGCATCTCGTCCCACCCTATGCTGCGGGCGAGCAGCTCGCACGTATGGCTCATGCGCAGAATGTGGTTGCCGGTCTCCTCGTCACGGTACTCGGCGGCCCTGCCCAGCCGCTGCACGACCTGCAGTCGAGTGCGCTGCAACTCGTCTGTGCGCACACGTACCATCTCCTCGAGCATGTCCTTGCGGTCGTGCACCATCCGATGGGCAAGGTGCGCATCCAGCAGATTGCGCACCCGCATCAGCAGTTCGTTGCGGTCGAAAGGTTTGGTGATGTAGTCGCGTGCGCCGGCGGCGAGTGCCCGAAGGAGGAAGGCCCGATCATGCTGGGCGGTGAGAATGATGATAGGGGGTAGCAGCGGGTCGTCAAGATCCTTCAACTGCTTCATGACCTCGTAGCCGTCCAGGTGAGGCATGTTGATATCGAGCAGAATCAGGTCCGGTGGGGCCGCGAGGTACGCGGGCAACACTTGGCGCGGATCAATGAAGCTTGCCAGATCCCGGTAACCCTGACCTCCGAGCATGCGTTCAAGCAATTTGAGGTTGGCCGGTTCGTCATCGACGATGAAGATCCGTTCCTTTCCGGTGTATGCGTTTTCCATGCTCGTTCTCCCTCGGAGCATGATCGCACCATCGATCGACCATCTCGAGATACCGTTCAGTGAATCCGGCTGTCTTGGTACTCAAACGCTGTGAAACTTTTTGGCTGCAGATGCGGTATTTGGAAACTCGGTCAATGCCGCAAAAGCCATAATAATTGATGTGCCGGTTGTTTCCTCACAGCCCTGTCGAGACGTGACAAGTAGTAACGATCCTTGCTCCATTGAATGATGTCAAGTGTCGCTCCGCACACCCCGTTAGATCTCGGCGAAGCGTTCAGCAGAGCGTCGCGTCGGTGACCGGTCCGCACAGGGGGCGCCGCTGCAACAATGCACTGAACTCGTTGGGGACTTCGCAATCTGAACGCCCATGCCGCGCTTGTATAAATGGATTCTTGGCGTCCTGGTCGCGACCTTGATGACTGGTTGCGGTGTTCGCTACGCCTATAGCCAACTGGACTGGCTGGTGCCACGCTATGTGCGTGATTACGTGACGCTCGATCGGGTGCAGAGAGCGGAGCTCGATGCGAGACTTGCCGAGCGTCTGCAATGGCATTGTGCGAGCGAGTTGCCCGCTTACTCGAGCTTTCTTCGCGAACTCGACAGGAGCCTGCTGAACGGTGGGGTGGATGGTGAGGAACTGGTCATGTTCGTGACACAGGCCGAGTCCTTGTGGTTCAACCTCGTGGTTGCGCTTGCCCCGGACGTCAGTGATTTGCTCGCGACACTCGATGCCGACCAGATCGTGGAGCTGGCCCAGGCTTTTGAAAAGCGAAATGGCAAGGCGCGGAGCGAGTATCTGGAGCCGGATGAGGCCGAGCGTCAGGCGCAGAGAGTCGAGCGAATGGAGCGACGCTTGAGACCGTGGCTCGGGCGAATGAATGCGGCCCAGAGCGAAGAACTGGGGCGATGGAGCGCATCTCTTTTGCCGACGACAGAGGCGTGGCTGGAAAACCGCATGGTGTGGCAGTCGCGTTTGCTTGCCCTGTTGCAGGAAGAACGCGATCCCGGGGTATTCCGTAAGAGCGTGACCGAGCTGTTGGTTGCGCCAGATGCGGGCTGGCCCGAGGACTATCGTGCAGCCGTCGAAAGCAATAGAGACGCGACCCTGGCGCTGTTCGTTCGTCTGTTTGAGCTGGCCGATGAACCGCAGCGTGAGCGCTTGTCGCGACGTCTGACCTCGTTCGCCGGTCAGTTCGATCGCCTCGCTTGCGCTTCCACGGATAGCTCAAGAGGCTGATTCGGCTTTCTCGGGCAGGCGGCAGCAGCGCCTCTTGCGATTGGCGCCGCATGGTCGGCGCCATGGGCAACACTGGTCTCAGGTTCAGCCCTGGCTTTCCTGGATGATCTGGTCACCTGCACTGGGCCAGGCGTTGAGCACGGCGGCGACAAGAGTCGCCAGCGGAATGGCGAAGAACACGCCCCACAAGCCCCAGATGCCGCCGAAGATCAGGACCGCAGCGATGATGGCGACTGGATGGAGGTTGACCACCTCGGAGAGCAGCAAAGGTGCGAGCAGGTTGCCGTCCAGAAACTGGATCACCGCATAGGCCCCGAGTACATACCAGAACCCGGGTGTCAGACCGAACTCGAAATAGGCCACTGCGGCCACCGGAACCGTGACCACGGCCGCGCCAACATAAGGCACGACCACCGAAAGCCCGGTCGCGAGCGACAACAGCATTGCATAGGGGAGGCCGAGCAGGCTGTAGGCGGCGTAGCTTACCGCCCATACGATCAGGATCTCGATGAACTTGCCGCGCACATAGTTGCCGATGCCGGCGTTTACATCTGCCCAGACGCTGTTCACGAGGCTCCGCTCGCGGGGCAGGAAGAGCAGAAACCAGGCGACGATCTTGTCCTTGTCCTTGAGCATGAAAAAGACCAGTAAGGGCACCAGTACCAGATAGACGAGCACCGTCATGAGCTGCACTGCCGAGGTCAGCGACAGCACCACAAGCTGCTGGCCGAGACTGGTGAGGTTCTGTCGGATCGATCCGAGCAGGTCGTTGACCTGTTGCTCGGAAAAAATCTGTGGATAACGCTCCGGCAGCTGCAAGAGTATTGCTTGAGCCTGTGTCGCGATCGCAGGGAGCTCGCGCGCCAGCTGGCCGAGCTGGCCGGCAAGCAAGGGGAGCAGCAGCAGGATCATCGCGACGAAGAGTGACAGGAAGAGGCTGAAGACCAGCACCACGGCGATGGAACGCGGCACCTTGCGGCGCTCCAGAACGCGAACCGCCCCTTCGAGCAGGTAGGCGATGATTACGCTGGCGAGCAGCGGTGCGAGCAGTCTGCCGGCAATCAGGATCACCGCGAGCCCGGTCAACAGCACGATCGCAAGAATCACCACTTGCGGGTTTGAAAAGTGTCGGTCGAACCAGGCGCGAAGGAAATCGATCATGTGGTGTGCTCGCAGGGCGTCGGCGCAGAATGCGGCACGCGATCGCATGATTCTATACGGCATGCGGACTTGGCGTGAAGCTTGCACGTCCCGACTGCGCCGGGTTTGCTATGCTCTCAGGATCGTTGAATGCCTGAGCTTCGAACCATGACGAATGCCGATCGCTACCCTTCCGCAAACGCTTTGCAGGCTGTTGTGCTCTGCGGGGGGTCGGGTACCCGCTTGTGGCCGCTCTCGCGCGAGCACTATCCGAAACAACTGCTCCAGCTTACCGGGGATCGCACCATGTTGCAGGACACGGTGCTCAGGCTGGAAGGCTTTGCGGGCGGGGTTGAGCTGGTCGATGAGCCCATCGTCGTGTGCAATGAGGAGTACCGGTTCATCACCGCGGAGCAACTGCGTGAGATCGCTCGACCCAGTTCGCGCCTGATCCTCGAGCCGGCGGGGCGCAATACCGCGCCTGCCTTGACACTTGCGGCTTTGCTGGCGGTGCGGGACGGTGATCCCTTGTTGCTGGTGATGCCTGCCGATCACGTCATAGGCGATCGCCAGGCTTTTCTCGAAGCTGTTGCGCGGGCGATCGGGGCAGCGAATGAGGGTGATATCGTCACCTTCGGTATCGTGCCCGAGCGAGCCGAGACCGGCTACGGCTATATTCGTCATGGTGCGGCGGCGCCGGATGGCAGTTGCGCAGTGGAAGCCTTCGTCGAGAAACCGGATTCGGCCACTGCGCAATCCTATGTCGACAGCGGCGACTACCTGTGGAACAGCGGACTGTTTCTGATGCGTGCCTCGGTCTGGATCGAGGCGATCAGGCATTTCCAGCCTGCCATGCATGACGCGTGTGCCCGGGCCCTGGCGGGCGCGCAGCGTGATGTCGACTTTGTTCGCGTGGGCCGCGAGGATTTCATGTCGTGTCCCTCGGACTCCATCGATTATGCGGTCATGGAACCGCTGGCCGCCCGGGGCGGCCTGTCTGCATCGCTGCGAGTCGTGCCAATGCAGGCCCGGTGGTCGGACGTGGGTGCCTGGGACGCCTTGTGGTCGCTGGCGGTGAAAGACGAGAATGGAAACGCCGCGCGTGGGAACGTGGTGTTTGAGGCTTCGCGCGACAATCTGGTGCAGGCCTCGAGCCGCCTGGTTGCCTGTGTCGGCGTGCGCGACCTGGTCGTAGTGGAAACCCCGGATGCGGTGATGGTGGCAGACCGCGGTCACACCCAGGACGTCAAGAAGGTTGTCGAGCGGTTGCGGCAGTCTGATGCGCCGCAGGTTTCGGTGCATCGCAAGGTCCACCGCCCCTGGGGCTATTACGACTCAATTGACGGCGGCGAACGGTTCCAGGTCAAGCGCATCGTCGTTCGTCCCGGGGCTTCGTTGAGCCTGCAGATGCACCACCACCGGGCCGAGCATTGGATCGTGGTGAGGGGGACTGCGCGAGTGAGCAGGGGCGACGAGGTTTTTTTGCTGTCCGAGAACCAGTCGACCTACATCCCCTTAGGTACCACCCACCGCCTCGAAAACCCGGGCAAGGTCGATCTGGAAATGATCGAGGTTCAGTCCGGGTCGTACCTCGGAGAGGATGACATCGTCCGCTTCGAAGACGACTACGGACGCGGCTGAAGCGGCTGGCCCGCCCGATGGCGGGCGTTTCCGATTACCAGAGCTGCCACCAGGGCTTTCTTGCATCCGGGCCACCGGCAAACCAGACACTGTCGGGAAAGTTCATGCGCATGACGCGCTCGGCGTCGTCGCGCAACTCTTCCATGCCCAGCGCGTCGTAGCTGCTTACCAGCAGGAAAAGTGCCTCCTCGATCGCCGGCGTGTCCGGGTAGTTGCTCAAGGCAGTCTTGGCGCGGTTTATTGCGGCGACATATGCGCCACGCCGATGGTAGTAACGCGCCACGTGAACTTCGTGGGCAGCGAGTGAATTCACCAGGTAGCGCATGCGCTGCAGCGCGTCCGGGGTGTAGCGGCTGTCCGGGAAGCGCGTGACCAGTTCGTTGAACGCATCGAATGATTCCTGCGCGCCCTTCGGGTCACGTTCAGAAAGGTCCTGATTGGAGATGAATCCCATCAGACCGAGATCTTCATTGAAGGTCACGAGACCCTTCAGATAGTAGGCATAATCGACGTTCGGGTGGTCCGGATAGAGCCGGATGAAGCGGTCGGCCGCGGCGATGGCGAGCGCCGGTTCGTTCTTCTTGTAATGCGCATAGGCAACTTCGATCTGTGCCTGTTGAGCAAACCGACCGTAGGGGTAGCGCGCCTCGAGGCGTTCGTAGAGGTTGATGGCCCGCTCGTACGAGCCTTCGGTCATCGCACCTCGCGCCTCGCTGTAGATTCTCTGGGCACTCCAGCCGGCTGTTTCATCGACCTGCTCGGGCAGCAGGCCGCATCCGGCGATCAGCAGCGCGGCGAATACCGCTAAACTCCGCATGGTCAATCCAAGCATGTTATATGCGCACTCTAGTGAAAGAATCGGATCATTATAGCCCAGAGGCTTCAACGCAATCGGGCGTAGAGCAGATGATTGTGCCGCACGAATGCGCTGGCTTGCGTCTTGACCAGGCGCTTGCCCGAATGTTTCCGTCGCACTCGCGCAGCCGCTTGCAGGACTGGTTGCGTGACGGTCGTGTTCGACTCGACGGGCTGGTCGCGAACGAACCCAAGCGAAAGGTTTGGGGGGGTGAATCGCTGGCACTGGAACAGCCACCAACCCCCGAGGAGCGCGCGGAGTCAGCCGAGGACATTCCACTCGCCATCGTTTTCGAAGACGCGCATTTGCTGGTGATCGACAAGCCGGCGGGATTGGTTGTGCACCCCGGTAGCGGCAACTGGAGCGGCACGCTCCTCAACGCCTTGTTGCATCATGCGCCTGAGTTGGCCGGTGTGCCGCGAGCCGGCATCGTGCACCGCCTCGACAAGGACACCAGCGGTCTGCTCGTCGTGGCGCGCACTCTCGAGTCTCAGACGGCGTTGATCAGGCAGTTGCAGGCGCGGACTGTAAAACGCCACTACTATGCGCTGGTGATTGGCGACATGCGTAGCGGGGGAATGGTTGACGCGCCGATTGGCCGCCACCCGGTCAATCGGCTTCGGATGGCCGTTGTAGATGGCGCGCGCGAGGCACGTACGCACTACCGGGTCTGTGAGCGATTTGGCTGCGCGACCCTGGTGCAATGCATGCTGGAAACCGGGCGAACCCATCAGATAAGGGTGCACATGCAGCACCTCGGTCATCCGCTTGTCGGTGACCCGGTCTATGGCCCACGCCGTGTCGCCGATCCCAGGTTGAGCGGATTTGCGCGCCAGGCACTGCATGCGTTCAGGCTCGGCCTGCTGCATCCGGCCAGTGGGCAGGAAATGCAGTGGGAGGTGCCAATGGCCGAGGACATGGCTCAGTTGATCGTCGCGCTCGGAGGTGAGGCCGGGTATGAGCGATAAGCTGCAGTTGCTCGCGCCCCAGTGGCCAGCGCCGCCCGGGGTCTGTGTCCGGGTGACGACGCGTGCCGGCGGTGTGAGTGTTGGCCCCTACCAGGGACTGAATCTCGCGCTTCATGTTGGTGATGACCCGATCGCCGTCGCCGAGAATCGGCGCAGGCTGAATGCACTGCTGCCTTCGTCGCCGCTGTGGCTCGAACAGGTCCATGGCGTGGCAGTGGCAGACGCCGGGCATGCGGCATGCGCGCAAGAGGCTCCGGTGGCCGATGCGTCGATCACGCGTGACCCCGGCGTGGTGTGTGCGGTCATGACCGCAGACTGCCTGCCGGTGGCCTTGTCGAGCGTGGATGGGAGGATAGTCGGGGTTGCACATGCCGGCTGGCGTGGTCTGCTGGCGGGTGTGGTAGAGGCGACAATCCAGGCGATGGCCGTGCCTGCGAACGAGGTCGTTGCATGGATGGGTCCGGCGATCGGTCCGGGTGCTTTCGAGGTGGGTGACGAGGTGCGTGACGCCTTTGTTGGCGCCAGTCCAGAGCATCATTCGGCGTTTCGGGCTGCGGAGCGCCGGGGCAAGTGGTTCGCCGACCTTTTCGAACTTGCTCGGCAACGGCTGCATGCTGCAGGGGTGTCGGGCGTGTACGGCGGCGGGACATGCACCTGGCAGGATTCCGAGCGTTTCTACTCATATCGGCGGGACGGGGTCACCGGCCGTTTTGCGACTTTGATATGGTATGAGCGATAAGGAAGATCTGCCTCGGGCCTGGCTGCCGAGCGTTTGCGCTATTGCTCCCGCGTGGATTCGGCTCTATCGTTCGTATCAACGATGTCCGTCGTAGCGCGTCGCGCCGCGGCCCGACGGCGTGCCGGCGTACCGAAGATCCACAGGAAGAGGGCGAGCGGTCCCACGCCGGCAAGCAGGAATGTGAGCACGCCCCCAATCACGGTGGTATTGGAGATCGCCGTGAGAACGACGACATAGAGCCAGGCGATGGCGATGATGTACATGCCGCGGATTCTACCGGTTGCAGGCACCCGGTGAAACCGGCGCCGGCAGTCGAGTTCGCTTAACAGGAATGCCTCAGGAGGGGCCTGATGTCCGATTCGAAAGACCAAACCAGCAATTTCGGCATGGAGGGCATGATCCAGTTCGGCCAGGAGATGGCGAACAATTTTTTCGGTGCGCTGGCCCGTCAGCACGCGGCGATTCAGGACAGCGGCGGCGCTCCGGCCGAGAACCTGCCGCTGCCGGAGGCTGAGAAGCTGGCCGAGCTGCAGAAGCGCTTTGCCGAGCGTCACGGCAATCTGTGGGCGACGATGCTCAAGTCCAAGCCGGGGCAGGGTGGCGAGCCGGTAGCCTCGCCCGCGCCCGGTGATCGACGTTTCTCCGCACCTGAGTGGAGTGAGAGCCCGGTCTACGATTACGTTCGCCAAGCCTACCTGATCAACGCCGACTTTCTCGAGCAGATGTCCGAGGCGATTCCCATGTCCGATGGGCGGGCGAAGTCGCGCATCCGTTTCCTGACGCGGCAGTATCTCGACGCAATGTCGCCGTCGAACTTCGCGGCGACGAATCCTGAGTTCGTCAAGGTCGCGCTCGAAACTCAGGGCGAGAGCATCACTCGCGGCATCCAGAATCTCCTGGCTGACCTCGAGAAGGGGCGGATTTCGATGACCGACGACTCGGCGTTCGAAGTCGGGCGCAATCTTGCGCTGACGCCGGGCTCGGTAATCTTCGAGAACGAGTTGATGCAACTCATTCAGTACGCGCCGCTCACCGACAAGGTGGTGCAAAAACCGCTGCTGATCGTGCCTCCATGCATCAACAAGTTCTACATCATGGACCTGCAGCCGGAGAACTCCCTGGTTCGCTTCATCGTAGAACAGGGCGTGACCGTCTTTCTGGTGTCGTGGAAGAACCCCGGAGCGGCGGAGTCGCATTTCGGTTGGGACGATTACCTGGAGAAAGGGCCGTTGGCGGCGCTGGACGTGGTCCGTGCAGTGACCCGGGTGAAGAAGCCGAATGTGCTCGGTTTCTGCGTGGGCGGAACGATTCTGACCTCCGCGCTTGCGGTGGCCAGGGCGCGCGGCGAGGATCCGGTCGAAAGCGTCACGCTGATGACCACTTTGCTCGACTTTGCTGATGCGGGAGAACTCGGCTGTCTTGTGGATGAAGCCAGCGTGGCGGCCCGCGAAGCTTCGATAGGCAAGGGTGGGTTGCTCAAGGGGCAGGAGCTGGCGAACGTTTTTTCGGCCTTGCGCGCCAACGACCTGATCTGGCAATACGTCGTCGGCAATTACCTGAAAGGGAACAAGCCGGTCCCCTTCGATCTGCTTTACTGGAACTCGGATTCGACCAATCTGCCCGGACCGTTCCTGGCCTGGTACCTGCGAAACATGTACCTCGAGAACAATCTGCGGGTGCCTGGCCGGCTCAAAATGCTGGGTATGAAGGTTGATTTGCGCAAGGTCGATGCGCCGGCCTACTTGCTTGCGGCGCGAGAAGACCATATCGTGCCATGGAAGAGCGCCTATCATGCGCGCCCCTTGCTTGGCGGCGAGACGACCTTCGTGCTCGGCGCGAGTGGCCACATTGCCGGTGCGATCAACCCGGCATCGAAGAACAAGCGTAGTTACTGGGTGAATGATGCAGCGCCTGCCGACCCGGAAGAGTGGTTCGAGGGTGCAAGTGAGCAAAAGGGAAGCTGGTGGTTGCACTGGATCGAGTGGCTGAAAGTGCGCAGCGGCAAGCCGGTCGCGGCCCGCGGACGGCCTGGCAATACGCGGTACGCACCGATCGAACCCGCCCCCGGTCGCTATGTGAAGGAGAAGGCCTGAGTTTCAAGGCATTGGTTTTGCGACAGGCAGCGAGTACGGGGCGCGCTGTCTGATCGAATGCACTGCCCTTCGGAAAACCCTTTGGGAGAGGAGGAAACACAATGACAAGAGTTGCACTCGTTACCGGCGGCATGGGCGGCCTTGGCGAAGCGATCTGCATCAAGCTCTCGGCGCTGGGCTACAAGGTCGTGACCACGCATTCCCCGGGCAATACCAAGGCTGAGGAATGGCTCAAGAACATGCAGAACATGGGTTACGGCTTTCGGGCGTTTCCGTGTGACGTGGCCGATTTCGATTCCTGCAAGGCCTGCGTGGAACAGGTGACCCGTGAAGTCGGTCCGGTCGATGTGTTGGTCAACAATGCCGGCATCACCCGTGACATGACCTTCAAGAAGATGACCAAGGCCGACTGGGATGCGGTGGTCAGCACCAACCTCGACAGCGTGTTCAACATGACCAAGCAAGTGGTCGATGGCATGGTCGAGCGCAAGTGGGGTCGCGTCATCAACGTGTCGTCGGTCAATGGCCAGAAGGGCGCGTTCGGCCAGACCAACTACTCTGCGGCCAAGGCCGGCATGCACGGCTTCACGAAGGCCTTGGCGCTCGAGGTTGCACGTAGCGGCGTGACAGTCAACACGATCTCCCCGGGTTACATCGGTACCAAGATGGTGACCGCGATCCCGCAGGAGATTCTGGACTCCAAGATCCTGCCGCAGATCCCGGTTTCACGCCTGGGTAAACCCGAGGAGATCGCGGGCTTGGTCGCTTACCTCTCGTCCGAGGAGGCGGCGTTTGTTACCGGCGCCAACATCTCGATCAACGGTGGTCAGCATATGTTTTGAGCCGGACGGAGTCCGTGGTCCGAACAAAGGCGCCCTTCGGGGCGCTTTTTTTTGCGCCTGAGTTATTGCGACGCAACAAAAAGCTGTCGTTATGTCGTAAGATCTAACCGCTGAAGGTCCGTCTGCCTGCAGTTGCCTGTCGGCTGAGTCGTCTGTCTCAGCATTGCGCGGCGCGGAAAACCTTTGTTCAAACAACCCCTTGCAATAAGGAAAGAACGATGTCCCAGAAAGTCGCTCTCGTCACCGGCGCCATGGGCGGTCTCGGTACCGCGATTTGCCAGTCGCTGGCCCAGCAGGGTTTCAAAGTGGTCGCCAACTGCCTGCCCGGTTTTCCGCAGAAGGACGAGTGGCTCGCGCAGCAAAAGGAGCTCGGTTTCGATTTCACGCCTGCCGAAGGCGATGTTTCCGACTACGAGTCCTGTCGCGAGATGATCGCTCGCATCGAGAGCGAAGTCGGCGGCGTCGACGTCCTGGTCAACAATGCCGGTATTACCCGTGACAAGTTCTTCCCGAAAATGGAGAAGGGCCAGTGGGATGCGGTGATCAACACCAATCTGAACAGCCTGTTCAACGTTACCCATCATGTTTCTGCGAAGATGGCTGAGCGTGGCTGGGGCCGTATCATCAACATTTCCTCGGTGAATGGTGTCAAAGGTCAGGCGGGTCAAACCAACTACTCGACCGCCAAGGCCGGTGTGCTTGGATTCACCAAGGCGCTTGCAGCAGAGCTGGCGACCAAGGGCGTGACCGTCAATGCCATCGCACCTGGTTATATCGGTACCGACATGGTGATGGCGATCCGCGAGGACATCCGTCAGGGCATCATCGATACCGTGCCGATGAAGCGCCTGGGTCGTCCGGAAGAAATCGGCGGTCTGTGTGCCTATCTGGCTTCTGATCTGGCGGGTTACATCACAGGTGCCACGATCAACATCAATGGTGGCCTGCATATGTGCTGAGGCTTGCCAGCCACTCAGCATGAAGTGCGCGAGACCCCGCCAGAGAGCGGGGTTTCGCGCATGTAGTGGTTATAATTGGAGAGTTGGCGCTGTGCTCGCCACGGAGGAGATCCACGAGATGCCGGAAACGAAGAACAGACTGATCAAGAAATACCCTAACCGCCGTCTTTACGACACGCGGACCAGTTCATACATCACCCTTGCAGACGTGAAGGAACTGGTGCTCGAGCGGGAGGAATTTCAGGTCGTCGATGCGAAGAGCGGCGAGGATCTCACGCGTAGCATCCTGCTGCAGATCATTCTCGAGGAAGAGGCCGGCGGCGCGCCGATGTTTACCAGCGATCTGCTGTCGCACATGATCCGTTTCTACGGCAATGCGACGCAAGGCATGATGGGCAAGTACCTCGAGAACAATATCAAGGCCTTTACCGAGATGCAGGGCAAGCTGCAGGAACAGGCCCGGGCGATCTACGGGGAGAACAGCCCGATCAGCCAGGATCTGTGGGCCCAGTTCCTGAATTTTCAGGGGCCGGCACTGAAAAGCGTCATGGGTGCGTATGTCGAACAGAGCAAGAAGATGTTCGATCAGATGCAAGAGCAGATCGAGAGCCAGACCCGCAACATGTTCACCGGATTTCCCTTCCCCAAGTATCCGCCGCAGGATGGTAGCGAGCGTGATTCCGGATCTGCCGGCGAACCGGCGAAGAGCGGCAGCGGCAAGAAGCCCTGAGCGCTTTGCGTAAGACACATTTCCGACCCCGCTTGGGTACAAGGCCGAGCGGTATTTGATTCAATCACCGATGAGTCAGCAACCCATGCAGCACACCCCGCGTGTCGGGTTCGTTTCGCTAGGATGCCCGAAGGCGACGGTCGACTCGGAGCACATCCTGACCCGGCTGCGCGCCGAGGGTTACGAGATCTCCGGCGGCTACGACGAGGCCGACCTTGTCGTCGTCAATACCTGTGGTTTCATCGACGCCGCGGTCGAGGAGTCGCTCGACGCCATCGGCGAAGCGCTTGCCGAAAACGGAAAAGTCATCGTTACTGGCTGTCTCGGCGCAAAAGACGACGTGGTGCTTGCTGCTCACCCGCAAGTGCTCGCGGTCACCGGCCCTCATGCGACCGACGAGGTGATGCGGGCGGTTCATCTGCATCTGCCCAAGCCTCACGACCCCTTCGTCGATCTGGTGCCACCTCAGGGTGTCAGGCTGACCCCGCAGCACTATGCCTACCTGAAGATCTCCGAAGGCTGCAACCATCGCTGCAGCTTCTGCATCATTCCGTCAATGCGCGGCGACCTGGTCAGCCGTCCGATTCATGAAGTCATGAAGGAAGCCGAAGCGCTGGTCGACTCTGGCGTCAAGGAGATTCTCGTGGTGTCGCAGGACACCAGTGCCTATGGCGTCGACTTGAAGTACCGCACGGGCTTCTGGAATGGTCGTCCGGTCAAGACCCGCCTGTACGACCTGGCGCGGGCACTCGGCGAGCTCGGAGTGTGGGTAGGACTGCACTACGTGTATCCCTATCCAAGCGTGGACGACATCATCCCGCTCATGGCTGAGGGATTGATCCTGCCCTATCTGGACATTCCGTTTCAGCATGCAAGTCCGCGCATCCTCAAGGCGATGAAGCGGCCGGCGAGTTCCGAGAATGTGCTCGAGCGTATTCGCAAATGGCGTGAGATCTGTCCGGATCTGACCATACGTTCCACCTTCATCACTGGCTTCCCGGGTGAGACCGAGGCTGACTTTCAGGAATTGCTTGAGTTTCTCGCTGAAGCACAACTCGATCGTGTTGGTGCGTTTGCGTATTCTCCGGTCGAAGGCGCCACGGCGAACGCGTTGCCGGATCCGGTGCCGGACGAAGTCCGCGAGGAGCGACGCATGCGACTGATGTCGTTCCAGGAAGACATCTCGACCTGTCGGCTCGAGCGCTGGATCGATCGGGAGGTCGACGTGCTTGTCGAGGAGGTGGACGAGGAGGGTGCGCTGGCACGTTCATGCGCTGACGCGCCCGAGATCGATGGGCTCGTCGTCATCCCTGATGGCGAGCATCTGCCCGTCGGCGAGTTTGCACGGGTGCGCATCACCGATTGCGATGTGCACGACCTCTACGCCACGCCCTTAAGTTAGCCGCAGGCAATGTACGAGTCCGCCCCGATCGAGCGCAAGGACGGTTCGCCGGTCATCGGGTTGGCGCTCGGCAGCGGTGCGGCACGCGGCTGGTCGCACCTGGGTGTGTTGCGCGCGCTGGCGAACCTCGGGGTACGTGTCGACGTTGTCAGCGGTTGCTCGATCGGCGCACTCGTTGGTGCGGCACTGGCTTCCGGGCGTTCGGATCAGCTCGAATCCTGGGTGCGCGCTCTGGACTGGCAGGACGTGGTCTCCATGCTGGACGTGAGCTTTCGCGGTGGCCTGATTCGCGGTGACCGTGTGGTCCAGTACTGCGCGGAGCACTTTTTCGCCTCCGACTTTGCCAGTCTGAACCTCCCCTTTGCCTGCGTCGCCACCGAGTTGCACACTGGTCGCGAAGTGTGGCTTCGTGAAGGCAAGGTGGCCGAGGCGGTGCAGTCGTCGATTGCGCTCCCCGGATTGTTCTCGCCAGTTCTTCGAGGTGGCCGAGTTCTTGTCGATGGCGGATTGGTGAATCCGGTTCCGGTTTCGCTGTGTCGCGCACTCGGGGCCGAGATCGTCATCGCGGTGGAGCTTGGTTCCGGGGTTGTAGGGCGCGCCCGGCGGCAGAATCCCACGATGGCCGACGACGATCATGGCTGGGCGCAGCGCCTTTTCGGTGCCATCGGACTGACGAAGAGTGAGCGCGAAACCGCAGGCCAGGTGAGCGAATTGCCGTCGCTCCCGGATGTGGTGACCACCAGCATAAACATAATGCAGATGCGCATCGCCCGCAGTCGTCTGGCCGGCGAGCCGGCTGATGTCGTGATCTCACCGCGCGTGGCGCATCTGAACATGATGGAATTCGATCGTGCGAACGAAGCCATTGAAGAAGGCGAGGCTGCGGTGGAGCGCAGCAGTGCGCTGTTGCAACAGGCGCTGGAGTTGACGTGAGCGAGACTGGCGGGCGAAGCCTAATTGAAGCTCTTGTCGCAGTTGTCGGCCACAATCGCGTGTTGTCATCTGCGGATGAGATGGCGCCTTATCTCACCGACTGGCGTGGTCGATATACCGGAGACGCATTGGCGGTGGTCTTCCCGGACGACACCGTTCAGGTCGCCGAGGTGGTGAGCGTTTGCGCGCGAGCTGGCGTCTCGATCGTACCTCAGGGTGGCAACACCGGCTTGTGCGGCGGCGCGACGCCGCTCGCGCGAGCCCGCGCGGTCGTCATCAACCTGAGCCGGATGGCGCGTGTCCGTGCGCTCGACGCCGAAAACAATACCGTCACGGTGGAAGCAGGTTGTACCCTCGCGTCGATTCAGGAAATCGCCGAGGGCATTGACCGCTTTTTTCCCTTGTCGCTCGCATCCGAGGGAAGCTGTCAGGTGGGCGGAAACCTTTCCACCAACGCTGGTGGGGTCCAGGTGCTGCGATACGGCAATATGCGGGACCTTGTGCTGGGCCTCGAGGTTGTGTTGCCCGACGGTCAGGTCTGGAACGGTCTTCGGGCACTGCGCAAGGACAATACCGGCTACGATCTCAAACACTTGTTCATCGGCGCCGAAGGTACGCTCGGTATCATCACGGCGGCAGTGCTCAAGCTATTTCCGCGCCCCAGGGCGAGATCCACTGCCTGGGTTGCGGTGTCTGGTCCGACCGCGGCGGTAGGCCTGCTGAAAGCCCTCAAATCGACCTGCGGCGACCGTGTTACCGCGTTCGAAATCATGGGGCGCCCGGCGTTGGAGCTCGTCTTCAAGCACATCCCCGGTGCGCGTCCGCCCATCGACCCCTTGCCGGCATGGTCGGTCCTGGTCGAGCTGAGTGACACCGTGCAACAGGAGGGCCTGTCAGCGCTGCTGGAGCGGGCGCTTGCAGATGCCTTGGAGACTGGTGCGGTCAGCGACGCAGTCGTCGCGGCTTCACTCTCGCAAACCAAGGCCCTGTGGTCGCTGCGCGAGAACATCTCGGAAGCCCAACGGATCGAAGGGGTCAGCATCAAACATGATGTATCCGTGCCGGTCAGTCGAGTTCCGGATTTCATCGAGCGGGCGGGCCAACTGCTCGAGGCGCGCTGGCCGGATGTCCGGATCGTGGTTTTCGGCCACATTGGTGACGGTAATCTGCACTACAATCTTTCGCGTACCGACGCGATCGACAATCAGGCCTTCATCGGGCTGACGCCTGAGATCAATCGCGTGGTTCATGATCTGGTGAACTCGCTTGACGGTTCGATCTCGGCCGAGCATGGTCTGGGCCAGCTCAAGAGAGACGAAATTACCCGTTACAAGAGTGGCTTGGAGCTTGACCTGATGCGTGCGCTCAAGCGGACATTCGACCCGAATGGAATCATGAATCCCGGCAAGGTGCTTTGAGCCCGTTTTTTAACGCCAATGGGGTTTACAGCCGCAATAGTGGAACCTATAATGCGCGCTCTTTCGCCGTCGGGGGTATAGCTCAGCTGGGAGAGCGCTTGCATGGCATGCAAGAGGTCAGCGGTTCGATCCCGCTTACCTCCACCAAACGAAAGACTAGGTCCCCATCGTCTAGAGGCCTAGGACATCGCCCTTTCACGGCGGTAACCGGGGTTCGAATCCCCGTGGGGACGCCAGATTCTGGTGGTCCGAGAAATCGGGCCAGGTCGCGAAAGCGACAGAGAAGTACATGGAGTGGTAGTTCAGTTGGTTAGAATACCGGCCTGTCACGCCGGGGGTCGCGGGTTCGAGTCCCGTCCACTCCGCCAGCATTACCGCAGTGCCCGGCACTGCTTGCAGTAGGTGGTCAGCATCGCTATAATGCGCAGCTTCGTTGGGGGTATAGCTCAGCTGGGAGAGCGCTTGCATGGCATGCAAGAGGTCAGCGGTTCGATCCCGCTTACCTCCACCACAGGAAATTCGGTAACACTAGGTCCCCATCGTCTAGAGGCCTAGGACATCGCCCTTTCACGGCGGTAACCGGGGTTCGAATCCCCGTGGGGACGCCAGCTTTCAGCGGCACGACTTATGGTGCCGTGTCGTTCAGGCGACATATGCAGTACTTGGAGTGGTAGTTCAGTTGGTTAGAATACCGGCCTGTCACGCCGGGGGTCGCGGGTTCGAGTCCCGTCCACTCCGCCAGCTTACAAGAAAAGGGAGTCTCCATCGGGAGACTCCCTTTTTTCTTGTGCGTACGGCGCTTCGCTGTGCGGAAGGCGGCTATTTGCGCTGGCCTCATCGCTTTCCTTTGCGGTAGAGTACTATCCATACGCTGCGGTATGGATAGTACGCTCAGTGCCGTTGCGTGAATTCGCGAACGCAATTGAGGGAGATAGAGCATGGAAATTCGTAAGGTCGGTGTGGTCGGTGCTGGCACGATGGGCAATGGCATTGCCCAGGCGTTTTCGGTGGCAGGTTTCGACGTGGTGATGACCGATGTCGCCGATGCCGCGCTCGAGAGAGGTGTCAAGACAATTGCAGGCAGCCTCGACCGCCTGATCAAGAAGGAAAAGATGACCGAGGCCGACAAGGGCGTCGTACTTGGCCGCATTGTCACCAGCACCGCGATCGGTGCGTTGGCCGAAGTGGATCTTGTCATCGAGGCGGCCACGGAAAACCTTGATCTGAAGCTTAAGATCTTCGATCAGCTGGATTCGACGATGCGCCCGGATGCGATCATTGCAACCAACACTTCGTCCATTTCGGTCACCAAGCTGGCAGCAGCCACCGGGCGTCCGGACAAGGTCGTCGGCATGCATTTCTTCAACCCGGTGCCGATGATGGCGCTCGTGGAGCTGATTCGCGGGCTACAGACCTCGGAGGAAACCTATCAGGCGGTCGAGAACGTCTCGCACGCGGTCGGAAAGACACCGGTGCAGGTCCGTAACAGCCCGGGCTTTGTAGTGAACCGCATGCTGTGCCCGATGATCAACGAGGCGGTTTTTGCCCTTGGAGAAGGGCTTGCTACAGCCGCGGAGATCGATGAGGCGATGAAGCTTGGCTGCAATCACCCGATCGGTCCTCTGGCGCTTTGCGATCTGATTGGCCTCGATGTCGAGCTCGCGGTGATGCAGGTGTTGTTTGAGGGGTTCAAGGACCCGAAATACCGTCCGGCGCCTTTGTTGGTGGAGATGGTCGAGGCAGGTTATCTAGGACGTAAGACTGGCAAGGGATTCTTCGACTACAGCTGAGCTCAGGCCTGCGTGAACGAGAAAGGGCGCCGTGTGGCGCCCTTTCTATTGTGCAACCGGAACCGCGTTGCTCAGCCCCTTCGCATTGCGTCGTAGAACTCTCCGTTGTTCTTGGTCGCGCGGATCTTGTCGAGCAGGAATTCCATCGCGTCCAGATCGTCCATGCCGTACAGCAGCTTGCGCAGCACCCAGACTTTCTGGAGGATTTCCGGTTTCATCAGCAGCTCTTCACGGCGAGTACCGGAGCGATTGACGTTGATCGCGGGATAGACCCGCTTCTCGGCCATCTTGCGCTCGAGATGCAGCTCCATGTTGCCGGTGCCCTTGAACTCCTCGTAGATCACGTCATCCATGCGGCTACCCGTGTCGATCAGCGCGGTGGCGATGATCGTCAGGCTGCCGCCTTCCTCGATGTTGCGGGCTGCGCCGAAGAAACGCTTGGGTTTCTGCAAGGCATTGGCGTCCACGCCGCCGGTCAGCACCTTGCCCGATGCGGGCACGATGGTGTTGTAGGCACGGGCCAGACGAGTCAGCGAATCCAGGAGGATAACGACGTCGCGTTTGTGCTCGGTCAGGCGCTTGGCTTTCTCGATTACCATTTCTGCGACCTGCACGTGACGGGCCGCTGGTTCGTCGAAGGTCGATGCGACCACTTCGCCGCGCACCGAGCGTTGCATCTCGGTGACCTCTTCCGGGCGCTCGTCGATCAACAGGACGATGACGATCACGTCGGGGTGGTTGGAGGTGATTGCGTGTGCGATGTGCTGCAGCATCACGGTCTTGCCGCTCTTCGGCGGGGAGACGATGAGGCCGCGCTGCCCTTTGCCTATCGGCGCGATCATGTCGATGACACGACCGGTGATGTTCTCCTCTCCGCGCATGTCGCGCTCCAGGCGCAGACACTCGTTTGGATGCAGCGGGGTCAGGTTCTCGAACAGGATCTTGTGCTTACAGTTCTCGGGAACCTCGCCATTGATCTTGTCGAGCTTGACCATCGCGAAGTAACGCTCGCCGTCCTTCGGGGTGCGAATCTCGCCCTCGATGGTGTCGCCGGTGTGAAGGTTGAAGCGTCGGATTTGCGACGGCGACACGTAGATGTCGTCAGTGCCGGCAAGATACGAAGTGTCGGGCGAACGCAGGAAACCGAAGCCGTCCGGCAGAACCTCCAGGGCGCCGTCACCGTAGATCGGCTCGCCCTTCTTCGCGCGATTCTTGAGCAGCGCAAACACGAGCTCCTGTTTCTTGAGGCGGTTGGCGCCCTCGATGCCTTGTTCAGTGGCCATTTCGAGCAACTGGCTGACGTGGAGGGACTTGAGCTCCGATAGATGCATGGTTTTTTCTTCGCGCACGCGCGCCGATGAGGAAGATGAAAAGTCTTCGGGAGGTGAAATACAGGGGGAGGGGAGGCGTCGCAATTCCGGGGCGCGACGCCTTGTTTGGACAGCGGGTCGAACGCCCGCCGCGCTTGTCAGAGGTTACTGTCGATGAAAGCTGTCAATTGTGACTTCGAGAGGGCGCCGACCTTGGTCGCTTCCACATTGCCGCCCTTGAAGAGCATCAGCGTCGGGATGCCACGAATACCGAATTTGGCTGGGGTTTCCTGGTTCTCGTCGATGTTGAGCTTGGCGACCTTGAGCTTGCCTGCGTACTCCTTGGCGACGTCGTCCAGAATGGGTGCGATCATTTTGCAGGGTCCGCACCATTCGGCCCAGTAGTCGACCAGAACCGGTAGCTGTTCCTGGATGACTTCGCTATCAAAATTGGCGTCAGTGACGTAATGAATGTGTTCGCTCA